>MHEA01000215.1:0-11233 GCA_001805085.1 Nitrospirae bacterium GWC2_57_9
CCTCCTTTGACCTAAATCCGTTGTTGGCAATAAACCGCTCGCTGGAAAAGATATGCTCTTGTTTCAAAGGAATCCCGAAAAGGAAAATCCTTTTTGAATAAACGATAGCACAGGAGAAGAAAGGGGTCTGTGACTAAGTCACACTGGGGAAAAGGGACGGGACAACGCTAACATCGAGTGGTTCTTTTGCCAAGAAAGTTGAAGACACCCAGAGAGGATGAGAAACCAAGAAGCTTTGACACAGAAAAAAGCCGATGAAATATGATTTTCACTGATCTTATCCGTCTGAATCAGATCTCGATCCGCCGTTATCAGTGTCAAATGTTTCAGGTTTGTTTTCTCTGATGTACCCAAAATACCAACAAACCAAATACGATCACTTGAGAATGGATATGGAATTCCGGGAAAGCTTGACCTGCTGCCTCCGCTCGAAATCCTTGAGCAGGCGGCTCACGACCTCGCGCGAGGTCCCCAGGTCATTGGCGATCTTCTGGTGGGTCGTTTCCAGGTGTCCGTTCCCCGACCTCTCGACCAGGTAATCCAGCAGCCGCTGGTCCATCCTGCCGAAAGCCACCTCTTCGACCAGTTCCATGACCGTGGTAAAGCGTTCGTTCATGATCGTGAAGACGAACTTGCGCATCTGCTCCGACTCGGCCACCATCCGGTGAAAGACAGGCGCCGGGAAGAGCAGCACCTCGCTCTCCGCTGCCGCCAGGGCATAGGCCGGATAGGTCTTCCCGGAAAGTATGCACGATGCGTTCAGGATGCAGGTATCCCCCGGGCCGATCTCATAGAGCGTGATCTCGCGGCCGCTCTGGCCTATCTTATAGACCCGGATATCGCCGGAGATCACGAAGGCAATGCCCGAACAGACGTCGCCCTCGCGATAGATCTGGGTCCCGACGGGCACGGTTTGAAGATTGCCCGCGGCAAGGAAGTCGCGGAGCAGGCTGTCCGGGGTGTTCCGGAACGCGGGGAAGAGCTTGAGAAATTCGGGTGCCTTCATACAGAGATATCTTATGCGGGATTCGGGGGTTTGTCAATGGCGGAAAAGCACGCGAATTGACAGCAGCAACGTGAGCCGGGTCACATAAAAAGGCGTCTGTCCATGCTATGGTACCTGCGAGGACCGCTGCCTGCCGCAGGGTCCAGCCTATTTTTGAGGTAACGAATGAAAAATAGTACACGCATACTGATTATCAAATTATCCGCCTTTCTCGCCATCTCCGCCTTGCTCATCTGCGGGATCCTTATCTGGAGGCATTACCAGATCCAGAAACGCGGAAGGATCAGCTATACCGTCTTTGTGGACAAGGTAAATGCCGGGGAGATCAAAAGCGTCCGGATGGAAGGCGATGCCATAACTGCCGTCGCACGGTCCGGGGCCTCCTATGAGCTCTTTCGACCCATGGATGCAGAGCTGTCGAAACTGCTTCTGGCGAAGAACATCGACCTTTCAGCCAAACCTGCCGACTCGCACACCGGCCGGGTGGAGCTCGGGATCGGCCTGCTGATGCTGGTGCCCCTGTTCTTCATCATGAAGAAGACCGGTGTGTTCGGCGGCAGCAAGACCAGGGCAGTGAACCCGAAGGAATCGGGGACCCTGTTCCAGGATGTGGCCGGAGCCGAAGAGGCGAAGGACGATCTTGTCGAAACTGTGGAGTTCCTGAAGGATCCAAGCCGTTTTTCCCGGCTGGGCGGGAAGATGCCCACGGGCGTGCTGCTCGTCGGCCCTCCCGGCACCGGCAAGACCCTCCTTGCCCGGGCCGTGGCCGGCGAGGCACGGGTCCCCTTTTTTGCTCATTCAGCCTCTGAATTCGTGGAGATGTACGTGGGCGTGGGCGCCGCCCGCGTACGGGAGCTGTTCACGCAGGCAAAAAAGCACTCCCCCTGCATCATCTTTATTGACGAACTGGATGCCGTAGGCCGAAAACGCGATGCAGCAGGCGGCAGCGGCAACGACGAGCGAGACCAGACCCTGAACCAGCTGCTCGTGGAAATGGACGGTTTTACGGTGAACCCGGGCATCGTTGTGCTTGCAGCCACGAACCGGCCGGAGATTCTCGACCCGGCCCTGCTGCGGCCCGGCAGGTTCGACCGGCAGGTATCCGTCGGCGCGCCCGATATTCGGGGGCGTGAGGATATCCTGAAAGTGCATGCCCGGAAGGTGCCCCTGAGCGCCGGCGTGGACCTGCACGTGATCGCCCGTGGCACACCGGGCTTCTCCGGAGCGGACCTCGCAAATGTGGTGAACGAGGCCGCCATCCAGGCCGCGCGCCAAAGCAAGCCTGCCGTGGACATGGAGGACTTCGAGGCGGCAAAGGACAAGCTGCTGATGGGGGCCGAAAAGAAATCCCTGGTCCTGTCCGATGCGGCCAGGCTTCGTACCGCCTGGCATGAGGCCGGCCATGTGATGGCTGCGAAACTCATCCCGGGCTGCGACCCGGTGCACAAGGTCTCGATCATCCCCCGGGGCCGCGCCCTGGGCGTGACCGTTCAGATCCCGGAAGAGGACATTCATTGCTATACCAGGGAGATGCTGGTCTGCCACATCAAGGTGCTGATGGGAGGCCGGGCCGCCGAAGACCTGGTCTACCGGACAACGACCACGGGAGCAGGCAACGACCTTGCCCGGGCGACTGACCTGGCACGAAAGATGGTCTGCGAGTGGGGCATGTCGGAGGCCTTCGGCCCGGTTGCCTTCGGCAGGAACGAGGCGGCCGGTCCCGATGGCGGGGTGATGAAGAACTTCAGCGATGCCACAGCGAAAGAGATCGACTCGGAGATCCGCTCCATCGTCACTTCGGCCTACGCCGAGGTGCTGGACCTGCTGACCAGGCACCGGGAAACCTTAGAGCTTCTGGTACGGGAACTGGCGATAAAAGAAACGATGAGCAGCGAGGAGATCGATGCTGTGCTGGGAATGGCGAAAACCTCGTAAAGGCCTGTCTCTCGGGAGGCGCGGCCCTGCCACCGATCTTTGGTGGCGTTGAGGGTTCTCGCACCCGGCGGGGCGAGCGCGCCGGGTGAGGTCGCGGAGAAAAGCGCTTGACTTGCTCTCCGTGAGAATCAAAATCCTAAATTCTTTTTCTCTCGCAAAGCCGCAAATGCGCAAAGAAAGAAAGGCTCGAAACCGGGGGAAAAGCTCAGGCCTCTGTTTTCACACGGAGCCACGAAGACAAGAAGGGAGGCGAAAGCTTAAAGTCCCTCGGCTCGCTTCGCGCTGCGTTCACTCCGCGCTCCGCATTCGATAGAATTATCCTTGTCCGCTACCCCTTCCCCCTCAGGGGGAAGGACGGGATGAGGGTGGGCATCCCTCGTTATCTTCAAAGAACCTCTCCGCCCGTTCGCGGGCTTCCTCCACGCTGTCGCTGCTCTGGACCCGGGATGCCAGGTGGTGTCCGAACTGGTAGTTCCGGGCAAAATGATGGATGAACTGCTTCAGCCTGCCCAGCCGGTGCTCCGGCCTGAAATGCTCGTTCAGGAGATCGACGAACCTGCAGAAAAGCGCGGGCAGGGACACTGCGGGCGTTGGAACAGCGCACCCGAACAGTTCCCGGGCGATCTCCGCAAAGAGCCACGGTCTTATCGCTGCCCCGCGGGCGAGCATCAGCCCGTCCGCGCCGGACAGGCGCAGGCATTTTTCCGCGTCCTGGACCGAGAATATGCCCCCATTGGCGATGACCGGGATCGTGACCTGCTCCTTTATGCCGGCAATGATTTCCCATCTCGGATTCCTCGCAAAGGACTCCTGTTTGAGCCGGGCATGTACCGAGATCAGATCGATGCCCTCGTCTTCGAGCATGCTGCAGAAATCCTGCAATCTCCCCATATCCAGATCCATGCCCAGCCGGATCTTTGCCGTCAGGGGCAAGGAGGTGAGCTTCCGCGCCTCGGCCGCGATCCGGCGGACCTCCCCGGGCTGTTCCATCAGCCCGGCGCCCGCACCGCGCCTGGCAACGGCAGGAGCAGGGCATCCCAGGTTCAGGTCTATGGCGTCAGCGTTGACCGCATGCAGCGCGTCCACGGCCGGGGCCACTTCCTGCGCCGAGGAGATCAGGATCTGATAGGAGAGCGGTTTTTCAGAAGCGGTACGGATCAGGTAGGGCGATACTCCGGGATTCTCGACAGGGAGGCTCCTTGCCGAAAGCATCTCCGTTGAAAGCAGACCGGCTCCGCCGAAATCGCAGATCACCTGACGGAGCGCGGTGTGGGTAAGGCCTACCATGGGCGCCAGCAGGAGCGGAGGATCGATCCGGAGATCACGGATCAGGATCGGTTGTCGAAGGGCCACTGGTTGAGACATGGAAGGTACTATACCGGAGGAGAAAGGAAAAACCAAGAGGTAACTACGGCAGGAGATTCTTGAAAAACCGAAAGGATCAAAAGCTTTGCTGCTTTTCGCCTGGTTTTATCCGTGTTCATCCGTGTCCATCTGCGGCCTAATTTGCTACTTCACGAAATTGCTTGCATGGAGATGGCATCTCACGCAGGTATCCCCGGTGTTGTGGTTATGGCTCCCGGCGGCGGAGTTCCGGTGGAACTTGGTCAAGGTGTGGCAGGTCTCGCAGACGCCGTCGTAGTAGCCGTTTGCGTCCTCGTCGGCATCGGCGAAGGAATGGAGCGTCGGCATTCCCGCCGTGGAACCCCGGCTCTCGAAGACCACTTCCCGAACCCCGCTGTTCGGCGTCGTGATCCTGGCATACCCGGTAGCATCCTGCCTGCTCCCCGTCAGTCTTATATTGGATCCGCCAAGCCAGTTCCCCCCATTGTCGTGCGGATCGTGGCAGGTGCGGCAGGTGATGCGAAATGCAGGATAAACGCTGTTCCGATCGTTCAGATGAACTTCGGCCTTGAGTGTCGATATGCCCGCGGGGCCGTGGCAGCTCATACAGAGCGTTTCGGCCTGCGTATCATTGAGCAGTGCCGAACCCGCTGCGCCATGAACGGCATGGCAATAGTTGCATTGGTGAGCGGCGATCAGCGCTTTTGCACTGCCGGGGGAAATCATTGCCGCAGCAACCACGGCGATCAGTATCAGGCAGCGTTTCATGGCAGCAGCCCTCCTCCGGGGAACCGTTCGATGCGGCCGGGACGGTTGTTCGTGACGTACGCGTCCTTCGTCAACCGGTCGATCACCACGTCGAGCGGCAGCATCAGTTGGCCCGGTTCTGCGCCGAAACTGCCGAGGGTCTTGGCCAGGGACCCAGAGGAACTGTCCAGAACGAGCACCTTGCCGAGTACGCCGTCTGCCAGGAAAAGATGGTCTTCGGAGAACGACATTCCCTGGGGCCGGGAAAAGCCCGCTCGTTGACCGGAGAGCGCCCTGCGCAGGTTGCCCGAATAGTCGAAGACATGGACAAGGGCGGGATTTTTCAGCGACGGATCACCGTAATCGCTTACATAGAGTTCGCTTCGCTCCGCATCGATAGCAATACCGGCCGGGTTCACGATATCCCGGGACATGATCGTCTGTATGAGCGTTCCTTCGCGATCAAAAAGCTTGACCGTTCTGTCCAGGCCATCGACGACGAAGAGCGTGTCCGACCGCTCGTCCATTGCCATATCCCTGGCAAGAATGCGGTTGCCGCGTGATCCCCCGAAAACGCCCAGGTTATTTCCGGCGGGATTATACATTTCTATCCGTTTTTCGGTCTCATTGCCCACAAGGATCCGACCGCCGGTATAAGCAACGGCAAGGGGTGCGCCCTTGACCGGGAAGGAACGGACAGACTTGAGCTTCAATTTGTTGAGCAGGAACACCGCCTTTTCGCGGTAGTCGCTCACGATCAGAAGATCGCCCATCTCTGCGATTCGCACGGGTGATGCCAGGTCCCCGGGGCTCCTGCCCCCTGTTTCAACTGCTCGCGATGGAGGAGGCAGAAAAAGAAAGCCTGCTGCCAGCAGGACCGGCAGGATGACCGCTCCTTGTCGTAAGAAACATTTCATCGAAAATGCCCTCCTTTGGACAAGACAGCACCGTCATGCCGCGGGCACGAACAAATCGTGACCTCTGGGCCACTGCCGGGCAGTTGAAAAGCCAGGGTATAATCGTCAGGACTGTCGCCCATAAGACGAATTATTTCAGAAAAAGTTACAGAAAAAAATCAAAGGGTCGTCATCCGGCCCGGGGCCGGATGACAAGGAATGAGTGATCGATCTTTTAAAGGACAAGAAAGCTTTGACGCGGATTGACGGTGATGGATAAGGATTAAGAAGGAAGAATACTTTGACAATGGCCGGCCCTGGTCGTATCCGCGTTCGTGCGTTCAACACATCCCCTGATGTTGGTCCGTGGCTTTATCCGTGCTTCATCGGCGTGCATCTGCGGCTGAATAAGAGCCTCGTATTCGCTTTGCCTGTTATCCTTCCGGCTCTTTGCCATCAACCGGTTTACCGGCTGCCGACGGATACGAGCGGAAGATAAACGATGAAGGAAGTGTCCCGCCCCGGCCTGCATGTTACCGCTATGTATCCCTGATGTTCCTTGATGATATCGTAAACCATCGACAGACCCATGCCGTTCCCCTGCCAGCCGTCTCGCGTCGTGAAGAACGGTTCAAAGATCCTTTCCTGCTCATCCGGGGTCATTTCCTCCCCGGTATCGCGCACCGAGACCGTGGCGTAGTCGCCTATCACTCCGTATCCGGCGCGCCTGATAAACTCGGAATCCATCGCGGCACGGCCCGTGGCAATCGTTATGGCGCCGCCCCGGACCATCCGGTCCCGTGCGTTCAGTACAAGGTTCATGAGCGCGCTCTCCATCCTGGCCGGATCGGCCATGATGAGCAGCGGTCCCGTGCCGGGGTGTATCACGAGCTCGCATTTTCCGGTCAGCATGGCAGCCAGCAGGGAGCGCCGTTTCCCGACGATATCGTTCATATCCTGAAGGGAACGCTTCGACTCCTGGCGCGCGCCGAACTCCTTCACGGTCCGCACCAGGAATTCCGCCTGTTCCAGCGTGGAGATGATCTTCCGTTCGAGACCGGGGTCCCTCGGGCAGTCTTCGCGGTATTCCTGGAGCGTTGCCACATGCCGCAGGTCCTTTACCAGCCTGCCGAGGTCCGCCGAAAGATACTGCGCCATCCGTTCCACCGCGTCCCGTATCCGCTCATACCGAAGCCTGCCCTCGGTCTGCTTGTGGTCCGTTACATCGAACAGGATGGCGATCACGGCCGCCTGCTCCCCGTATGCGATGACCGCCGAACTCATGACAGCCCAGCGCTGGGTCCCGTTCTCCTGGAGCACCCGCACTTCCTGGGAGGCCTGGTGCCTCTGCCGGCCTCCCCGGACCGGACCGTTCGCATGCACAGGGAACGGAGAATCGGCATGGACAAGGTCGCTGATGGACATCGTGATCAGCTGGCTGGAATGGTATCCGGTCATATCCTCCGCCGCTTTATTGGCATACACTATCGACGCGTTCCGATGGATAAAGACCGCAGCAGGCATCCCCTCGGCAAGCGTCATGAAGCGTTCCTCGCTCTCCCGGAGGGACGACCGGATCTTGCGGGTGATGTCATTCAGCCGGGCATTTTCAAGAGCGCTGGCGGCATGGGCGGCCAGCGTTTCCAGGAACCCGATGTCGCTCTGCCCGAACATCTCTCCGCTTGTTTTCCGGCCCAGGATGAGCGCGCCCAGCAGTCTTTGCTGGAATAAAAGCGGCACGAGTACCTCTCCGCCTATTCCGCGCAGGTACGTGGTGAGTTGAAACGTTCCGCCGTCGCCCCCTCCGGCAACGTTTGCCAGGACCAGCGAACGGTTGGTTTCCTGCAGTTTCTGCAGTACGATATCGGCAAGAGAGCGCGAATCCTTCAGGTCCAGGAAGCTGCCTCGCCCTGTTCGCAGCACGAACCCGTCCTCGACGCGGTGGAGGTAAATGCCCGCATCGGCGACGCCAAGCCCGCCGCAGATAGTCTCGATCAGGGAATCGAGCAGTTCAGGCCCTTCCTTCTTGGAGTTCAGGGTCACGATCGCCTCGCGCATCAGGGTCTCATACCGGTAGCGGCCCCCGATGATCAGGCTGTCGACGATTGACTGGATCTTGCCGCTGACCGGAGTTCCGAACAGAAAAAAACCGAGGAACGACAGGGAAACGAAGACCGACAGGGCGGTTCCCAGCGCGGGCGCTACAGCGGACAGCACCGCGAATTGCAGGGCCGAGCAGGCCAGAACCAGGATGATGATGGCAAGCGTGCGCGAGAAGATGATGCGCATCTCGAAGAGGCTGTGCCGGACGATGGCGTAGAACGTGAGGACCACCCAGGGGAGGCTGAAATAGGAGCCCAAACCCGGCTCTACGGCAAGGCCCTCGATCACGGGCATCAGGCCGGCGATGGCTGTGCCCGCGAAGGAGAAGATCAACACCCCGTAAAAAAAATAATTCAGCTGGAACTTCTTTATCCCGGCCAGCCGGCGCCTCAACCGCACCAGGTCGAATATCAGCCAGAGGGTCATCAAGGCGCCGATGACGCGAGCGGGGGTCTCGAGCGGCCCGGGATCGTTGGCATAGGGTATAAGCGAATAGCGGGGCGTGACGATCAGGTCGGTGAACAGGCACAAGGCCAGGACGATCGCCCAGTAGGGGTAGACAATCAATCCTGCGATGCGGGCGGCCCGGCTCGCTTCGGACCTGAAGTAGAAAAGGAACTGAAAACCGGCGGGAATGGCGAACCACCCGATCCAGTTCAGCCGGGCGAAAAAATTGAAATCAAGGCCGCGCGAAGCCGTGAGGTACATGACAGCGGTGTTCAGCGAATATGCGGCGGAAAAAAATGCGATGGCCGCCACTGAGCGGTGCACGGGAGTGGTTCGCCGGCCCTGGCTCACCAGGAGGAACCCCAGCAGCAGCTCCATAGCGGCGATCGGCAGGAGGGGGTAAGCGATGATCTCGAAGGGGTTCATCGGCCGATGCTCCGGACCGGACGGCTCATACCAGGGAAGGTCGAGAAACTGCACATTCGCAAAGGACCGGCCATGAGGCGAGAATAGCAGAGGAAAAGGTCCGAGTCAAATTGGAAAGGGCCGGGATGCAAAGCGCAAAATTTCAGCATGATGCGGGGGTCCTCGCTACAGTCTATAAATACTATTCACGTAGCAGCCTCGGGGTAAGGCAAGCCTCGTCTCGCGCAAAGCGACATTATTGGTCCGGGGCCTGTCTTTCCTCCCGCAGCGCGCACGCCGGGTCCGTGTAATAGGTGGTCCTGCCTTTGATATGCTTCGCGCTGATGCTGAAGCTCTCCCTCCTGCCGTCCAGGAGCATCATCTCGACCTCCGGCGACCGGACCAGGCCGGCATACAGCAGGTCATCGGGATTCACCTCCATTTTTTCCGGCCGGCTATTGAAAAGGGTCGCGCCCCGCGTACAGGCATCCTGTATCTCCTGCTTTGCCTTCATGTCCCAGGCCTTCAGCCGGTAACTGGAGAACTGCGGTATCGCGATGGCCGCGAGGATCCCGGCGATGAATATCACCAGTATCGGGGCCAGCACGACAGCCACATTGTTCACCCCCCCTGCCCGGGCAATGCTCGCGGTCCGGATAGTATCCGATCCCGGCGCGGCGTTGATCTCCTGCAGTTTTTTCCTGGCATGGCTGTAATAGAGGTAATTTCCGGTAAGGCCGAAGACGAACATCATGATGATCCCCAGGTAGGGAATGAAGCCAAGAACCAGGTCGAGCACTGCCCAGAGGTAGAGCTTCCGGTAGAGCAACCACCAGAAGCCGACCAGGAACGCGGGCCAGTGCCAGGTCAGGGCGAAGGAATCCGCCCCGTTGCGGTTGAAGCTCCGGAACTTGTGAAGATACTTGTCCGAATTCTTCCCCACGAACAGGGCAAGTTCTTCCTCATTCGAGTCCGCGGCCGGTGCCGTGCCGGCCGCCGAGTCGGGCGTCGACGCGGTTCCTGCGCCGCACTGCCGGCAGAAGATCTCCCCCTGGCTCACTTCTCCGCTGCATTCCTTGCATGTAGACATTCGTGTCAATTCCTCACTCAAGTTAAGAATTTGCAAAAAACAGAACCTGTTCGGCCGCTGATTAACGCAGTTTCTCGCGGATCGTAGCCCTAAGCCAAGGGGATCAACACGGATTGACACGAATAAAAAAGACGATACGGACCTTTCTAGTCCAGGTATCTGCGCTTATCGGCTTCCAACTGCGGCCTGCCTGGTTTTATCCGTGTTCATCTGTGGTTAATAATACACGTTCTAGAGGTCCTTCAGAATCTCTTCCCTTTTGCTCCGGTACTCATCCTTCGTCACCAAGCCCTTTGCCTTGAGCGAATCAAGCTCCTTCAGGCGCTCTTCGACTGTTTTATCCGGCGTTCCCGCGTTGCCTGCTTTTGCCGGATGGTTGCCTGAAAGCACGTTCGCTACGTCCGTTGACACCTTCCTGCTGATGCTGATCGCGCATTTCTTCCAGCTCTTGTTCGAGTGCTCCCGGTACTCGCCCGAGGCAAGCACCCTGCCGTCCGGCTTTTGGAAAACATAACTGACCCTGACGTTCGCATGGCGGCCGAAGGGGTTCTTGAAGCCGAACTCCACGTCCTCGACTTTGTAGGCCAGAAGATGCCGATATTCCTTTTTCTTCAGGCTGTCTTCCGTCTCGGCGAAATCTACGCGCAATCCCCGGTCCTCGAGATCGGTGACAATGCTCCTCATCAACCAGTCATCGAGGCTGCGGTAGTAACGCAGATTCTCTCCCGCGGTCAGCTCCGTGATCGTGCTTCTTGAAATGACCGCGATGTCTAATCCGGCGGCTTGCGGGGTTGGGGCGGAGACGGGCTGGGGAGCGTTGACATCGGGGCCGGCGGCAGGGGTAAACTCTTCAGCCGAAGTTTCCCGGATCAGCAAGAAGCAGGAACAGGCAATAAGCAGAGCAATGGCAAGTATTTTTTTCATGGTCTCATTCCCTCGAAGGAACAGGATCAGGTTCTCAGAGGCCACAGAGGGAGGAAAGGACGAAACCAGGCGGGCGTGAGGTATGTACTCGCTACAATAGTATAGAAATGGGGAAAAATCAAGGACTTCGATATGCGGTATGTCAACCCGGGTGCGGCAGGCGCAAACCAAAAAATGGGGCCGCTGAAAACTGACGGTTTTAATTATTGCAGGTTCTTGCTCGACCTTCTGCACGCTCCTTGCTATAATAAGAACCGGAGAATAACATGGAAAAGGTCTGGGAAATAAAAAACCCCGACGAGTACCTGAAGCCCCGTAAGACAAAACGGCCGCAGG
>MHEA01000215.1:11301-11499 GCA_001805085.1 Nitrospirae bacterium GWC2_57_9
GGGCAGGACTACAACAAAGAGCACGGAAAATCCCTGGCCTTCCAGGTGATTCTGATCGCGCTGATCGTCGGAACCATGGCTGCCGCGATATTCAGCGATCGCCTGTTTCTTTCCTTACGAGACCATAACGTCTCTCCTTCCCGATCATTCCTGTCGGCCGAATTCCTGTTCTTCAGCATACTGATCTTCTGGATCTCT
>MHEA01000215.1:11511-11969 GCA_001805085.1 Nitrospirae bacterium GWC2_57_9
CGGGAATCCGTAACCATGTCTATCCCGGCCTCTGCTCCCTGCTCTTTCCGGGCTGGGGCCAGTTCCTGAACGGCCAGCCGGTCAAGGGCAGTTTCTTTTCCACAGTGGCCGTCTTCGGCCTTTTCGCTGCGGTCACGATCCCCGTCACCCTGCTGTTCTGGCCCTCTTTGGATTCTTCCGATACCCGCTTCATCGTTGAAGCCATCTTTGCGGTGACCGTGCTATACGCGCCGCTCATCGCCTTTCTCTGGCTCTTCAGCGGCTACGACGCCTTGAAAGTGAGCCTTGATGAGCTCAAGAAGGAACCGCTCTGGGAGCGAATCAAATCCGCAAACAACCGCCGCCGTACCCAGGGCCTGGTTCGCGGCGTCTTTCCCCAGATCCGGTCCACCCTGGTCCTTATGGTTTTCCTGATCGTTCTCGCGCTGATTATCTCCCGCACCTTTCCAGCCGGCTTC
>MHEA01000215.1:12024-12245 GCA_001805085.1 Nitrospirae bacterium GWC2_57_9
TTCTACCCGAGCTTATCGACCGGGCCTTGTCGATCTTCGCGCATGGCGGAGATTGAATTTCTGTCGCACAAATCGCGGAAAGTTGAAGCGAAAGCATCCCGACAGGCTGGTTGCAGGGGTTTTGAGCCGCAGGGGGAAATGGTGAGGGGTATGGGACGGTTGAAGTCAGAAAAATAAATGAAGATCACACCTTCCCGTGCCTGAAACAGTCGATCCGGTGA
>MHEA01000216.1:0-133 GCA_001805085.1 Nitrospirae bacterium GWC2_57_9
GTTTTTCTCCGCGTCCCGGTCTCTCCGTCCTGGATTTACTCATTTGTCTCTAACAGCAATAGCTTCTTTTTCATCTCCAGCCCGCCCGAGAAACCGCCCAGCGCACCTGCTGAGCCGATCACCCGGTGTCAGG
>MHEA01000216.1:164-9780 GCA_001805085.1 Nitrospirae bacterium GWC2_57_9
GGCCTGGCCCACGGCCCGGGCGGCTTTCGGATTCCCTATTCTCTTGGCGATCCAGGCATAGGAACGTGTTTCGGCGAAGGGGATCTTGGCTGCTGCCCGCCAGACCGCCTGCTGAAAGGCGGTATAGTAGCGGATATCGACCGGGAGGGCAAATTCAACAACTGCACCGGTGAAGTATTTCTGCAGAAGAATAACAGCCTTGCTCAATAGCTGTTCAGCGTTACCCGCTGAGATCCCTGCTTTATCCGCACTCCGCACACCCTGCACTCGCGGTTCCGCTCGTAAACGCGGGTGCAAGTCTCCGCACTCCGCACTGATCAGCTCCCCCTCAACAGCTTTTTTGCTCGCCTTCGGCAGAACGATCCTGACGATGCCTTTGTCCGAGGCAGCCACCCCTGCCCATCCAAAAGCTGTTGGAAACGTTTCTTTCTTTTTTATTCCCCATTCCGAATTTCGCATTCCGAATTACCTCTTTGCTTTTCTTTTCACCATTCCCCGGAGAAATTTCAATTCCTCGCTTCTGAGCAGCCACATGGCCGCGATGTAGAAGAACACGCTCGCCGCCATCCCTGCCCCGAGGAGCTGCGCCTTGTACAGCGGCTGCCCGGCACCGTCCCAGACCGGGTTCCTGCTGACCCACCAGCCGATCGTTCCCATTGCGATCGAAACGGGGATGATCTTTAACAGCGAACGGAGAATCCGGCCGGCATCGATCCTCCCGATCTTTTTCCGGAGCAGTATGGTGAGCAGGCCGATGTTCAGCATGGACGCAAGCGATGCGGCGAGCGCGAGGCCGCCGTGTGCCAGCGGGGTCCAGAGCAGGAAGGCTGCACTGAAGAGCATGTTCGCGATCAGGGCAGCGACCGCCGTCTTGACCGGGGTTTTCGTATCCTGGAGCGAGTAGAATGCCTGCGCCACGATCCGCACTCCGGCCATGGACCAGAGTCCCACGGCATAAAAGAGCAGGGCAGCCGCAGTGCCCTGGGTCGAGATCCGGTCGAACTGTCCGTGCTCGAGCATGAGGTTCACGATCGGGACCCGTAACGTGATCAGACCGGCCATGGCAGGGAACATGATGAAGAACACGAGCCGCAGGCCGAGAGAGAAGGTCTCCCGGAATTCCGTCATCTCCTTGCGCGCTGCCTGCGCCGACATGGTCGGCAGCACCGCGGTGGCGATCGCTATGCCGAAGATCCCGAGCGGAAAATGGATGAACCGCATGCCGTAGAACAGGTAAGTGATACTGCCGGTCGCCAGAAAAGACGCAAAGATCGTGCCGACGAAGATATTGATCTGGTTCACCGAGGAACTCACCAATACGGGCAGAGCGAGCAGCCCTATCCTCCTCACGCCCGGGTGCGTCGGCTGGAATTGCGGCCGCGGCATCATGCCCTGGTTCCGCAGGCCGGGGACCTGGATCAGGAACTGGAACAAGCCGCCCAGGACCACGCCTGCGGCAACGCCGAGGATAGGTTCCTGCAGGAACCGGACGCTCAGCACCACGGCCGTGATCGTCATGACGTTCAGCATGACCGGCGAGAGGGCCGGTGAAAGGAAGGACCGGAGCGAATTCAGCATGCCCATGGCAAGAGCGGCCATGCCGATGAACAGCAGATAGGGGAACATGATCCTCGTGAGCGTTACGCCCAGGAGATATTTGTCATGGTATTCCTGCCTGTATTCCCAGCCCAGGGCGATCAGCTTGACGACGTAGGGGGCAAAAACGATGCCGAGGCCGGTCAGCAGTGCCAGCAACAGGAGCAGTCTCGCGAAAACAGCGTTGGCCAGACGGCGGGCGCTCTCCTTGGACTCTTTCGTAAGCGTCTCGGTAAAGACGGGGATGAACGCCGCGGACATGGAGCCTTCTGCCAGAAGCTCGCGCAGAAGGTTCGGTATCCGGTAGGCAACGTAGAAAGCATCAGCGGCAAGGGTCGTGCCGAAAGCCCAGGACATGACCATGTCTCGCAGGTAGCCCATGATGCGCGAGACCAGCGTTGCTGCCCCGACCACCCCTGCTGCCTTCACGACTTTCACATTCTCGGACATACTGGTTCCTCAACAGCCTGTTTCGACGCAAAATGCAGGGAATAATCAGCACCGGGAGCTGAACAGCCCGGGAGCGGGGACTGGGTTGCCCGGTTATCGGTTGTTTTTGATGATTCTGCCTCTGGATCTATCCCGCAATTTTCTGTAGAAGCGTAAATCTACCAGAAACATACCAGCAAATAAAGGTTTTTTTTCTTGACACCTGTCCGCTCTTTATGTTAAAAGATTATTCTGTTTTTAACTTCCAAGGAGGCAAGAAGTGGCAACCCATAAGTCAGCGATCAAAAGGCAGAAACAGGCCGAAAAGAAGCACGAGATCAACAAATCAGTGAAATCCATGCTCAAGACCATGGCAAAGAAGGTCGAGCAGGCCGTCGAGGCAAAGAACGCTGCCGGCGCGAAGGAAGCCATGGTAAAGGCCATGAAAGCCTACGACAAAGCAGCCTCTGCAGGTATCCTGCACAAGAGCACCGCTTCCCGCAAGATCTCGCGCCTGTCAACCAAGGTCGGCAAGATCGGCGCAGCCTAATAGAAAGCTTTTCTCCCCCATCAAAACCGAAATAGCGCCCTCGTACCCGAAGGCGCTATTTCTTTTTGAAGTCGCCTGACCCAGGCAAGCCGGAAAAAAATTTCACAACGAAGACCGCGAAGGAAGACACCAGAGACAAAAACAGAAGTCCGCTTTTACTTCGTGCGCTTCGCATTCTTCGTGGTAATTATTCTTGCCGCTTTGATTCTGTAGCTGCTAACCCGCCGCAAGCCCGGAAAAACAACGAACCGCCGAGAACGTTCCCTGCCTTTTATGATCGCCGTTTACGTGCCGCATAGCTCCAGGATCATTCGTTCCAGGATAAGTTTGCCCGGAAGCCCGCTCGACTTCAGCGCCCGGTCGGTGTCAAGCATCACGTCGAAGACACGGCGCAGTTCGTCGAGGCTATAGCTGTTCAGCTGCGCCTTGAACTGCGCGGTCTGATGAAAGATCACCGGGGGCCGCAACCCCTTTATCGCCTCGTCAAGCGAAATGCCCGACTGCTGCCTGGATTTGGCCTGAAGCAGCCGCCGGAAGTTCCATGCGATCGAGCCAAGCAGGCCCACGGGCGCTTCTCCCTCCTGGAGCAGCTTCGTAAGCATCTGGAAAGCCTTTTCCCGGCTCTTTCCGCCGACGGCAGCCGCCAGGTCGAAGGAGGAGTATTCCCTGAAGTCCCCCGCCACCGCCTTGGTGTCCTCGTAGGTGATCGTCCTTTTCCCCTTGCTGTAGATCGCGATCTTTTCGAGTTCGTTCAGCAGCTTCTGCAGGTCGTTGCCGATCGTCTGCAGCAGGTAAAGCGCCGCGTCCCGCTCTATCGTAAGACCGAGCCCCTTCGCCTTCCCTTCGATCCAGGGCGGCACCTCCCGGTCGAGCAGGGAATAGAACCGGGTAACGGCGCCCTGGGCATCGACTGCGCTGACGACCGGTTTCTTTTCATATCGCTCCTGGTGCGAGATCAGGACCAGGCAGGTGCTGGGGGAGGGATCATTGAGGTAGGGAAGCAGTTCATCCAGGTCCCCGGACCTGAGCGCATCGATGTCCTTGGCGATGACGAGGCGCTTCGCCGACATGAAGGGAAGGGTCTGGCAGAGATTCACGATCTCCGAAGCGGGCGTGTCCCGGCAGTAGACCGTATTGAAATTGAAATCTCCGCCGCCCGGCTCCACGACTTTGGCGATAATGAGGTCTACCGCTTCCTGGACCAGGAATTCCTCCTGGCCGAAGAACAAGTAGACGGGCAGCAGCTTGCCCTGTTTGAGACCGGATATGAGGTCGGAATATTTGAGCATGACAAAAAATACCGAATCTCAAGCACCAAATAACAAATAAGCACCAATAACCAAGCACCAATAACCAAGCACCAAACGTTTGATTATTGTAATTTGGTCATTGGATTATTATTTGTAATTTGGGATTTGTTATTTGGTGCTTTATTAAAACCCTTCCAGCACCCTGCTCCGGAGCGTCCAGGCGATATCCTGGCTCGCTTTTTTTATGGCAGCATCCTTCGAGACCCTGGTCGCGCTTACGTTCCCCATGGCAACGGCATAATCGGATATCAGGCTCGACCGGATCGATCGCTCCTGCCACAGGACTTTCTTCGATCGCTGGTCCTCCAGCGAAGCATCGACGGTTATGTGTACCCGATATTGCTGTGCATAGGACTGCGGGTTATAGGAAAGCGCCGTCACGTCATAGTTTGTGATCGTGCCTCGAAGGACCAGGTCGGCCTCTTCAAGGCTCACGATCCTCAATCTGCCGTCCGTCAGGAACTCATCGACCACGGCCTGGGTGACTTCCACGTCCACGTAGGGCTCGCTGGTCCCATTGAAGAATACGGGAACGGCAATCGTGGCCGCTCCTTCGGGAACCAAACCGCCCCTGCCTGAGATATGGTAACCGCAGGCGGAAACGGTCATTGCCAGCATGACCGCGATCAAGATGGTTACTGCGTTTTTTTTCAATTTATGCATTGACGGCATTGAAATTCCAAATCTCAAATATCAAATCCCAAATAATAACCAAATGTCAAATCTGAAGCTCCAAACTGTTTGAAGCTTGCACCTTGTTGCTTGCATTTTGTTTGATATTTGGACATTGAGATTTGATGCTTGTCCTCACACTACCACATTTACCAATTTGCCCTGGACCACGATCACCTTCCTGGGCGTTTTTCCGTTCGTAAACTCCTTCACCTTGGCATCGGCGAGGGCAGCAACCTCGAGTTCCCGGTCGGATGTTCCTGCGGGCACGGTCAGCTTGCTCCGAACTTTGCCGTTCACCTGCACCACGATCGTAATCTCCGTTGCTACGATCGCCTCAGGGTCGTGCTGCGGCCATGATGCATTCGCGATGCTCGTGCTGTTGCCCAGCGCCGCCCATAGCTCCTCGGCAAAATGAGGAGCAAAGGGCGCGATCAGCCGGGTCACGCTGTCGATGGCAGAGCGGAGCATCGGAAGTTTGTCGGAAGCAATACCCGCCGAAGTATAATCATACATCTCGTTCACCATCTCCATGAGCGCGGCGATGGCGGTATTGAAATGGAACTCCCGTTCGATATCTTCGGTCACTTTCTTGATGGTCACGTGGGTCTTGCGGTAGAGCCTGTCGCCGCGTGCCTCGACACCTGCCGCTTTGATCCCCCGGACAGCCTCAATATGCCTGTACACGAGCGTCCAGACGCGGTGCAGGAACCGGAAGGCGCCGTCCACGCCCTGGTCGCTCCATTCGAGGTCACGCTCGGGCGGGGCCGCGAAGAGCGAGAAGAGGCGCGCCGTGTCTGCCCCGTACTTGTTCAGGATGAAGTCGGGGTCCACCACATTGCCCTTGGACTTGCTCATCTTGGCGCCGTCCTTGATCACCATGCCCTGGGTCAACAGGTTCACAAACGGCTCGTCGCCGTCGAACAGGCCCAGGTCGCGGATCACCTTGGTAAAGAAACGGGCATAGAGCAGATGGAGCACGGCATGTTCGATCCCGCCGATGTACTGGTCCACGCTCATCCAGTATGCGGCGGCTTTCTTGGCAAAAGGGGCGCTGTCCTCGCGGGGAGAGCAGTAGCGCAGGAAATACCAGGAGGAGTCCACAAAAGTGTCCATCGTGTCCGTTTCGCGCCGGGCTTTCCCCCCGCACTTCGGGCAGGCCGCCTCGGTGAAGGACCTCGCTTCAGCCAGGGGGGACCGGCCTCTGCCCGTCAACTCCACGTTCATGGGAAGCCGTACAGGCAGGTCTTTCTCGGGAACCGGAACGGCGCCGCACTTTTCGCAGTAAATGATCGGGATCGGGGTGCCCCAGTAGCGCTGTCGCGAGATGCCCCAGTCACGGAGCCGCCAGTTCACGGTCCTTTTGCCGAACTTTCTCTGCTCGACAAAGTCGGCGATCCGCTCTTTTGCCTCGCTGTTCGCCAGGCCGTTGAAGTTTCCCGAGTTCGCCTCGATGCCGTCCTCGACATAGGCCTGCTGCATGGTGGCGGCGTCGAGGTTCTTTTCCGGGTTCTGGATCACGATGCGCACGGGCAGGCCGTACTTCCTGGCGAACTCGAAGTCCCGCTGATCATGGGCGGGCACGGACATGATCGCTCCGGTGCCGTACTCCATCAGCACGAAGTTGCCGACCCAGACGGGGACTTTCTCATTGTTCAGCGGATTGACCGCATAAGCGCCGGTGAAAACGCCTTCCTTTTCCTGTTTCTCGTCCGTCCGCGCGGCCTTGTCCTCGCTCATCACACGCTGCACGAACGAACGGACCTCGCCGGCCTGCGGTCTTCCCTTGATCAGGGACTCCAGCATCGGGTGTTCAGGAGCAATGCTCATGAAGGTGACCCCGAAGAGAGTGTCCGGCCGGGTCGTGAAAATGGTCAGCTTGTCGCCGGTCCCTTCCACCGCGAAATCCACTTCCACACCCGTGGATTTCCCGATCCAGTTCCGCTGCATGGTCAGCACCCGCTCGGGCCAGCCCGTCAGCTTGTCGCACCAGGAGAGCAATTCCTCGGCGTAGGCAGTGATCTTGAAGAACCACTGCTCCAGCTCCTTGTGCTGAACCACGGAGCTGCAGCGCCAGCAGAGGCCCGCCTCCACCTGTTCGTTCGCGAGCACCGTGGCGCAGGAGGGGCACCAGTTCACGTAGGAGAGCTTCTTGTATGCCAGTCCCCGCTCGTACATCTTGATGAAGAACCACTGGTTCCAGCGGTAGTACTCCTCGAGGCAGGTCGTCACCTCGCGGTCCCAATCGTAGGACAGGCCGAGCCGCTTCAGCTGCTTGTCGCGCATGAAGGCGATATTCTCGAGCGTCCACTTCTGGGGATGGATGCCGTGCTTGATCGCGGCGTTCTCGGCCGGAAGCCCGAAGGAATCCCAGCCCATGGGGTGAAGCACGTTGAAGCCGCGCATCCGCTTGTACCGCGAGACCACATCCCCGATGGCATAGTTCCGGACATGGCCCATATGGATCCTGCCCGAGGGATAGGGGAACATCTCGAGACAGTAGTACTTCGGCTTCGAGAGGTCCTCGGACACCTTGAACGTCCTGTTCTCCTGCCAGGCCTTCCGCCATCGTTCTTCAACACTCTTCGGATTATACCGCTCTTCCAAAACCGCTCCTCCTGCCATTCCCGGCCGGGCCGCGCCCGTTTTCCGGACCTACTTTGTCGAGGGATTGCTCTTCGCGAAATGCTCGATGAGAACAAAGGTTTTTGCATCGAGGTTCACGAACTTCACGCCGCACTGGTACCCGCCGCCGGGGTTCGGCAGCACCCTCACCACCATGCATTCAACGGTTACCACCCGCGAACTGAGCGTAAAGCTGCACGCGAACCGCTGCCCTGATTGCATGACCCGGGCCGAATCCAGCAGCATTCCCGAAACGCTCATGTCCTGGGATATTCCGACAAATGCTTCTTTCTGGTCCCTTCCCTCCACGCTGATGCGCAGGGGGATCCGGACCGCCATGCGGTTCTGCACCATGATCATCCGGGAAACAGTCGAAAAGAGCCTCACCGGGTCCACCGGTCTGGGCAGAACGTCGTTGCTCCCCGCCTTCCGGTACTCATCCGCTGCGGGGTCGCCGTTCTCGCAGACCATGATGATGGAAACGTCCTTCAAGGCGGGGTCGGAGCGGACCGCCGTGCAAAGACGGGCGCCGCCCATGCGGGGAAGGTTTGCATCGGCGATGATCAGGTCGACCTTCTGCTTCCGGTGAAGCTCAAGGATGTCCTCGCAGGAAGCGGCAGGGATGAGCGTCACGGTTCCCCGGCTGAACAGGGAATTGGCCTTGTCCACGGTCTGTTGAACGGTCTCGGCAATGATGATGTGCTTCATACCTGTGCTGCGCGCGTCCTGTTGCCCGCAGCGCCCCTTCCTTATTCCCGGAGCCAGCCGGGGTAGGCATCTGCCTTGCGCGCCTCTTCAGGCAGGTCCACCTCAAGCATGCGCCTGGTCTGCGTCATCTCTTTTTCCAGCTTCAGTTTCTTCTTCTCGAGGGTGCTCGTCTTCTTTGAGCCCTTCGTCCTCTTCGAGCGGCTGTTCTCCTGCTCGATCTGTTTCAGGACAAGGTCATACTCGTCCTGCTGGTTTCGGAGCTTCAGCCGCTGATTGGCTGCTTTGATGCGCCAGTAATCCTCTCCCCTGCCGTGCCGGTCCTTATGCTCGCTTGCGGGAGCGGACGCTCTTGCAGTCCTGTCGGGCCGGCCGGACACGGTCACCCGGTTCTCATCGGGTTTGACCACCGTGGCCCGGTCCTGGTACTCCGGGGGGATCTGCTTACGGTCGTTCGTGAAGAATTCCTTGCCGTCCCTGTCGATCCAGCGGTAGAAATCAGCATGTGCGGACGTTGCGGTGAAAACCAGGAAGCAGAGAAGCAGCAGTGCGGGTCGTTTCATGACGGCCTCCGGGAAGGGATGAGTTTAAAAAATAACACAATTGCCGGTGCTTCGCAAGGTTTTTTCTTGAACTTACGACGGGATTAATGCTATATAAGAGGCACCAGGCTCCAGAGCCTGAAAGAACAGAAAAGCGGAAACCTGAGCGCTTCATCCGAACCCGATAGTGCGGTAATTATAATGACAAAACCTGTCGTCGCCATAGTCGGCCGCCCCAATGTGGGCAAGTCGACGCTGTTCAACAGGATCATCGGCAGGAACCTCGCCATCGTCGAGGACATGCCCGGCGTGACCCGCGACCGCAATTACGCGGACGCCGAGTGGGACGAACGGCAGTTCCTGCTTGTGGACACCGGGGGCTTCGAGCCCGCGACCGAGGACCAGATGTACATGAAGATGCGGGAGCAGACCACGCTCGCCGTGGAGGAGGCCGACTTCATCATCTTCCTCATGGACGGAAGGCAGGGGCTGCTTCCGGCCGATATCGAGGTCTCGCAGCGTCTCCGTGCATCGGGCAAGCCCGTGATATACGCCGTCAACAAGGTTGACGGTGAAAAGCAGGAGGAGCATCTCCCTGATTTCTACCGCCTGGGAATAGACAAACTCTTCGGCGTGTCGGCACAGCATGGCGGCGGGTTCTCGGACCTGATGGACGAGCTTGGGCGCCTGCTTCCGCCGCCCTCCCCCGAGGAAGAGGGCCGGGACCTCTCCGAGCTGCCGCGCATCGCGATCATCGGGCGGCCGAACGTGGGGAAGTCCTCCTTTGTGAACGCGCTCACCGGCGAAGAACGCATGATCGTCAGTCCCGTTTCGGGGACGACACGCGACTCCGTTGACAGCATCTACCGCTACTACGGCAAGCCCTATGTCCTGGTCGACACGGCGGGCATCCGCAGCCGCGGAAAGATCAGCCAGGGCGTGGAAAAGTACAGCGTCATGCGCGCCATGAAGACGCTGAGCCGCGCCGATATCGCCCTGGTGCTGATCGACGCTGCCGAGGGGATTACCGAGCAGGACGAGCGCATCGTGGGCCTCGCCCATGAAGAGGGCAAGGGCGTGATCATTGTATTAAACAAGTGGGACCTCGTGCAGGACAAGGAGGAGGCCTACAAACGATTCATGGCCGATGTTCAGCAGCGGCTCAAGTTCGCGGACTATGCGCCCGT
>MHEA01000216.1:9876-10213 GCA_001805085.1 Nitrospirae bacterium GWC2_57_9
GGAGCTCAACAGGGTGTTCGAGCAGCTTGCCGCCCGGCATGAACCCCCGCTCTACCGGGCAAAGCGCGTCAAGTATTACTACGCTACGCAGGTCGCGATCAAACCGCCGACCTTCATCGCTTTCGTCAATTATCCTGAGGGCGTTCATTTCTCATACCTTCGTTATATTGAGAACAACCTCCGCGATGCTTTCGGTTTCCACGGAACGCCGGTGAGAATCTACGCTAAAAGGCGTAGAGAAAAGGAAGAAACGAAGCCCAGGCGAACCCGGACCACGAGTTTTAAAAAAAGGAATTGACATTTCCCGCAACTGGAGCTATTAAAAAAATAATCAATA
>MHEA01000216.1:10219-11677 GCA_001805085.1 Nitrospirae bacterium GWC2_57_9
GAAGCGTACGTTTTTGTTCACGGGTCGGCTGCAAAAACTACAACAGGTAGGTTTGCAGCTATTTTTTTGTTCTGCGGTTGCTTTCCTGCTTCGAAAGGAGCAGTCTTTGACCGGTTGGAAGAAAAACGCCAGGACGGACAACGGTAACCAGAGAGGAGAGCCAGGAACATGACAAAGAAACTGTACGTAGGGAACCTGTCGTACCAGATGACGGAAGAAGGCTTGCGGGACGTATTTGCGCCGCTCGGAGAGGTGGTTTCCGCAAAGATCATCACCGATGCCGCAACCGGGCGTTCCAAAGGATTCGGTTTCGTCGAGATGGCCTCTGATGAGGAGGCGGACAAGGCCATCGCGAGCCTGAACGGAACGAATGTGATGGATCGCGCGATCAATGTGAGTGAAGCCCGGCCGCAAACGGAGCGCGGAAGGTCGGGAGCCGGTCGCGGCGGCCAGCGCGGATTCGACCGGGGAAGGAAAACGAGTAATTGGAGATAAAAGTCGACGACCGGAATATCGAGAAAGCGCTGCGCGTTCTGAAGCGCAAGACGCAGACCGATGGGCTTTTCAGGGAGCTGAAGAACCGGCGGTTCTATGAAAAACCCTCTCTGAGGAGAAAACGGAAACAACGAGAAGCTCAGAAAAGGAAGCTGAAAACGCTCAGAATGAAGCAGTCGGCCCGGTGACCCTTTTCCTCGCAGTCTTTGTGCCCGAAACAGAACAAGCGCACGCCCCTACACGATCGCGTCAAGGACGATAAAGAGGAGGTTCTCGCCTGCGAAGACAACAACGGCGAGCACCATGAACACCCGGCACGCCTTGTCGGGTGACACCCGCACCGCGGCCAGAAGCCCGAAGCTCGCCAGGAACCAGAAGATCGATACCCACATCAGGTTAAAGGGCGCTACCCAGAGAATGAGCGCCGAGATGAAGGCGCCGAGCAGCAGGTAGGGTATCCAGACGGAACGGAGCATGGAACCGCCCGCGTGCGAGGTCCTTCGCGCCCTGAGGGCGGTGATCAGGAACACCTGCCACCACGACCCGAGGAACAGGAACATGACCCCGTAGCGGTCGAAGCGGTGGAGTACGTTCTCCAGAAGAGGAAAAGACCGGTACTCCAGGCTGAAGATGGTGAACAGAAAAATGGCCGGTATGAACGCCACGAAACCGTATCCGCAGGCGTCCATGGTAACGGTCCGGGCAGTTTCTTTTCCCGTCTTCTGCCGCACCACGCGCGCTGTTCGGAAGAACTCGAAACCCGCCAGAAGCGGAATGACCAGATAGGCGAACTGCTGATAACGATACCCTTCCATCGCACCCTCCTCACAAATATCTGATCGGACATCTTCAACGAGGCAACGCCTCAGACCGCTGAAATGACCAACATGATTTTTGCTCAAATAACTTGACTCAAAATTGAAGCTCCCTGCAGCAAGCTGCGGGGAATGCGCTCATTCCAGA
>MHEA01000217.1:0-6066 GCA_001805085.1 Nitrospirae bacterium GWC2_57_9
TGTGGGCCGAGATAAATAAAGCGCTGAAGAACCCTGCTGACGGCTAAGCTTTGGCGATCGATCTTGGGACCGGGAACAAACAGGCTGCCCTGCATTCCGCATGTTGTGGGAGGGAGTTTCATGGAGTTCTTTCAAGACCTGACCGGCTCATTGTTCTGGGCTGCCGTCCTGAGTTCGGGATTGTACGTCGTCATCAGTCTGGCTGTCGGTCTGCTTTCCCGGAAATCTGATCTTTTGAAGCCGGTGGGTGCAGGCCTGAAGCTGATCGTCCTGTTCGTTGCTGTTCAGGTCTTTCTCCATCTCGGCGCAGTTGAACAATGGCCCCGCCTGGGCCGGCAGCTGAACTTCTTTTCCTGGCTCGTCTTCTCCTTTGCCGCTCTCCGCCTGGGGCTTTACCTGTACGGCGACCTGTTCGTGGTCCGCTGGAAACGGGGCAGTTTCCCCGCGGCGTTCAAAAATATCATCACTGCTTCCGTTCTCGTCATCGTACTCCTGGTCCTTCTGAAGGAGATCCTGAACATCAACGTCACTTCACTGATCGCGACGACCACGGTACTGACCGCGACGATCGGTCTGGCTTTTCAAGGCACGCTCGCCAATATGCTGGCCGGCCTTACCATTCACCTGGAAAAGCCGCTGAAACAAGGCGACTGGATCTCGGTCGGGGGGCACGAAGGACTGGTACTCGATATCACGTTGCGCTCGACCCGCATCATGACCGTCGAGCAGAACGAAGTGTACATCCCGAACAGCAGGATCCTGAACGAAGCAGTGGTAAATTATAGCCTTCCCGACAGGACCGTGGTGCGAAAACTGAGCGTGGGCGTCAGCTACACTGTCCCTCCCAACAGGGTCAAGGAAGTCATCCTCGAGATCCTTTCGTCGCTGCCGTCGGTGGGCAGGAACCCGGCGCCCGTCGTGCGTGTTGTCCAGTATGGGGATTTTTCAGTCAACTATGAAATCCGGTATTCGCTTCTGGACTTCTCCTTGTATGTGGAGACCGAAGCAGAGATTATGAACCTTCTCTGGTATCACTTCAAGAGAAGGGGAGTAGAGATCCCGATGCCTATCCGCGATGTTTACGTGCGGCAGGTAACGCCGGAAGGTATTCGGGCACAACAGGAGCAGCGGTCATCGGAGCTCATCGGATTGATGGAAAAGGTGGAGATCCTGACGCCGCTCAGCAGGCCGGAGCTGGAAAAACTGGTGGACCGGCTTACGGTCCTGTCGTATGCCTCAGGGGAAGTCCCGGTCAAGCAGGGCGAGCCGGGAGACTCTTTCTATATCATCAAAAGCGGAAGGGTGCTTGTCGTGGTGGAAAAGCCGTCAGGAGAAAAGGCCGTGGTGGCAACACTGGGCCCCGGCGACTTTTTCGGTGAGATGAGCCTGCTTACCGGCGCTGTCCGGACCGCCAGTATCCAGGTAAAGGAAGATGCGGAGTTCATTGTGATCGACAAGGATAACTTTCGGTCCACGCTTGCCCATAATCCCTCCATCACGGAATCGCTCAGCCTCATCCTTTCCGAACGCCAGGCGGGTTTGGATGCCGAGCGAGAGAGGCTGGATTCAGAGGGCGTAGAGCGACGAAGGCGGGTCGTATCGGGAAAGATACTCGCCAAAATGAAGGAGTTTTTCGGTTTAGCGAAATGAAACGAGGCGCGGTCATTGGCCGGAGTGCCGTCCCGTCATCATAAGCACAATACACTGATGGAACATCCGTTTTTGTTGACTCTCTTCGATGTTTAATTTATCATCATTCAGCGGCTGCAGCGTTCTCTCCGTGAAGACCATGGTTCCCAGGCAAGGCCTGTTTCCTTGATCCAGGTATGAAAAGAGCGGGATCCGAGTGCCGGTGCGGCAGCCTGCGCCGGTCATGAGCACAGGCCTTCCGGCCAGGTCAACTATTTCTATGAAAAAGAACATTCTCCTCCTCCTCGGTATTTTTTCCCTGGCCGCCCTGGCGGGCGGCATCTACCTGGCCTATTCCTTCGAACGGCGGTTGTCCGACTTCAACATGATCATCGAGCTGCACCATGTGGAAAACCTGCGGGAACATCTTCTGTTGAATATCCAGAAAGTAAAGATCGATCTTTACTCCCAAAGCTCGCTGCATCCCGAGAGCGGGGCCGCGATCGAGACCCATGTGATCGATATGGAAAAATCGATCAACAGCTGTCACGAGTGTCACCATGCGCCGGAGGTGCTGGAGCGGATCGCCGACGTGCGCCAACAGGTGGACCAGTTCAAAGGCGCAATACGATTGCTCGCGATGCCTGTCACTAATAACAGTCTCCGGAGGAACCATATCGATGCTCATACCCTGGGCGACTCCCTGATCGGAAAAGTGGAGACCATGGTCGTGACCACCAGCGAAAAGCTGCGGGAAAGGACCGTTGAATCCCTGCACCGGGCGCGCCGGATGAAGATCGCCATGATCGCGCTGATCGCCGCCGGTCCCCTGATCATGATTGTCTTCGCTGTCACCGTGTTACGCGGGGTAAGTCGTCCGGTTCAAGTCCTTCTCCATGCCGCCCGAGCGCTGAAGACAGGCGACCTGGGGCATCGGATACAGGGTTTGAAAGACGAATTCGGGGAATTGGCGCTTGCTTTTAACGATATGGCGGAGGCACTGCAGCTCACAATGAGCGCCATAGAAGAGAGCGAAAAACGATACCGCCTGCTGTTCGAGACCGCCGCCGATGCAATCTTTATCATTGAGGGGGAAGGCAGGGAAGCGGGCAGGATCCTGCAGGCCAACCAGGCAGCGGCACGGATGCACGGATATACCGTGGACGAGCTCACGAAGATGAAAATCCAGGACCTGGACACCCCGGAAGCGGCCGCAGATGCGCATTTACGGATCGAACATATCGCCCGCGGCGAGTGGATCAAATGCGAGATCAACCACCGCAGGAAGGACGGCTCGGTCTTTCCTGTCGAGGTCAGCGCCGGTTTGCTCGAGACGGGCGGGCATAAATTCATTCTGGCCATGGACCGCGACATCACCGACAGAAAACGGGCGGAGAGAGAGCTGCGGCGCGCGGAGCGGATCAGGATATGCGGTGAACTGGCAACCGGCCTTGCCCATGAAATCAAGAATCCTCTGGCAGGCATCATGGTATCCATGGAGGCGATTTCCGAAGAGACCTACCTTGCCGACGAGGACCGGGACCTGCTGAGCAAGGTCATTGGGGAGATCAAGAGGATCGAATTCCTGATGCAGGGCCTTTTAAGCTTTGCGCACCCACCCAAGCCTCATATGAGCAGCATCGGCGTCAACTCGGTGCTTGAAATCGTTTCGAGCCTGGTATTGAAAGAATGCTCCCGTTCGCGGGACAAGGCCCATGCCATTCGTCTGACCAGCCAACTGCAGGGCGATCTTCCGGAAATAATGGCCGATCCCATGCAATTAAAGCAGATCTTTATGAATTTGATGTTGAATGCGGTCGATGCCATGCCTGACGGAGGGACCCTGACAGTGAGATCTTTTTTTGATAAGCAGGCGCAGCATTTGCGGATAGAACTGTCCGATACCGGGCGCGGAATAGATGCTGCGGCGATGGCAAGGATTTTCAATCCGTTCTTCACCACGAAAGCGAAGGGGACCGGCCTGGGACTGTCCATAACGAAACGGCTGGTGGAGGAGCATGGAGGGAGCATTCACCTCGAGAACAACAGGGACGGCGGCGTAACCTGCAGAGTGTATCTGCCGGCCGGCGGGGACGAAGGGGTATTGAGCAATGAGAAGCAAGGCCAGAATATTTCTTGTCGATGACGATGAACTTATCGTGTGTACGCTGTCACGGGTGCTGAAAAAGAGCGGTTACGAAGTACGGACTGCAACGAGCACGGATGACATCGTGAACAAAATCAGGGCCTGGACGCCGGCGGTGGTCTTTCTCGACATACGACTTCCGGAGAAGAGCGGCGTGGATGTGCTGCGGGAACTGACCGAGCTGGGTGTCCGGACCCAGGTCGTCATGCTGACCGCGGATGACACGGCGGAGACCGCGGTTACGGCGATGAAGCTGGGAGCCGTGGATTATCTGACGAAGCCGTTCAAAGTGGAAAAGATCAAGATGGTGCTCCGCAATATCCTGGAAAAGGAGTCGCTGCGGGACGAGGTCAATTATCTCAGGAGGGTCAGCTCCGGGCTGCTGGACCCCGTCATCGTCGGAGAGTCGAAGGCGATCGGGGACCTGAAAGCCCGGATCGAGAGGATCGCCGGCGCATCCGTTTCGACCCTGCTTATTACCGGCGAGAGCGGCACCGGCAAGGAGGTGTTCGCCCGCTATGCCCACCGCATGTTTCAGCGCTCCGCCGGGCTGGAATTCTCGCCGTTCATCCAGATCAATTGCGCGTCGCTGCCCGAGACCCTGCTCGAGAGCGAACTGTTCGGCCACGAAAAAGGCGCCTTTACGGATGCGATAACCGAGAAGAAGGGACTGTTTGAACTGGCACAGGGCGGCACGCTGCTGCTCGATGAGATCGGCGAAATGCAGTTGAGCCTGCAGGCCAAGCTTTTGCGCGTCCTGGAGGAGAGAAAAGTGCGTCATCTGGGCGGGAGCGAAGAAATCCCGGTCGATATCACGGTCATCTCGACTACCAACAAGAACCTTGCCGAAGCGGTGGAATCCGGAGAATTCCGCAGGGACCTGTTTTTCAGGCTGAATACGTTCCATCTGCAGATACCGACGCTGCGCGAGCGCAGAGAGGATATTCCCCTGCTGGCGAAGCACTATTTTGCTTCTCTCATGGCCGGCAGCAAAAGGGCCGTAAAGCGGCTGTCTCCCGAGGCAGAAAAGCTTCTCATGGCCTACGACTGGCCCGGCAATATCAGGGAACTTCGCAATCTGATCGAACGAATCGTTGTCCTGGAAAGCGCCGTGGAAATACAGCCCCAGCATCTGCCCGAATGGCTGAACAGCGGGAAGGAAGAACACCGGAACAAACCTCGCTTCTTCGTTCTTCCCGACGAAGGAGTCTCACTCGAATCATTGGAGAAAGACGTCATCGAACAGGCGTTGGAACGCACGAACAATAACCGGACCCAGGCGGCCAAACTCCTGGACATCAGCTATGATACGCTGCGGTATCAGGTAAAGAAGTTCGGCCTTGACTCCTGACCTGCGCTGTTGCGCTTCATCCTCCATCCTCCATCCACTCCTGGTCATATCTCTTTCAGTGCTCAACTGGTAATTTCCCCAAAGACACCCTGTTTCAAGAGCAAAAACGCTCGGGCCGCTGTTTGCAGTGTGCCCTTTCCATGCTTTTTTCAGCTGATTACAGAATGGCACAAACTGTGCAATTGTGCTGCTGATTACCTGGAGCTGTCTGTATTTGATTACACTTGTCAAGTGTGAATCTATCGAGGGCTATGGACTGCAACGTCAGAAACGCCAACTACCAAAGAGTCATGGCGGTCATAGAACAGGTTTTGCGGGAGGGGAGCAGTGATCTTTGTTCCTGTCAGCGCTGCATGAACGATGTGGCGGCTCTCGCCCTTAATTATCTACCTCCTCATTATTATGTCGAGCAGGACGGCAAAAGGGAACTCGGTTCTCCCTGGTTAATGGTAGAAACAGCTGTTCGGGAGGCTATCGAAAGAGTTAAAGAATTGCCGCATCATCATCGGTGAGTGGGCCGATCAAAAAGTTGCATTTGGGTTAAATCCCCAAAAGACTTTCACGATGCAGAGCGGAATCGCACAAGCTGCCTTTTATGAACAAAATTGAGCGCATTGTTTTACCTATCTTTTTTGATTTGGCATTTTGTATGCAAAGGTAACGGTAAGATCGTAAAAGTTGCAATGTTTTAGAATCCTTTTTCCAAAAACGAAGCCACTAGTCAAGTAAGTGAAAAAAACAAACCATGTTGGTTTAAAAAAAGAGGGGGGGCAAGGTAATGAAAAAACAGAAGTTGAGTAAGTTGTTCACGTATCTTGGTTTATGCTGTGCTTTGGTCTTTGCTGTAGCTCTGTTAAACGGATGCGGCGAGGGCGATTCCGGAGCCGCAGGTCCGGCCGGTGATCCGGGCGAGGACGGCACGAATGCTCCTGTCACCATC
>MHEA01000217.1:6109-7988 GCA_001805085.1 Nitrospirae bacterium GWC2_57_9
CGACTGTTGTGGGAACAGTCGTGGAGTTCCAGGTTACCAACCAGGACGGACAGCCCGTCACGTCTCTGCCGGACGGTATCGGCATTAACTTTACTTACGCAAAACTGCTGTCCGACAGCGCGGGAAACACCCAGTGGAAGAGCTATATCAATTCGACTGCAACGGGCAAAACGGAAGACAGCGACGGCAACTCCATTACCCCGGCACTTGCTTCCGCGACCCAGGCGACCTATCAAACCGCGACGGACGCCATCGAGAATCTGGGAGGCGGCAAGTACCGCTACACCTTTACCAACAGCAAAGTCACGAACGTGACGTATGAGCCGAGCCTGACGCACCGCATCGGCATGCAGATGAGCGGCGGCGGTCTGGCACCGGTCAACGCGGTATATGACTTTGTGCCGGCAGGCGGCGCGGTGAGCGCAACCCGAAAAATCGCCACCACTTCGTCCTGTCTTGACTGTCATCAGGGTAATTTCGGTCTCCACGGCGGCAGCCGCGTCGAAGTTGAATACTGCGTCACCTGCCACAATCCGGGAACGACCGATCCGGAAAGCGGCAACACCGTCGACATGGCCACCATGATCCATAAGATTCACGCCGGCGAGCACCTTCCGAGCGTCAAGGGCGCTGACGGTATACATGGAACCGCGGATGATGGTTCCTACGCCATCTATGGGTACAATGTGACCAAGCATGACTATTCCGAGGTCCGCTATCCGCAGTCCCTCAGGAACTGCACGAAGTGTCACAAATCATCAACTACAACGCCGAACGGCAACAACTGGAAGACCAACCCGACCCGCGCTGCCTGCGGCGGGTGTCATGACGACCTGATTGTCTCCGCTGGAACCCTTAGCCACGTCGGCGGTGTTTACACCAATGATCTTGGATGCAGCAGCGTCCTCTGTCATGGCTCGACCGCTCCCTATGCGGTCGATAAGGTGCATACAACGGTACTTTCCACCCCGAACAACCCAGGCACGCCGGCAGGGGTAGCCGCGTTCGAGTACATTATCAGCAGCGTGACGGTGACCAACGGTCAGCCGGAGTTCAAGTTCCAGATCAAGAAGGATGGTTCCCTGGTGACGTTCAATACGGATACTACCGGAGCGATGCTGACAGGCTTTACCAGCGGCCCCAGCTTATACGTGGCATTCGCCAGACCGCAGGACGGAAAGGAACCGGTAGACTTCAATAACAACATGTCAAGCGCGCTCAGTGTGTCGCTGGTCAGTTTGTGGACAGGATCAAACGGCGTCTTTTCCGGTCCGGTGAGCGGCACGTACACCGCGCTCATAACGGTCCCCACCATGAGCGTCCAGTCCGATGCAAAGATGGTTACCGGCGCGATGATCGGATCGTTCAGTCAGACCGGAGTCACGGAAGCTACGCTGGACCAGGATGTCAATAGAGACGGCGATAAGCTGGATGCCTATAATAATGTTGCCTTGGCTGCTGTCAAAACCGCGACCGGCTACACTGCCCGACGTACCATCGTCGATAATGCTAAGTGCAACGCCTGCCATGAGCAGCTCGGCACTGAGCCCTATTTCCACAGCGGGGCCAGGAACAATGCTCAGCTCTGCGAATTCTGCCACACGCCGAACAGGAACAGCAGCGGGTGGTCCGCAAAGACCAAGGATTTTGTCCACAGACTCCATGCTGCCGGTGTCCGTACCGTAGATGATGTCTGGCATGACATGGATTACTACCTCGTAGCCTATCCGGGCAACCTGCAGAATTGTGAAGCCTGCCATGTTGAAGGTTCCTATGACTTCAGCGGCAGCGCGTACACGGCGAGCCTGATCGACAACCTGCCGCTTAGCACCGCAGCCAGTGGCACTATCGCGACAGGCACCACCGCTGCTTCGCCCTA
>MHEA01000217.1:8018-13634 GCA_001805085.1 Nitrospirae bacterium GWC2_57_9
CGGCATGTTTCGGCTGCCATGACCGCAACGCCGCCGTGGCCCACATGAATGATAATGGCGGCTCGATCTACGAAGTACGGTCGGATGCTCTCAATAAAGTTGAACAGTGCCTTATTTGCCACGGTCCGGGCCGCTCGGCGGCTATTGGTGCAGCCCATGATCCGAGCCAGGCAGTGGGTCACTAATGAGCAGGCACAGAGGAAGCTTATATAACTATCCTCGGTTCCGCACGTAAAGCAACAGATGAAGGCGGACCCTTCGGGGTCCGCCTGTTTTTCACCAAAGGGATTTTCGCTCCCTTGCGCGGTTCTTCAACAGCGAAGATGCAAGTCGAAAATCGAAACAGATAGGAAGGAGGATGCTATCTTGAAGAGTATAAACTTGTGCCTCAGCGAGCGGAGCGGACCCGGGGCTTTCCGATTGCTTGTCCTGACATCGCTTCTGCTCGGTCCTCTCCTTTTTCCTGCTCTTTCCGCGGCTGTCAACCTGTCCGGTGATTCCCGTACGTACCTGCAATCGAGAGAAACGGCGATCGATCAGAATATTCTCGGGGTATACGAATACCTCGATTTTGCCGTCCAGAACGTCGGCAACGAGACGATCTCGTTTCATACGGGAGGCTGGCTGCGGTACGACCTGAGAGACGAGCAGTTTGGGAGAAAATCGAACAACGATCTTCAATATTCCTACCTGAGCTTCAGGGCAGCAACAGACAATACGGTGGTCAATCTCGGCCGGGTCATGGTGTTCGAAGGTGTGGCTTCCGAGCGCGTTGACGGAGTCTATGCGCGCACTGATATGGCGGCAGGTTTCGGAATATCGGCATTTGCGGGAAACCCGGTGGAAACCAACAGCGATCTCTCCGGAAACGACCTGATATACGGCGGCCGCATCGGCCATCAGGGAGGGGACCTGTACCGGATAGGGGTTTCAGCGCTCAAAGTGGAGAAGGACAGCGACGATTACCGGGAAGAACAAGGCGTCGACCTCTGGCTTCACCCGATGAATAAAGTGGATATCACGGGCAGATCCAGTTACAATGGCGTCACCAAAGGCTGGATGGAGCATGCCTATGCGCTCTCCCTGGGGCCCTTTGACAAGGTGAGGCTGAATACGGAAGCTTCCTGGATCAACTATGATGACTACTTTTTCAGGGCCACCATCAGCGCCTTCGCACTGCAGCCCGGCCTGCTGACGCCCCATGAAGGGGTGCGCATCCTCGGCCAGGATATATCCTATGCGGCAACGGACAAACTGTACTTTACCGCAGATTACAAGAATTTCAATTATGATATCGCAGGAAACGCGAATTACTACGGAGGGAAAGTCAACTATGCCTACTCCAGCGTGAGCGGGTCCGGCTTTTCCTATCACCGTATGGAAGGAGAATCGGACAGGTTGCAGTACGACGAATACCGCCTTTATGGCTATACGAAGATCGACCGGACCAATCTTGCCGTCGATGTGATCGATATCTCTTATGCGAACGCCATTAACGGCGTCGATAATTCCTATTCCCTTTCGGTCGCGGCCCTGTATGATCTGAACGAGGCCTGGAAAATGGGCGCCGACGCAGAGTATTCCCGAAACCCCGATTTTGACAGGGACGTAAGGGCTTTCGTCAAGGTTCTCTACCGCTTCGGCTCAAAAGGAGGGGTGTGAGATGACAAAGACATCTACAAAACTGCTGCTGTCGCTGGTTGTCCCTCTGCTGCTGTTCGGGATGTATGCGTGCGCCCATACCACGAGCATGGCCACAGTACACCCCACAGAAGTGCCTGCATTTCCGGTCTGCAGCGACTGTCATACGGACTCCCGGGCGGCGCTGAACCACACGAGCGATTTCAGCACCACGCATAAGTTCTACGCAGTTCAGAACAAACAGGCATGCACGATTTGCCACAAGGAGTCGTTCTGCTCCGACTGCCATGCGCACAAGGAGGAAATAAAGCCGAGTGACAAATATAAGGATTCCGTAGAGCGGGCGCTGCCGCACCGGGGGGATTATCTGAATCAGCACAAGATCGACGGACGCGTAAACCCGGCTTCGTGCATGAAATGTCACGGCCGCTCGAATAATGAGAGGTGCCGCGTATGTCACAAATAACAATACTCAGCAGAAGTGTTCTGCTTATTGCTTTTGCTCTTTTCCTCGTGTCCGGCTGCGGTACTGCCAACGATCAGGCCACCTTTGACACGGACGGGGAGGGGCACCCGGCCGGCTGGCTGCCTGCGGGACATATGACCGCCGCCAGGGCGGATATGAATACCTGCGGATCCTGTCACGGAGCGGATTTCAGCGGCGGGATAGCCAGGGTTTCCTGCAGCAGTTGTCATATGGGAGGCGCGTCTTCGGTGCATCCCCTTGATTGGCAGATCAGCGCAAATATAAATCATCGGTGGACTGCATTCAACAGCGGAACTACATCATGCGCGAATGCTTATTGCCATGGTTCCGATCTGGCGGGGGTGCCGGAAAGCGGACCGGCATGCGATTCGTGCCACACGCCCGTACCATCAGCTGAAAATTGCACGACCTGTCATGGGTTTCCGCCTGCAGGAGCATTCTTCCCGAATACCGCAGGCAAGCATGAAAAGCACACGGCCTTGCGCGGGGTCGATTGCTCGGTCTGCCACATAAACAAGAACCATGCGGACATCAACGTGGATGTGAATTTCCTGTCGTTGTACAGCGCGAAGTCAGGCACGCCGAGCAACGACGCGGCAGGTCATACCTGTTCCAACGTAAGCTGTCACGGCGGGCAGACTACACCCAGTTGGCTGACCGGGACAATTGACGTCAATACAGAATGTACGCTTTGCCATTCGTACGGCACCTCGGAATACAATAGTTACAATTCCGGCAAACATGACAGGCACGTGAACGGACTGGGTATATTGAGCCTGGCATGCACGGTCTGTCATGACACGGGAAAGGTTGCCGTTAACCACTTCAAGCATCTGGATACAGCGCTCCTGGAGGGGCCTGCTTCGGCAACCTTAAATGATTCGATAAATTACAACGGCACGTCATGCAGCAACGCTTGTCACACGGAAAGCAGATCCTGGAAGTAACTGCAGCACGGTGAATGACAGCAACAATCTGAAAGCATAGCGTCCTTACGGCCCGGGTAAAATACCCGGGCCTTTTTTTGTTCCGGACAGCGGCAGGACTTGTTTGCCATTCGTCAGATGCAGGTGAGTCTGGAACGTTCCGTCATAGCAGTTTTCGTCGATTTTCTTTACAGACATTACCGATGGCATCATCGCATCGTCGATAAATTTTCCAGCATTCCCGTTCATTCGGCCCATCCTTGACAAACTGGAAAAACGAGCTAACTTCATCTCAAGATGAACAGGCAGCTTTCCGTTCGACCTCAATCGGCTCATCCCAACCGCTGTACTTGTCGTGAACTCAGGTAACGCACAGGTTCCTTCTCCAGAAGGCCGAATGCGATTAGTAGAGGCATCCATGTCTGCATCCTCGAATGCAAGTGCTGCTCAGCGTCCTGCATTATATTCCTTAGCTCTCCTGAATGCACCCGACCAGCTGCTGTGCCCTCTGTCCGCAACGCCTTATATTCGGTACATAACCTTTTTTACGGCTTTGGCTCAGATGCGGGTTTAATACTGCTAGAAATATTCAGAAAGGAGAAACAGTTTATGGATCAACCAATAAGCGCAAAAGCGAAGTTTATTGCAATGGCTTTCTTCATAGTCACCCTGGCAGGTCTGTCCGGCTGCGAGGGAGATACCGGCCCTGCCGGCGCTCCGGGAACTCCTGCCACCTTCGGCAACGTCGGGTGCACGGACTGCCACCATCTCAACAACCTGCCTGTGAACGAATTCACCGAGACCTTTATCTCAGGTCTGGCTGGACCGGACACGGTGATAGCGGGAGGATCGTCGACGACGGTTTCCTTTGTTTCGAGCAAATTGCCCGCAGGCGAAACCCCGAAGTCCTTCCAGTGGACGCTAACGGGAGGCCAAACGGCAACATTCAGCGCTTCAACGGGATCCTCTACACTTGTCACTTTACCTGCGATCACTAATTACAAGGCAGAACTCGTAAAGCATGTAGGAGGTCTTCTCATTACCGAAGAGACGACCACCACGGTCGTTTCCGACCGGACCGCTGTTGTCCCGGTCAACCCGCTCAATCTTGAAGAGGCTTCCACCGCGGAGTTGAAGCTCAGAGTCGCAACGAACTCCGGTAAATACTTTTTTGGACTGGTAAAGGTTGCTGACAGCACCGGTCAGGCTGCAGTAGAGAATTTCGCTGCCGTTAACCCCGGTATCGCAACAGTACCCCTCAATGTGCCCGTACTTCTGAGGTCGAAGACAGCGGGCTCTTATGCCTGGACCGTAACCGGGCCGGCTGGACCGGTCACGGTCAATGACAGTACGAGCCAACTGGCCGATTTTACGCCGGTTTCCGCCGGGACCTATACGGTTTCTGTAAACAGCCAGACCTTCACTGTACATGCCGGCGCCTGGCGCGGCGAGATCATCGGTACCGATGCTAACAACGTACCTACTCCTGACACAGACTGCACAGGCTGTCATAATAACACCACAGCGACCGACAACTTTACACCATGGAAAACTTCCGGTCATGCTCACATCTTTTCGCAGAACCTGAACGCGGGCGGGCATTACGGACCTGATTGTTTCCCCTGTCATACGGTCGGTTTTGATACCAATCCGCTTGCCGTCAACAACGGCTTCGACGATCAGCCTAACTATTCTGCCTTTATCGCAGACACGAGCATGTTCGCCACGAGCGCCGATCCGGCCAGATACCAGAGAATGTGGTCGAGTGCAACATATTCCGCTCTTGCAAAAGAGACGAATGTGCAGTGCGAGAATTGTCACGGCCCGCAGGCCGGGGACGGAGGCGTCGGATTTGTTTCCTCCCATGAGACGAGCACCACGGCGCCCGGGAGAGAAGGACCGCGGACCAGCATGTCCGCTGATGTCTGCGGCATATGCCATGGGGAGCCGCTGCGCCATGCACGGTTCCAGCAATGGGAGGAGAGCGGACACGGTAATTTTGCGCTTGCGGTTGACGAAGGCCTTGCCACCGCCTCTTCGACAACCTTGCGGGATAGTTGCGCGAGATGCCATACTGCTCAGGGCTTTATGATCTACCTTGCGCAGCTTCAGGCAGGCAATCCCGGCAATCTTCCCACCAACATCCCTGCCACGATTGACACGGTACAGCCCCAGACATGCCAGGTCTGCCACGATCCGCATGCGGAAGGGACGACGTCGGGCGTGCCGAACGACGCAACGGTTCGCGTTACCGAAAACACACCGAAGCTTCCCGGCGGTTTTCTCGCTACCGGAGTGGGACGGGGAGCCATCTGCATCGTCTGTCATAATTCCCGGAACGGCGTCAGCGAAGGTGATGCGTTCCTGCATGAGGACGGGGATCCGGTCTTCGGTACACTTACGGCTTACAACGCTCCGCATGCTTCCTGTCAAGGCGACGTATTGATGGGCCATAATGCCTATTTCGTCGGGAGCGGCACCTACCGTTCGCCACATTCCTTGATTCCCGACACGTGCACGAACTGCCATATGGAGCTGACGCCACCGCCACCGCTCCTCAGC
>MHEA01000217.1:13651-16872 GCA_001805085.1 Nitrospirae bacterium GWC2_57_9
TGCAGCCAGTGCCACGGAGTGAATATGAGCCTGGGTCCCATGCTTCAGGCGACCGTAGGGTCGACCTTGAAAGTGCTCGAAGATTCGATCAAAAATGTGATCGTTTCACGATACACAGGCACGACTGTACCGATAGACCTGATAGTTGACCTGGGCGGTCGCGGCACTATCAATATAATATCCAGCGGTACACCGACCACCCTGAATCTGAATAACGCGAGAGGCGTCAGGGTCAGCGATCTCGGAACAGACGATCTTGCCAAGGCGCTCTGGAATTTTTACCTCATTGATGAAGATCAAAGTGCCGGGGTCCACAATCCGGACTTCACCTTCGCAGTCCTGGGGGCCTCGCAGATTGCTGTTGACGGGATTCCTTTGGAACCGCCCGTAATTACCCAGTAACAACAGTTCAATACGGTCTCTGCCGGCGGACCTGCAGCGTCCGCCGGCTCGCATTAGGACAAAAGAGGATCTGCACATGCGAATAGAGTCAGTGGTCTGTTGTCTCGTCAGCTTCAGTCTTTTGTCGTTTTCGGCCTGCAGTCAATCGCAAAAGATGCCGGCAAGTAGTGTCCTGGCAAAAGTGAACGGGGCAGTGATAACCGAAGACGATCTATACCTGCTTTTCCCGGAGGGGCATGGCGGGGAAAAAACGTCTGAAATGCGGGCAAAGGCGCTGGATCGCCTGATAGAACAGGAGCTTCTTTATCAACAGGGATTGAAACTGGGCCTCGACAAGGATCCGAAATACCGGAACCTGATAGCGGTCCTGGAGGCGCGTCTGAACAACCTGAAGCGCTCGGAGATGGCGAGGCGAGTGACGAGCACAAGAATTACGGCTGCGGTTGACGTCAATCAGGAAGACGCTGCTCGATATTACGAGCAGAATAAAGGCATGATAACGGAGGATCTTCATCTTCTCATCTTGCGTTTTCCCGCAGAAGAAGAGGCCAAAAGCGCTCATCAAAAGATCGTGAGCGGCACTGATTTCCAGGTACTTGCACAGGAAGTATATTCCGCTGTACCGAAAGGGCGTGACATCCCCTGGGACCCCGGCTTTCTTCATTGGGACCAGATACCCTTTGAATGGGCCGAAGCGGTATATGCGCTTCGCGATGGGGAGATAAGCGGCGTTTTGGGAACGAACCGGACAGGCTGGTGCATTGTAAAGCTTGCAGCCCGAAGAAAGAATCCAGATGCTGCACTCGCCGGAATGAACGCGAGTATCGCGAACCGGCTGAGGGACCTGCGGATTGCCGAAGCATACGAGCGGTACATGCAGGATCTCAAAAAATCGTCCCGGATTGTTAAGTACGAGGAAAGGAGGAATTCGTCTTGAGAATACATCGGACGGAGTGGTATAGATTGACCCGACTACCCGCGTTCCTGCTGTGCATTAGCGTCAGCCTGCTTATGCTGCCGTTCATCCCGGGATCGACTGCATCGGCAGTTACCCTGGATGGTTCGTCAAGATCCTATCTGCAGACGCGAGAGTCAGGCGGAGGCAGCCGCCTCATTCCAGGTTATGAATATCTCGATCTGTCTGCAGGAGACCTGGCCGGAGAGGCGGTTTCCGTTCATTTCGGGGGCTGGGCCCGATACGACTTCGAGCAGGAGAACGCGAAAAGCAACATTCAATACGCCTTCGTCAGCTATCGACGCAAGGAAGATAATACGCTGGTCGATCTGGGCAGGGTGCTGGTCTTCGAGGGCGTGGCGGCGGCGGAACGGGTGGATGGCGCTTATGCGCGTACGGACCTGGCACGCAACTTCAGCCTTTCAGCTTTCGGGGGTGTTCCTGCGGAAACAGGCATCGATCTTCCCGGAGCCAGCATCATATACGGCGCCCGTCTGTCGCATCAGCTTCCTGACCTGTATCGCCTCGGCATCTCTGCGCTGCGTGAAGAGAAGAATGACGATGACTTCCGCGAAGAGGCAGGCGTCGATCTCTGGCTGCGGCCGCTCGCCGCTGTGGAGCTGACAGGCAGGTCGAATTATGATTCTGTCTCACGGGATTGGATGGAACATTCCTATTATCTGAGCATCGCTCCTTTGGATAAATTTCGGTTCAATACGGAGGCGGCCTGGTACCGGTATGAGTCGCTCTTCAGGACCACTACGACCGCTGCGCTCCAGTTCGGGCCAGGGCTTCTTGATCCCAACGAGACAGCAACCATCCTCGGGGAAGAAGTTGCCTACACAGCAACGGACAGGGTCTCAGTTTTTGCCAACGTCAGGCTTTACAGTTATGAGATCGCGGGGAATGCGACGTCCTTCGGAGGGCGCATTAATTATTCGCAGGGAAGGGGAAACGCTGCAGGACTTTCGATCAACAGGGTGGACGGAGACGATGCGCGGCTTCAGTATACGCAGTACCGGCTGTATGGATCCCGTCGGTTCGGAAAGATTACGCTGGCCGCGGACCTCATCGATGTAGAATTCGATGAAAATACCGCGGGGGACAACAACGCATATAGTGCTTCGCTCATCACGGCTTACGATCTCATGGAGTCTCTGCGGCTCGGCGCAGACGTGGAATACCTGAACAGCGCGCTGCTGGAGGACGAGGTCCGTGCATTGCTGAAAATCATTTATACGTTCGGATTCAAATTCGGAGGAGGTGCATGATGAAGTCCCTGACCGTGCAGTGCCTGTTGGCCGTGTTGATCCCGTTCACCTTCGCCGGTCTCTATGCCTGCGCGCATTCGCCATCCATGCCCGCGAAGCACCCTGTCGCCGTGGAGTATTCGCAGCTGTGCAGTGAATGCCATGCAGACTGGCGCTCGGCGCTTAACCATACGCCTGACTTCAACCGGCGGCATCGGTTCTATGCATACCAGAAGCAGGGCACGTGTGCGCTCTGCCATTCGGCGTCATTCTGCTCCGACTGTCACGCGCATAAAGAAGAGCTCAAACCGAGCGATAAGTACAAGGAGTATGTCACTCGCGATCTTCCCCACCGGGGAGATTACCTTATCCAACATCAAATAGACGGCCGGATCTATCCTGCGTCCTGCATAAAATGTCATGGCCGTCAGAACAATGAGAGGTGCAGGGTATGTCATCGATGATGAGACTCATGCTTATCATGGGTGTTCTTATCGCGGCAGTTCCGGCGGTACCGGGATGCGGTGATTCTGATTCCACCTCCACCTTCGACCCGGAAACATCTGCTCACCCGCCTGACTGGCTGCCTGCAAAACATATGAACGAAGCCGGGG
>MHEA01000217.1:16923-20663 GCA_001805085.1 Nitrospirae bacterium GWC2_57_9
TTTCAGTGCATCCCGTCGAATGGGGCGAGAGCGCGGAAGAAGAACATGGCCAATATGTCGTGCAGCACGGCATCTCTTCCTGCAGGAACATGTGGTGCCACGGGCAGCAGCTGGAGGGAGTTGCGCAGAGCGGACGGGCCTGCGCGGAGTGCCACCCGGGTCAGGGCTTCTTATAAAAAGCGGCGGCTTGTGAAAATACCGGATGGGAAGAGGAACAAAGGGGAGGAGTGATGCAAATCACGCCTCCCCTTCGTTTGAATTCTGGAGTGAGTGCATTCCCCGCTGCTTGCAGCGGGGTTAGCGAGCGAATACGATAATGCTTTTTGCCATGAGAATCGAAGATTCCCGTAGCTTGCTGCGGGGAGCTTCAATTCTGGAGTGAGCGATTCCCCCGCAGCTTGCTGCAGGGTTAGCGAGCGAATACGATAAATGTTCCAACCTTAAGAATCGAGATTCCCTGCAGTTTGCTGCAGGGAGCTTCAATTCTGGAGTGAGCGCATTCCCCGCAGTCTGCCTGCGGGAATGGAACGAATAGGGTTATGTTTTTACCCTGAGAATCAAGATCCCTGGCCCGCTTCAGCGGGACGCTGCAGGGAGCTTCAAATGCGATCAGGCAAGAGTGATCTCGGTTCCGACCCCCTCCCGGGTGAATATCTCGAGCAGGAGGGCATGGGGTATGCGGCCGTCGATGATATGCACCTTGGTGCAGCCTGCTTCGAGGGCCTCAAAACAGGATTTTGTCTTGGGAAGCATTCCACCCGCTATCGTACCCGATGCCACCATCGTCTCGACCTTCTTTTTATTCAGGGTGGAAATGAGCTTCTTGTCCTTGTCCAGAATGCCCGCCTGGTCCGTGAGCAAGATCAGTTTCTCGGCCTTTAAGGCGCCGGCAACAGCGCCGGCAACCAGGTCGGCATTGATATTATAGGTTTCGCCCTGCTCGCCGACGCCCACCGGGGCGATCACGGGAATAAATCCGCCCTGTTCAAGCGTGGTCAGCGCGCCCGGCCTCACCGCCGTCACTTCGCCCACGAGCCCGATATCGATGAGCTCCGTCTCGCCGGTGGTTTCCGAGATCTTCTCCATTTTCAGTTTTCGTGCCTGGATAAGTCCGCCGTCTTTTCCGGTCAGGCCGACGGCCTTGCCCCCGGTGCGATTGATGAGATTCACGATCTCCTTGTTGACGAGGCCGCCGAGCACCATTTCGACGATGTCCATGGTCTCCTCATCGGTAACCCGCTGCCCGGAAATGAAGGTCGGTTTTTTGCCCATCCGTTCCATGGTCTTCCCGATCTGCGGTCCTCCGCCATGCACGATCACCGGATTGATGCCGATATACCGCATGAGCACCACATCCTGGGCGAAACCCTGTTTCAGCGTCTCATCGATCATCGCGTTCCCGCCGTATTTGATGACGAAGGTCTTCCCGCGGAAGGTCTGGATATACGGCATGGCTTCAATGAGTATTCGCGCTTTTTCTATCAGTTTTTCCATCAAAACCTCTTACAAGCTAAATCCTAAATCGGAAACTCTAAATTCTAAATAATATCGAATGCCGAATGCACAAAAATCCCTCATCCATCATTGTTCTGAATTTGAACATTGTTTAGGATTTCGATATTAGCATTTCGTGTTTGTCTATAAGATGTACCGGCTCAGATCCTCGCTCTTCGTGATCTCGGCAAGACGTTCGCGCACATAGGAGGCGTTGATCGGTACCGACGCCCCTTTCTTTTCAGGCGCATCAAAGGATATCTCATCGAGCAGGCGTTCGAGGATCGTGTGCAATCGGCGGGCGCCTATGTTCTCGGTGCGTTCGTTCACCTGCGCCGCGATGCCGGCTATCTCCTCGATCGAGTCAGGAGAGAAGGACAAGGTGATCTCCTCCGTGGCAAGAAGCGCCACCTGCTGCTTGATCAGCGCGTTTCGCGGCTCGGTCAGGATCCGGATGAAATCGTCCTTGCCCAGCGATTCGAGCTCGACCCGGATCGGGAAGCGGCCCTGGAGCTCAGGGATGAGGTCGGATGGTTTTGCTACATGGAAGGCCCCGGCAGCGATGAACAGGATATGATCCGTTTTAACCGGTCCATACTTGGTGTTGACCGTGGACCCTTCGACGATCGGGAGAAGGTCGCGCTGGACGCCTTCCCGGGAGACGTCCGGGCCGTGGCTCTCGCGGCCGGCGATCTTGTCGATCTCGTCAAGGAACACGATACCCGACTGTTCCACCCGCTGGACCGCCTCCTTGACGACCTTGTCCATGTCGATAAGCTTCGCCGCCTCTTCCTGGACGAGCAGGCGGAGCGCATCTGGCACCTTCATTCTCCGCCGTTTTGTCTTTTCCGGCAGCAGACCTCCCAGCATTTCCTTGAGGTTCATCTCGATCTCTTCCATTCCGACGTTCGAGATGATCCCAAAGGGCATCACTTTTTCCTTCTGTTCCAGTTCTACCAGGCGTTCGTCCAGTTTCCCTTCTCGGAGCTGCTGACGCAGCTTTTCCCGCGTATGCTTGTGCTGTTCCTGCTGCTCATCGCTCGGCTGGTCGAAACCCGGAGCTGTCCGGGTCGGCGGGAGCAGCAGGTCGAGCAGCCGCTCTTCGGCGAGGACCGCCGCTTTTTCCTGAACCTGTTCGGCCATCTCGTTCTTCACCATATTGATGCCGATCTCGGTCAGATCACGGATAATGGAATCAACATCGCGGCCCACGTATCCGACCTCGGTGAACTTGGATGCTTCGATCTTGAGGAAGGGGGCCAGGACCAGCCTCGCCAGGCGGCGGGCAATCTCGGTTTTGCCGACGCCGGTGGGGCCGATCATAATGATGTTCTTGGGCATCACCTCGTCGCGCAGGTCCGGGGAGAGTCTCTGCCGTCTCCATCGGTTCCTGAGTGCGATAGCAACGGCCCGTTTTGCCTTGTGCTGGCCGATAACGTACTTGTCGAGTTCCTCTACGATGCTGCGCGGCGTCAAGGTGTCCTTCAAAAAGACCTCCGGTCGAAGTGCGGAATTTGGAGTGCGGAATGCGGAATGTCGGCAAAGACTGCTCGATCCGCACGCGACCCCGTCAGAGCTCTTCGATGCTTATTTCGTTGTTGGTGTAAATGCAGATGTCCCCCGCGATCTTCATCGCCTGTTCCACGATCTGCCGGGCTTCGAGGGCCGTATGGTCGGTCAGGGCACGAGCAGCCGCGAGGGCATAAGGGCCGCCGGACCCGATGGCGGCCACTCCGTTCTCCGGTTCGATGACGTCTCCGTTCCCGGAAAGGATGAACGAGCGCTCCTGGTCCGCGACGATCATCAGGGCTTCCAATCTGCGCAGCACCTTGTCGGTGCGCCAGTCCTTGGCAAGTTCCACCGCGGCACGGGTGAGATTGCCATGAAACTGATCGAGCTTGGCCTCGAACTTCTCGAACAGGGTAAAAGCGTCGGCAGTAGCGCCGGCGAACCCGGCGAGCACGCGGTCATTATACATTTTACGCACTTTCCTGGCATTGTGTTTCATGACCGTGGCGCCGACGGTAACCTGGCCGTCTCCCGCTATCGCCGTCTTCCCGTTTTTTCTGACTGCGATGATCGTTGTCCCATGCAAAGGTGTTATTCCGCTCATCATGCCTCCTCATCAATCATACCTGAAACCTACCGGAAACGGGCGGCCGACCGGATCCTACTTTTTTCTCGCCTTCGGATGCGACCGGTCATAGGTTTCCATCAGCGATGCAAGATTCAAGTGCGTATACCGT
>MHEA01000217.1:20677-21160 GCA_001805085.1 Nitrospirae bacterium GWC2_57_9
GCTTGCATGACCAAGGAGTTCCTGGATCGCCCGAAGATCGGCGCCTGACTCCAGCATATGGGTTGCAAAACTGTGCCGGAGCGTATGAGGACTTGCTTTTTGCCTCAGCCCGAGCTTTTTTCTGTATTTTTCTAAAATACGCTGAACAGTGCGGGCTGTCAAGCGCTTTCCCCCCGGGCCGGTGAAGACCGCCCGACCGTCCCCGGTATTTTTTTTTGTGTCGAAGTACCCGCCGATCGCAGCAAGCGCCTTTCGTCCTATGGGCACAACCCGTTCCTTGCGGCCTTTACCCCGTATCCGGAGCAGCCGGTCATGCCGATCAATGTCTTCATGGTTCATACCGACCAGCTCACTTGCACGGATACCGGTCGAATACAGGGTCTCCAGCACTGCACGGTCCCTGGCTTCCTGTTCGATATTTTGTTCCCTGGCCGCTCCCGGCGCCTCCATGAGTCGTGCTGCATCGTCCATGGTAAGGACCGC
>MHEA01000217.1:21180-30805 GCA_001805085.1 Nitrospirae bacterium GWC2_57_9
ATCAGACCCCGCCGGTTGAGATATTTATAAAAGGCGCGGAGGGACGATAATTTCCGAGCGATCGAGGTTTTTTGCAGCTTTGATTCCAGCAGGTGGGCTATGAAACTGCGAAGCAGCTGATGGTCTATTCCCTCAAGGGGCCGCTCACCGATAAAATCGCTGAATTGTTCCAGGTCGGACAGATAGCTCCGGTGCGTATGCTCTGAAACGTTCTTTTCCCGTTTGAGATGCTCAAGAAATTCGAAGATCCATTTGCGCACCGGATTACTTTAGCGTATCAAGGCAGTTTTTGCAAGAGGAGAGATAAGCCTCGAGTGCGGAGTTCGGAATGCGGAGTCACGAGTTCGGAGTGTGAGTTCGGAGTGAACGGAGAGAACGCCAGTGCCGGTCCCTTGTCATTAGCAGGCCGGCGCGGGGAGTTCAAACAGTGGAGCCGCAACTATTTTGTTTCCTGTCCTGCGGCTGCCTCCGGGGCGGGGGCCGCCTCCGCCTTCAGCTCTTCCTTGTAGTCGCATTCCTTTTTCATGCAGGCGATATAGGGTCCTGTCTTCTTGGAATATTTTTCGAGCAGGAAGGGAGCGCCGCACTGGGGGCAGGCACGCGGTATCGGTTTGTACCAGACGGCGAACTTGCAGTCGGGATAATTGGCGCAGGAGTAGAACATCTTGCCGAACCGCGAACGGCGTTCCACGATCTTGCCGCCGTCCTCCGGACAGGCCACCCCGGTCGACATGCCCTGCGTGTGGTTGCATTCAGGATAGCGCGAGCACGCAAGGAACTTGCCGAACCTGCCCCGTTTGACCACCATGGCCGATCCGCATTTTGGGCAGATCTCGTCCGTGGTCTCTTCGGGAGCCGCTTCCACCTCGCCGTTCTCCTTCCGGATGAAGGGCTTGGTGGTCTTGCAGTCAGGATAGCCGCTGCAGGCGAGGAACTGGCCGTTCCGGCCCCATTTGATCACCATGGGCTTGCCGCATTTTTCGCAGTTGATGTCCGTCGGTGTCAGTTCCGCCTTGAAGTCCTTCATTTCGGCCTGGGCCTTCTCCAGGCTTTCATTGAAGGGTTTGTAGAAATCCTTGACCGCCTGCACCCAGCCCATACTGCCTTCCTCGATGCGGTCGAGGTCCTCTTCCATGCGAGCGGTGAAGGCCACATCCATGATTACCGGAAAATGGCTTACCAGGAGGGTGTTCACGAGTACACCGAGCTCGGTCGGCCGGAACTTGTTCTCGATCTTCTGGACATAGTCCCGGTCCTGGATAGTGGAAATGATGGCGGCATAGGTGCTTGGTCGTCCTATGCCCTTTTCTTCCAGGGTCTTCACGAGAAGCGCTTCCGAGAACCGGGGCGGCGGCTGGGTGAAATGCTGTTTGGGATCGAGCTTGATGAGCTTCAGGACATCGCCCTCGGCAAGAGGCGGCAGGACCGCTTCTCCGCCGTCGTCCTCGGACGGGGCCTGGTCCTCGGCCTTTTCTTCCATATATACCGCCATGAAGCCGGGGAACTTGACGACAGAGCCCGTGGCCCGGAAGGTATAGTCGCCGGCCTTGATATCGACCGACGTCTGGTCGATGATCGCCGGGTTCATCTGGCTTGCAACGAATCGGTTCCAGATGAGCTTGTAGAGCTTGTACTGGTCCGGTTCGAGGTGCTGTTTGATCGCATCCGGTTCCCGCATGGCCGATGTCGGGCGGATGGCTTCGTGCGCTTCCTGGGCGCTCTTTGCGCTGGCGTAGACCGGGGCTTTCTCCGGCAGGTAATCCTTGCCGTACTTTTCCGCGATCAGTTCCCGTGCTTCGTCCTGCGCTTCCTTACCGACCCTGGTGGAGTCCGTCCTCATATAGGTGATGAGACCGACGGTGCCCTCCTTGCCGATGTCCACGCCCTCATAGAGCGACTGGGCTATGCCCATGGTCCGCTTGGCCGTAAAGCCCAGCTTTCTGCCGCCTTCCTGCTGCAGTTTGCTCGTCGTGAAGGGCGCGACGGGATTGCGTCTCCGCTCCTTCCGGTCCACTCTGGCGACAGTATAGCTTTTCCCGTGAAGGTCCGCGAGGATCTTCTGCGTTTCTTCGTTGTTCTTGACCTTAAGCTTCTCTTCGTCCTTTTTCAGCAGCTTGGCCTCGAACTGGGGCGGCAGTTTGCCCTCGAGAAGCGCCGTGAGGGACCAGAACTCTTCCGGTACAAAGGCTTTGATCTCTTCCTCGCGCTCGCATATGAGCCTCAAGGCGACGGACTGGACGCGTCCGGCAGACAGCCCGCGGCGCACCTTTTTCCAGAGAATCGGGCTGATCTGATAGCCGACGAGCCGGTCGAGCACGCGGCGCGCCTGTTGGGCGTCCACTTTATTGGTATCGATCTTGCCCGGCTTCTCGATCGCCGCGAGGATCGCTTTTTTCGTGATCTCGTTGAACAGGACCCGGTAGATCTCGTCGGTCTTGGCGGTGGTGGAAACGACCAATGCCACATGGGCGGCGATAGCCTCGCCTTCGCGGTCGGGGTCCGTTGCGATCAGGATACGGTCCGCCTTCTTGGCTGCCGATTTAAGCTCCTTGACGACCGGGCCCTTGCCTTTGATCTGGATATACTGGGGCTCGAAGTCCTTCTCGATGTCGACGCCCAGTTTGCTCTTGGGCAAGTCCATGATATGCCCGACGGAGGCCTTGACCGTGTAATCCTTGCCCAGATACTTGGTGATGGTCTTTGCCTTGGCAGGGGATTCGACTATGACGAGTGATTTCATGATAATAAGAACCTTTTCATAACAAGCGCAGAATTCCGGGGTGGTCGCGCCGGTTTTCCCTGCAAGTATAGCAGGGATTTCAATTCCATGCGGTATTCTTTATTCTCCCGTGGCGCGCCGGCGACATTTCTTCGCGTTCATGGGAACTGGTGAACAGCATGAAGGCCAACAGGCCCTTGACCTGCTCCAGTCTGATCTGCTCCTTGGTCAGGGCCATGCCTCGTTCAAGCAGTTCTTCCCGCTGGTCTTCGCTCAAGATGCCGAGGTGGGTGATCTTCAGCGCAAAAGCAAAGGCCTCCGGACTGAACCTCCTCCGCTCCTCGCTGTTCATGGTCCTGATCCCCGCAGGATAACCCGACTGCTCGGGAGCAAAGAAAGTCTCATCCTGTTTCTGAACCAGAGATTGCATCAGCGTGATCGCCGCGTCGGCTTCATGAAGACGGTAGCCTCCGTTCAGGAGCGTCTGCATGATCTTGCCTTCCTCTTCGAACAGGTCCTTTTTGTTCCGTACCTGGTCCGCGATGAGCGAGAACATATTCATCATGAGTTCTTCCAACAAGGTCTCCATGGTTCGCTGGTCTATGTGTCCTCCCGTACGAAGAATTTTCCCGGGAGTTGCTTTACTAATCCCTTCAGTTCAAGGGTGATCAGGACGCCGCCCAAAATGCCGGCGGTCATGCGGGTCTCACTGAGAATCCGGTCGATATGCTTCGGTTCTCCGGTTATGCACCGAAACGCCTGCTCTTCGTCGGAACCGCACGCCGGTGCTTCCCGCGCAGCCGTTTTCGCCGGTATGGCCGGGGAATTCCGGCCCAGGGCGCGCAGGATATCGTCGGAACTTTCGATCAGGAGGGCACCCTGCTTGATCAGGCTGTTCGCGCCTCTGCTGGCGGGCGATCCGACGTTTCCCGGCACGGCGAAGAGCTGTCTGCCCTGCTCCCTGGTGTAATCCGCCGTGATGAGAGAACCGCTGTCCTGTGTTGCTTCCACGATGACCGTACCGCGCGAAAGGCCGCTGATGATGCGGTTGCGGGCCGGGAAATATCCGGCTTCCGGCTGGGTCCCCATGGCATTTTCGGTTATGACGGCTCCGGACCGGGAAATATCCTGCATCAATCCCCTGTTCTCGGGCGGATACACAACATCGATGCCGCATCCGAGGACTGCGATCGTCCTGCCCCTGGCTTCGAGTGCGCCGCGATGGGCCTGCGTATCGATGCCACGCGCCATGCCGCTCACCACGGTAAGACCCGAGGCCGCGAGCTCCGCCGAGATGCGTTTTGTTACGGTAAGGCCGTAAAAAGTCGGTTTTCGCGTGCCCACGATCGCTATGCAATCGTCCTGCCTGAGGTCGCCCCTTCCATAGAGGAAAAGCGGAGGGTCAGGCGTCGCGTTCAGCACCGCGGGAAACTGCCCGCTGTCGGCCAGTATGATCCAGGCGCCTGCCTCTCGCGCATACTTCAACTGCTGCTCTGCGTATTCCAGCCAGGAGCAGGAACGTATGCCCTCGATCACTTTGCCGGGCAGACCTTCAACGTCCGCGAGTTCGCTGCGTTCCGCCTTCAAGACCCGTTCGGGCGATGCAAAGTGTTTCACCAGTTTCCTGAAGGTGACACGCCCGACGCCGGGAATGCTGCTGAGGCCGATCCAATAGAGAGCGCTATCCGTGCTTTTTTGCATGCGGCTGTCCGGTCAAACAGAGGCTTTTGAGCGCTTAAGGGTAGAAATTATACAGAGTCAGGGTAGATAGTCAAGATAATTTTGAAAAGCGGGGAGGCAAACAGGAGCAGCGGGCTTTGCTTGACGCTCTGGAACGAGCATCTTTCTGAGTCGTTGCGCTGAGCGCGAAGTGCTTAATTCAGGAATTTTTGTTGCCTTAAGGGGTAAGCTTTTTGTCCCAGGATCGGGCGTTCAGGTGCTCTCCTGGTTTCAGAAACTGGTCGTGACCCCCATGACCACTCTATTTTTCCGAATGCAGTGTATTTCCACTCCGATCCAGAAGAATTGCCACCATGCCCGGTAGGGCTGTGAAAGTTCCTGCGCTATAAATGCATGAGCAAGCACCGATCCTGCTACTACGGTATTCACTCTGGTGCGGCTGGGGTGCGGGCCCAGCAAAGGATTGGTCTCAAAACAGTCGGGATACTTATCAGGGTGTTGAGTGAATTCGATTGTTTGTTTCCAATCCACATACACAAGACTGACAAAGACAGCTTCTACGATAGTATCCTGTGTGGTCCAGGCCTTCCGGTCGGTGCGCGCTTCCGCCGCCCCAATAACTGTTGGAAACGTCAGGTACAGGCAACCGGTGATCAGGAGAAAGACAATGCAGTTCTTCATTTGAGACTTATCTCGATGGATAAAAGAGAGAACCAGACTCCCGGTCAGTTGCCTTCCGCACAATGACAGCGACAGACGTCCGAACCGATCCGTTTTTTATTATCTTAATTTAATATACCATCTTCATTTTTAAAAAGGGCTGAAGGCGATGCTCCATCTTCGCAGGCATGCCAAAAGAAAGGTGCAACCTTGGTAGAAGCAGTTCTCGGGAAGGGCTGAAGTGCTGGTTTAAAGAGACAGAATGAAAGGGGACTACCTTTGAAGAGCGAGCTCCGGTCAGGTCCTTTACATTATATGTTCCTTGAAGGACAGATGTCATAAAGAACGCATGCTTCATGCTTCGGTTTTTTTGCCTGACAGACTGCTCTGCCGTGGAGAATCAGGAGATAGGCCAGGTTGTTCCAGTCCTCTTGTTCGGTGACGGCGATCAGGTCCTGCTCGATCTTGACGGGGTCCTGGTGCCTGGTGAGACCTAGCCGGTTGGAGAGCCTGATGACGTGGGTGTCCACTGCTATCCCTTCATTGATGCCGAACGCGCTGGAAAGCACGATATTCGCGGTTTTTCGGGCCACGCCGGGCAGGGTGACCAGTTCTTCCATGGTCCGCGGAACCTTCCCGCCGAACTTTTCGAGGAGCATTCCCGCCATCTTGTGGATATTTTTGCCTTTGTTGTTATAGAAATTAACAGGGCGGATGTCCAACGCAATCTGTTCGGGCGAGCTGTTGGCAAAATCCAGAACGCTCCGGTATCTTTTGAAGAGCTCGGCGGTGACCTTGTTCACCAGCACATCCGTCGTTTGCGCAGACATGATCGTGGCCACCAGCAGTTCAAAGGGCGTGGTGAAATGGAGCACCGTGGACGGTTTGCCGGTGTACTCCTTTTTGAGCCGTTTCAGTATTTCCGCTATTTTCTCTTTTTTGTCCATGGAAGCTCCTTTTTGCCGCCTGATGACTCCCCCTCAGGCCGCTGTTTTGAAGATCGTAACCGGTCGATGAAGGCCGGGAGCAACGCGAAGAACGCCAGAAGGGCAAAGGCGGTCAGTATCCGGCCCGAAAGGATGTCCTCGGGCGAGTCGAGAGAGAGGACCTGTTCTCCTGCAAAAGCGAAGACCGCTGTCCCGGGGATGATGCCGATCAATGTCGTCCAGACGAATGTCCTGAGCGGAACCCGGGTAAAACCGGCGAGGATATTGATCGGGAAGGAGGGAAAGGCGGGCACGAGGCGCAACGTGATCAGGTAGCGGGATCCGCTCCTGTTCGTCTCTTCATTAAATCTGAGCAGTTGTCTTTCGTATTTTGCCTGCAGCCAGTTCCCGAGCAGATACCTCGCTGACAGGAACGAAAGGACCGCTCCTGCGGTGGCGCCGACGTTCACATAGAGCGTCGCCGGAAGGGTGCCGTACAGAAATCCGGCTGCAAGCGTCAGGATAGTGGCACCGGGGAGGGAAAGCCCGGTAACGGCGATATAGATGCCGATGAAAGCTGCAATAGAAACGGGATAATGGTCCTGCACGGTGCCTCGGAGGAGGTCCGGATATCGTTTGAGATTATCGATGGCCAGGAGATCGCCCGCCGGCGAGAAACGGATCGCTGCGGCAGCGGTGACCAGGAACAGGAACAACCATATTTTCCCGGTGTGTTTATTCATGATCGAAGGGAGCCTTCTTTCCTGCCCGAGTCCGGTGATGCTCCGCAGACCCCGGTTTCTGCCGGAGGAGGGATTTTACCGCCGAAAGAGTCCTTGACCCGGGCAGACCGCCGTGGTTACGCGCGAAAAACGCTTCAAGGTCCTGCGACGTGTCCAGATCGTTCCATACGGGGAGCAGGCGGACCGAACGTCCGCCTTTTTCCAGAATATCCAGGGTGCATCGGAGCACCGCGTCCGTGCCCCACGGGATGCCGTCGAATGCCTGCGGCAGAAAGGCGCCGCTTCGAAACCCGATTAGATAATAGCCTCCGTCCGCTGCCGGCCCGAGAACCGCGTCTTTGGATTCCAGGACGGTAAAAGCGTCGCGGATCACGCTTCCCGGAAGATCGGGAATATCGCTGCCGATGAGGATAGCGCGCTCAATGCCCTCCAGAAAGACCGAACTGAAGGCATTCTTCATTCTTTCCCCGAGATCCTTGCCCTCCTGGGCCCTGTACTGATGCCCGGGACCGAGCCAGCTGATCAGTGCAGGCCCGGAATCAGGAGGCGCATAGCATATCCGGAATGCCAGGCCTTCGGCCTGGAGCGTTCCCAGGATGTCGAGGACGAAGTCCCTGTAGAGGTCCAGTGCCCCTTCCTCGCCCACGGCGGATGCCAAACGGGATTTTACCCGGCCTTTGATTGGCGTCTTGACGAACAGGAGAATGCGATCGCCGGCAACTTGTTTCATCTTACTATCCAGTATTGCATAAATGTTCCTTTGATTCAGGATTTCCCGGCGACGATGAGAGTCGGTAAAACTCATACTGTCGGGAGTTATAATAATACAAGGTAAGGGGAATGGACCATGGCAAAGGAAGACTCCATAGAGGTGCAGGGAACGATCACGGATGTGCTGCCAAGCAGCATGTTCCGGGTAGAGATCGAGACGGGCCAGCGAATCCTTGCCCATTTATCGGGAAAGCTTCGCGTGCGGTATGTAAAGATCGTGAAGGGGGACCGGGTGCTGGTCGAGATGTCTCCCTACGACCTCAGCCGCGGCAGGATCGTGAGACGGTTGCGGCACGAAGCAGCGTGACGGACAAGTCATTATCGGCCGAAAACCTCGATATACTCGATGCAGGAAGTCGAACTCTCTCCGGTATCGTCGGAATCGTTCATGATGGCGATCCGGGCCCGTGCCGGAGGGTCCGTTCCAAAAGCCTCCCGGTAATCCGCGCGGATGTCCACCTCCTGATCCTGCCAGGTGCCGATCCGCTCCGGACCGCTTTGGAGCAGGACCATCTTCGCCTGATCGGTATACGGGCTGGACAGGATCTTCACCTCCTCTTGGCTGCTGGCCCAGACATAGCTGAGGGAGCTGTGGGGAGGGTACTCTCCGTAGCGCTTTTTTACGAAACCATACTTCAATCGTTCCAGCGGGCCGGCCTTTTCCGGGTCGTACTCGAACATGATATAGATCCTGATGGGGTAATCGTCTCCCGCTTTCGATCGGGCGTTACCCCGCTCATAGAGGTTCGCTACCTTCCATCGCCAGCGAAGGAGCGGATATTCCTGAACAGGAAAAGACTCGCGGTATACGATGGCCGAGGCAGAGTTGTTGCTTTCGGCCTTCAGAAATGCTGTTCCTTCCCCCTGCTCGATGCTGTATCGCGAATGACGGGATATCTTCGGAAAGAAGAAATCCTTCCAGTTGCTCAGGTCCCGGAACTCCTCACGGAAAAGGACCCGGTCGCCTGGAGCGGCAGAAGCTTCGAGGGTATATGCCGTGAGGCAGACAAATGCAAACAGCAGGACCGGCAAGCGGATGGTGTGGAACGCATGCTCCGTCATTGATACCACCTGGCCAGACGCTCGGGCCGCACGCCGAGAAGGTAGAGCAGCTGGAGCGCCCAGTTCCTGCAGGTACAGAAGATGATGCCTTCCTGTTCCCACCGCCGTGCCGAGGTCATCGCCTGTTCGGCGATGATGCAGATCCTGTCCCGCCGCTTCCTGATCCTCGCCATGAGCTCTACATCCTCCATCAGCGGGATCTCCCGGTAACCGCCGATCTGCCGGAAATAATCCCGCCTGATGAAGATCGCCTGATCGCCGAAGGGAATCCTCGTCAGCCGCGTGCGGAGAGCGACATAGCGCTCGGTTATCCTGAACACGGGCCTGCTGCTGGTGATTCCCAGGTCGAAGGCCCCCGCAACCAGCCGTTCATCTTCCAGGGCAGCGGAGATCCTGAGTAAGGCATCGGGTGGAAGGCAGGTATCGGCATGCAGAAAGAGCAGTATCCCGGACGACGCCATGCGGGCGCCATGATTCATCTGAAGGGCGCGGCCTCTTCCCGCAGCCGCAGCGATCACACCCGGAGCATCGATAGCATGAATAGTACTGAGGAGGGGGTCCCCGTCGACAACGATGATTTCGACGTCCGAACTCCCCTGCAGCGTCCGCAGGCGCGACAGGGTCTGATGGATAATGCCGCTTTCCCTCAGCACGGGAATAATGATGGAGAGGGAAGGGCGTTTTCCCGGGACACGGGTTCCTCTGTTATTTGGAGATGGCATCCCAGCGTATCCTGATCTCTTCGATCCTTTCCCGGTTCACGCCGAAATCCGAGCGGCCGACCCGGGAGGCGGACCGGACGTGAATAATGCCGGCTGTCTCATCGGGGAAGAATTCGACGTCATCCACAAAACGGAACAGGGCGCTCCTGAACTCTGCACGCAGATAAAGACCCTGTTCTTCCACGATCCGCGTCCGCGGCATCTCGATAACGATCTTTTTCAGTTGAAGCACGGCATCGTATCCCGCCGACCTCAAAGGGAGCGGTGCAACGGCATGCCTGGGATCGGTACTCTGGCTTGATACGCAGTTCGGTGTGGAAGGGCAGGGGATGAGCCTGCCTT
>MHEA01000217.1:30854-32280 GCA_001805085.1 Nitrospirae bacterium GWC2_57_9
AAGGTTAGCGACGGTGACCAATAGCAAGAGACGCATAAACATAAAAGTATTATACCCGAATTATTGGTTCCTGTCCTGGAGGGGTTGAGTCCGGGCCGGGAAATACGTCGGAAGGACACATCCGATCGCGCAGTAATAAATGTTTGAAGGGGGACCGCCTTTTATGCTATAGTACGGCTAACTGCCTCAGTGTTCACCTCGATCTTAATTCCTTGCCAGGAGAATATAATATGAATAGCGATCTCAATGCAGGGCCCATGCCTTCCAGAATAGGCCTCGAAATGCAGGTCCGTGATGTCATGACTACTGCGAACGTGATCTCGATATCGAAGTATGAGAGCGTAGTGAATGTCGCCAATATCCTTGCCGAGAAGAACATAAGCGGACTTCCCGTCGTGGACAAGGAGAACAAGGTGCTCGGTATAATCACCCAGGCCGACATCCTTTCCATGGTCGGCGTCGGCCGTGAGCATACCTTCAAGGACCTTCTGAAGTACATGCTGGGAGAACCGCTGCATGAACGCAGGGTGGGCGACCATGTGGGAGACATCATGACATCCCCGGCCCTTACTATCAGGCCCGATGCCAGCATTGCCGAAGCTGTCCGCATCATGGATGAGAAGAGGATCAGAAGGCTCACCGTGGTAGATGAAAAAGGGGAGCTTATCGGGATACTGACGAGAGCGGACATCCTGAAGGCCGTGATCAAAAAAATGAAGTGGTGATCGATTGTTGCCGGGAAGTTATGTCAGGCATGAGCCTGTCTGCTCCCCGCATTTTTCCCGACTGCCTTTTTTAACCCGTACCGTAGCTGCACAAAATAAAAAAGCAGGCGAACAATCTCGCCTGCTTTTCATAATGCATATAAGCGCAGTACGGACCGTATAAGGGATAAATATCGCTGCGCTTATTCTTGCTTCTTTTTCACTTTCTTTTTCGCCTTTTGTTTTTTCTGCTTCTGTTCTTTTTTCTTTCCGGTCTCTTTCTTGCCGTTCTTGTCCTTGAGCAGCGGCGTGGTTTCTTTCTGCTCCCAGGGGCTGCCTTCCTGAGCCGAGGCTATACCGAGTGTCAGCAGGAAAATAACGGCAGTAAAAAGGGCTCCGATCTTTTTCATCCTGTCTCACCTCCCTCAAATAGTAGAATGCACGGTTGCTGCTGCACCGTCATGTGAGCAGTCCAACTCCGGGTTGCCATCATTACAGAAAACACAATATCAAGACAACAATGTCTTGTCAAGCAGGGGATTTGCCGCCGATGATTTCATCCAGGGGCCATCGCGTCTTTGGTTGCTTCGACGGGCGTTGTCACTGCCGCTGAGCCGACGTTTCAGGAAAGCAGGGGGACCACTTTTTTGAACAGGGGAAGCTGCTTCGCGAAGTCATTGATGATATCGTCGGCCCGCATGCTGCCGGTATGCCGGAAATGA
>MHEA01000217.1:32312-32454 GCA_001805085.1 Nitrospirae bacterium GWC2_57_9
TTCCGGTGCCGGCACCTGTTCGGCGCGAACAGAACCGGCATTGATCCTGGAGCTTATCCGCCCATCGCGGTCCAGGACATAGATCACACCGCCGGTCATACCTGCTCCTATATTGAGCCCGGTCTCTCCCAGGACGACCACG
>MHEA01000218.1:0-9980 GCA_001805085.1 Nitrospirae bacterium GWC2_57_9
CAGCGCGTGTTCGTCGATGATGTCGCCCCGTGCCACGTTCACCAGGATAGCGTTCGGCTTCATCAGGTCCAGCTCGCGTTTTCCGATCAGCCCCCGGGTGGCCTTGGTAAGGGGCAGCGAGATGACGAGGACATCCGAGGCAGCGAGGACGGTTCGCAGGTCCCGCAGCGTTCCGATGAAGTTCACTTCTTCGTCGGTCCTGCCGCTCGTGTTGATCGCGTGGACCTTCAGGCCGAGAGAGCGCATCAGGCGCGCGGCAGCCTTGCCGATTCCCCCGAAGCCCAGGATGCCGCAGACCGAGCCGCGCAGCATGGTGTTCTTCATCGCCTGGCTGAACTCTCCCTGGGAGAGCTTCAGGTGCTCGGGAAAGAGGTTCTTTGCGAGGGCCAGGGCCATGGCAAGGACATGTTCGGCGATGGGCTCCGAATAGGCGCCCGCATTGCTTGCAATGAGCGCCTCTCTCGGAAGTTCCCGGAAGGGAACATGGTCCGCGCCCGCGGACAGAAGCTGGACCATGCGCAGGCGTGCGAGCCGGCCGAACTCCTTCGGTTTGAGCTCCCGGGCAGGGTTCCAGCTCATCAGCACCTCGGCGGCGGCAAGCTCCCGCTCCCGGTCCTCGTCGGGGAAATCGGTCAGAAAGCAGACCCGTTCCTTGGGAAAGAGCGACTTGAACTGCGACCGGCGCGGGGTATTCACCTTGTAGGTAACGATGATAAGCGGTTGGTTCATGGTCCTCCTCGTTAGCTCCGATGAAAACACATCTTCTACTATATAGTATAAGCCATGACTGACCGCGGAGGGGGGCGCTGCCGGTCAGCGGACTGAAGCAGCGGGCGAAGGACGCGTTTCTCGTGTCAGTATAGCACGACAGGCCGAACAACGTGCGCACTGTCCGGTTGTTCTTCTGTTTCTTTCCTTTACATTCATACTTTGATGTGCTAAAAAAATCCCATGAAGCGCGCTTTTCCCCTTGTTGCATTCCTCCTTATGGTGTTCTCCCTTCCCGGCCTTTCCCTGGCATCCCCCTTCACCGGCCTTCCTGTCACCGACATCCGGATCCAGGACGAGCAGGGCCGGCAGGTGAACGACAACGGAAAGCTGGCGGAGCTCCTGGTCACCGCGCCGGGCGAGGTTTTTTCGGGGGAACGGATCAGGCAGGGGATAACCTATCTCTATCTTACCGGCAGGTTCCAGGACATCCGCGTGGACGGGTTCCCGGAAGGGACCGGCGTCAAGCTGGTTTATACCGTGCTGCCGGTCACGATCGTCGACGAGGTCGTCATCAGGGGCAACCGCGCCTTTTCGGACGGGACGATCCGTGAGGCTTTCCGCGGCGTCGAGGGCAGGGAACTGCGGGAGGACCGGTTCGCGGACTACCGCACAGACATCCTCACCCAGTACCAATCCGAGGGCTATTACGGAGCGGGCGTGGACTTCAGGGTCGAGCGGCGGCAGGACCAGCATCGCGCAACCCTCTTCGTCTATATCGTCGAGCCGAAGCGGACCATGATCGGGGGCGTCGATTTTACGGGCAATAAGTTCTTCACGGGCAAACAGCTGGTGAGGGAGATGGAGAACCGGCCGGGCAGGCCCCTCAGGACCGACATCCTCTTCGATCAGGACATGGCAGCGATCGTCGAAAAATATACCGCTGCAGGATACCCTGCCGCGAAACCCGGCCCGGTCAATATCCGTTTCCAGGATGAACGCGCATATATCCTGATCGAAGGACGGGAAGGTCCCCGGGTCACAACGGCCTTCTCCGGCAACCATGCCTTCAGCGACAGCAAGCTCCGGGAACTGCTGCTGATCCGTTCCGAGCACGATGTGTCGGACGCTATTATTGAAGGCAGCGCGGACAAGATCAGGAGCCTGTACCGGGCGCAGGGATATGAATCGGCCGCGGTCGCGGTGAAAAAGGCCGAGACACCCGGCGCCCTGGACCTGGTTTTTCAGGTCGACGAAGGCCGGCGCGTCACGGTCCGGGAGATCACGGTCGCCGGGAACGCCTATTTCCGGACAAAAGAGATCAAGGCGGAGATGTCGCTGCGGGAGAGCGGGTGGTTCTCGTCGAACCCTTTCAGCCAGGCCTTGCTGGACAGGGACCTCGAATATCTCCGGGAGCGTTATGGGAACGCAGGTTTCCTGTCCGCCGATATCAAGGGAAAAGCGGACCTGGACGAAAAGGGCAGGGCCTCGATCGCGATCGATATCACGGAAGGGCCGCAGACCAGTGCAGGCGCCATCACCTTCGAGGGGAACCAGGCATACTCCGACGCGGAACTGCAGGAGAGGCTCAGTCTCAAACCCGGCGATCCCTATAATGAACGCCTGGTCGAAGAGGACCGGTACCGGATCCTCTCTGCCTATTCCGACAAGGGCTATCTCTACGCGCGCGTGGAGGCGGAACAGCGGACGGTCAACGGAACCGTCGCGGTCCATTACCGGGTATCCGAGGACCGGCAGGTTTCGATCGGCAGGATCATCATTCGCGGGAACGAGAGCACCAGGGAAGGGGTCATCCGGCGCGAGCTTCTCCTGAGCCCCGGCGACGCCTACCAGTACGAGAAGATCCTCAAAAGCCAGCAGCGCATCTACCGACTCGGCTACTTCAACCTGGCGCGGTTCGAGCCCGTGAGCACCGGGGAGAAGGACTCGGTCAGGGACATGGTCTTTTCGGTGGAGGAGCGGCCGGCCGGTTCCTTCGAGATCGGCGTCGGGTACGGCGACCTGGACCGGGCGCGGGCCTTCGTGGAGGTGTCGCACCGTGACCTGTGGGGCCTGGCACATTATTCAGGCGTGCGGTTCGAGCAGAGCGACATCCTGAAGCGGGCGATCATGAACTACCAGCATCCCTGGTTCTTCGGTTATGACCTGAACGGGAAGTTCGCCCTCGTCTGGTCCGATATGAAGCATATCAATTCGGATACGCGCGAGATCTACTATCAGACCAGGCAGACAGCGGCGTCCTACGGCGTGGAAAAGAAGATGGATCAGGTTAAGACGTCGCTCACTTATGCCTTCGAGAATGTGGAGAACTACAACCTGGCCCAGGGAGCGGAGCCCGCTCCCGAGGACAGCGGACATGTCAGGGTCAGCAGCCTGAGCCCGGCGCTCGTCTGGGACCGGCGCGACGATATCTTCGACCCCCGCAAGGGAGCGCTCTACGGGGTGGTGCTGAAACAGGCGATGCATCAGCTGGGGTCCCAGGCGGATTTCACGAAGGTGTCCGTCCGGAGCAGCTGGTATGTCCCGCTCGCGGCCGGCATAGTCACCGCGCTTTCCGCCCGGGCGGGGATGGCCTGGCCCCATTATGAGACGGACAGGGTGCCGATCCATGAGCGGTTCACGGTAGGCGGCAGCACGACGATCCGCGGCTATAACCAGGATATGGTGGGTGCGGATGGTACGTTCAGGCCTGGACCGGATGACAGCCCCATACCCATCGGCGGCGAGAGCATGGTGCTGTTCAATGCCGAGGTCCGGCTGATACCGAGCCGGGGCTTCGGTTTTGTGCTGTTTACCGATGCCGGGAACGTATGGCCCGACCAGCAGATAGACCTCGATGACCTCCGGGCATCCTATGGTGCAGGCATCCGGTACGGCACGCCGGTCGGTCCGCTCCGCATCGATTACGGCCAGAAGATACACCGGAGGCCGGGCGAAAGCCCGGGAGAGCTCCATTTCAACATCGGGCACACGTTCTAGCGGACCGGGAACCGGCAAGCCCGCTCGGGAGGCCGTGCAAGCGCGGAACAGTTCCTCTTTTCTCGCCTCCTGATCCGGACTTTCTTCCAACCGGCTGGACGGAATGGATGCCCGGTGGTATCATTGAAACGGGCTTTTTGCTCCGGGACCCGGGAAAGGCAGAGCGCGGGCAGTTATGAACGTATATAAAAAACTCATGCTCCTTGTCGGCATCGCCGTTGTCGTGATCGTATCGGTCACGATCGTGTCGTTGCGGCATCTCACCACCACCTTCAAGGATACGGGGCAGGAACTGCGCCATATCGCCGAGGAATCACGGCAGATCGCGATCCTGGAACGCAAGATCGACGAACTGATTCAGACGGTGCAGGATTTCGTCATGACCGGCGACCGGAAACACATGCGCGCCTATCAGAGCGGCGATGCGGAGCTGCACCGCGCCTTGATAAGCGCGACCGAACACGGCGGGCCGCAGGAGCGCATGATCGTGGCCAACCTGAACGTGGACGTCGAGCGGATACGGAAGAAGGCGGAGCGCATCTTTGCCCTGCAGTCTCCGGGCCGCGGCCAGCAGGCTCTTGCCGCTAATCTCGCGGCAGAACTGAACCAACTCCATGCCTGGATGGAACGGGACATCGTCAAGTACCAGGCATCGAACGCGGCCGAGATGCAAGGCCTGCTGGAACAGATCGACCGGAACGATCTGCGGGTCCATCTCTTATTCCTCATAGTCCTGCTCACCTCGCTGAGCGCTCTTTTTGCCTTCGTGGTCTATTTTCACCGCAAGGTCTCGGTCCCGCTGAACGACCTGTGGAACGGCACCGAAGAGATAAGCCGGGGGAACCTGGATTACCAGGTGGCGGTCCGGGGCGAGGATGATATCGCGCGGCTGGGCGGACGGTTCAACGAGATGGCGCAGCGGCTGCGGTTCTCCTACGCCGAACTGGAGCAGAAGCTGTATGAGCGGACCCACGAGCTCGCCTCGCTCGACGCCGTCGCGCTCACGCTGAGCCAGGCCGGCAGTCTCAGGGACATGCTCGACAAATCCCTGCTCCGGATCCTGGAAAGCCTGTCCGGCATCCAGCCGCGGGGAGGGGTGTTCCTCTGCGAGCCGGGCGGCGAGATACTGCGTCTCATGACCCAGAAGGGCTTGTCGCCGGAGTTCGCGCAGCGCGAATCCGTGATCAAAATGGGGGAGTGTCTCTGCGGGATCGTGGCCCAGACCGGCGAACTGCTGTTCACCGAACATGGCTGCGACGATCAGCGGCACACGCGAAGCGTGGGCGAGGAAAGCCACTCCCACATCATCATCCCGATCAAGTCCCGGGGCATCGTGCTCGGCGTCATCTTCCTCTATCCCCAGAAGGATTTCAAGCTCAAGCCGTCCGACGTCCAGATGCTGGACGCGATGGGCGCTCAGCTCGGCATGGCGGTCGAAAATTTCCGCTTCTATGCCGAGGTCAAGGAGTCGAGCGAAAAATACTGGGACCTGTTCGAGAACGCGACGGACATCCTGTTCACCATGGATGCCTCGGGCAGGCTCAACGCCGTGAATAAGGCAGCGGAGACGTTCTCGGGCTATTCGAAGGTGGAGCTGTTCGGCAAGAACGTCTTCGATCTTCTCACCGACGAAAGCGCGGAGACGGCGCGAAGACTGCTGAGCTCCGGGGTCTACGGGCGGCAATGGACCGAGCTCGAAGTGGTGAAGCGGGACGGGGCCAGGGCGTTTGTCGAGGTGAGCCTTCGCAGGCTGCTCAGGAAACAGCAGTCGGCGGGATACCAGGTGTCGGCCCGGGACGTGACCGAACAAAAAAAGCTTCGGGAGATGCTTCTGCAGGCCGAGCGGCTGTGCGCCATCGGGGAGGTCGTGGTCGCCGTTCGGCATGAGATCAACAACCCGCTGACGACGGTCATCGGCAATACGGAACTGCTTCTTGAGCGGTACGAGGGCAGGGACCGGGAGCTGGTCGCCCGCCTGGAGGTGATCCTGAACAATGCGCTCCGGATCGCCGAGATCGTGAAGCAGCTGCAGGGGATCAGGAAGGACCAGGTCGTGGAATATCTCAAGGGCGTCAAGATGACGGACCTGAACCAGAAATGAACCAAACCAGAGCGGAATGCGGAGTGCGGAATGCGGAGTGACCGAGTGCGGAGTGTAGAGTGCGGAGTGCGGAATGAAAAGTGACCGAGTGCGGAGTGTAGAGTGCGGAGTGCGGAATGAAAGACGGTGTCGAGCATTCTTCTCCCTTTCCCTTCTCCCTATCCTTTCTGTGCTTCTGTTTTCACTTCCTGCCGGGGCCGAGCTCATCGATAGGGTCGTTGCATCCGTGAACAACGATGTGATCACCTGGAGCGAGTTGAACCAGGCAGTGGGTTTCAACGCGGCCCTGGGGGGCGGCGGCGGAGGGGAGCTGCGGGCGCAGACGCTGGAAGGGCTGATCAATCGCAGACTGCTGGTGCAGGAGGCGCGGCGGCTCAAGTTCGTGGAGATCTCGGAGCAGGACGTAGATGCCGAGACAAACAAGCTCAGGGAGCGGCTTGGTTCGGAAAAGGCCTTCACCGATCTTCTCGGGAAACTCGACATGACCGGCGGGCAGCTTCGCCGGATGCTTGCCGAGCGGCTGCTGGTCGAGCGGCATGTCGAGAAGAAAGTCGGCCTTTTCATCCGGGTGACCCGCGACGAGGCCGAGGCCTATTTCAACCGCAATCCCGGCCGGTTCAGGGGAAAGCGCTTCTCCGAGGTCCAGAAGGCGATTACGGCGGGGCTGCAGGAGCAGCAGCTCGATCAGCAGATGACAAAGTATCTCGCCGAGCTGAGGAGCAAGGCGGATGTGAGAATGGCCCCGGAGTAAAGCAGCGGGGAGTGCGGTTGTCCGCCATCGATGAGATGACTTCAGGGAGGGGAGCAATGCGCAAGACGAACACCATGATAGTACTCACGGTTCTTCTGAGCCTGCAGATGTCCGGCTGCTTTTTCATCAAGGCGGACCTCAGCCTCGTATCCAAGGCCGAGCCTCTGCAGGAGCAGGTGATCGCGGGGCAGGGCAAGGACAAGATCCTGCTGATGGACATCACCGGCATGATAACCACCGAGGAGAGCAGCACCGCCCTCGGGGTGAGCAGGGAGCTGGGCATGGTTGCCGTCGTGCGGGAACAGCTGGACCGGGCGCGCTCGGATGGCAACGTGAAGGCGCTCGTGCTCCGGATCAACAGCCCCGGAGGCGGGGTGACGGCATCGGACATGCTTTACCATGAGCTCAAGCAGTTCAAGAGCGAGACCGGCGTGAAGGTGATCGCTCATTTTACGGACGCCGGCGCCTCCGGCGCCTATTACACTGCCCTTGCAGCCGACCGGATCACGGCGCAGCCCACGACGATCACGGGCAGCATCGGCGTAACCATGCTTCGCGTCGATGCCACCGGACTCATGCAGAAGATCGGGATCCAGGCGCTGGAGATCTCGTCGGGGCCCGAGAAAGGCATGGGTTCTCCGTTCCGTGCGGTCACGCCTGAAGAGAAAAAGATATTCCAGGGCATGATCAACGATCTCTATGGCAGGTTCGTGGACCTGATCGTGGCCGAGCGGAAGCTGCCCGTCGAGAAGGTGCGGCAGCTTGCAGACGGCCGCATCTTTACGAGCCGGGATGCCCGGGAGGCGGGCCTCATCGACGACGTCGGATATCTGGAGGATGCCCTCGGCAAGGCAAAGGAGCTTGCCGGGATCCAGCAGGCGAGCATCATCTCCTATATCAGGCCCGGGGATTACCGGCCCAATATCTATTCCATGAACATGAACCTTTTCAATGTGAACCTGGGAGAGCTGTCCCGGCCGGGCATGAAGTTCACCTACCTGTGGATGCCGTAGGAACCAGTTCGGAGTGCGGAGTTGGGAGTTCGGAGTGAGGTGCTGTGCCGCATTCCCATTCCTAACTCCCCGCTCGCGAATCTCTTCCTTCTTTTCCTGCCATTTATTTCGGAATGTTTCAAAGATAATCCTTGAACCGCCTTCCACGTTTGTGGTAAATTTGCTACAGTCTCCGGGGAGGACGGCATGAAAAAAAGCCTGACGATCTCGTTCATCATGGTGTTTCTGCAGTGTGGGCTTTTGCACGCCGACATTCGTCCTGTTGCCCGGGACTATCAGAAGGCGAATCAATTATTCGCGGCCTCCCGGTTCCAGGACGCACTTTCCCTGTACCAGAAACTCCTCCTTTCCCCGCCGGAAGGCGTTCCCGTCAGTGATATCCGCACGCGCATCGGAGACGCCTGGTTCCGTCTCGGGTCCTTCGGGAACGCGCTTGACGCCTACCGGGGCGCCCTCCAGGAGCAGAAGGATTCCGCCCGGCCCGAAACCCAGTACTGGATCGGATTCTGCTGTTTTCTCCTGGGAAGAGACGCCGAGGCCGTTGCCGAATTCCTGAAGATCCCCGATCTCTATCCCGGCTCGGGCATGTGGGTCGGGACGGGCTACTACTGGGCAGGCAGAGCCTCGGAGCTCATGGGCAGGTTGGACGAGGCCGCGGAATACTACCGCAAGGCCGGGGGGAACGGCAAATCGACGCAGTCGAAATTCGCGAACAGGAAGGCCCAGGCTGCGAAGGCGAAGAGCGCCAAGTAATCAAGCACCAAGCATCAAATCACAAATAAATTCCAAACAGCAAGTATCAAGCACTAAACGGTTGAGGCATTCGAATTTCGGATTTGGAGCTTATTTGGGATTTGTCATTTGAAAATTTGTTTTTTTTGATTTATTCAAACATGCTCAAAGAACTGAACATAAAAAATTTCGCGATCATCGAACAGCTTCGCGTGGAATTCGCTGCCGGGCTGAACGTGTTCACCGGTGAAACAGGCGCCGGCAAGTCCATCGTGGTGGATGCGCTGAATCTCGCGCTGGGCGAACGCGCCAGCTCCGAACTGATCCGGACCGGGTGCGAAGAGGCGGTGGTGGAGGCCGCTTTCGAGCTGAACGGAAAAGGTACGTCGGACGTGAAGGCGCTGCTCACGGCACAGGGCATCGAGTTCGACCCGAAGGAGGACCTGATCGTGCGCAGGGTGCTGGCGGCCTCGGGCAAGAACAAGGTCTATATCAACGGCAGCCTCGCCAATCTTGCCACGCTTTCGGCGCTCGGGTCCGGGCTCGCCGATATCCACGGCCAGCACGAGCACCAGTCCCTGCTGTCTTCCGAGCATCAGCTGGACATGCTCGATTCCTTCGGCGGCCTCGTTCCGCTGCGGGACGAGGTGAAGGACGCTTATCAGCGGCTCATGGATGTGCGGAAGAAGCTTGCCGAGTTGGAGACCGGGGAGCGGGACCGCGCGCAGCGCGAGGACATGCTCCGTTTCCAGAAGGAAGAGATCGAAGCTGCCATGCTCAAGCCGGGCGAGGACGGCGAGCTCGAGAACGAACAGAAGGTCATGGCAAGCTCCGAGAAACTGGCCGCCTTCTCCGCGATGGTGGAGGAGGTGCTTCATACGTCGGACGAATCGGTCCTGGTGGGTTTGAAAAAGGCGATCAACGGGTTGAAGGACATCAATGCCATCGACAGCCGTCTGGGCGGCCTCGTGGAACTGTGCCAATCGGCCCAGGCCCAGATCGAAGAGGCCGCGCGGGAGATCGGGTCCTACCGGGACCGCGTGGAGTTCGATCCGGCGCGGCTGGAGCAAATCGGCGACCGGCTGGACCTGATCCAGAAACTGAAGAAAAAATACGGGAGCTCTGTCGAGGAGGTCATCGACTTCGGCGTCAGGGCGGCCGCCGGGCTTGAAGCGATGGAAAAGACGAGCGAGCGTATCGAAGAGTGCAAGTCCGAGATCCAGGCGATCAAGTTCGGACTGACGGACAAGGCGGCGCTGCTCTCGAAAAAACGGAGTACGGCCGCAAAGGAGCTCGAGAAGAAGGTCGAAGCGGAACTGGGACAGCTCGGGATGAAAAACACGGCCTTTTCGGTCAAGTTGCACCAGGAGCAGGGCGGCGACACCCTGGACGGGCTGAAGCTGGGGCCGCGCGGCGCGGACCTGGTCGAATTCCTGATCGCGCCCAATCCCGGCGAGGAGCCGAAGCCGCTGGCGAGGATCGCTTCCGGGGGCGAACTGTCGCGGATCATGCTGGCCCTCAAGACCATCCTGGTGGAAGGGGACAGCATTCCGACGGTTGTGTTCGACGAAGTCGATGCCGGCATCGGCGGCGCCGTAGCGGAGGAAGTGGGCAAGAAGCTCAAGCGCGTCTCCGCCAAACGGCAGGTCTTCTGCATCACCCATCTGCCGCAGAT
>MHEA01000218.1:9994-11397 GCA_001805085.1 Nitrospirae bacterium GWC2_57_9
CGAGCCATTACGGGGTGGCGAAGTCCGTAAAGAAGGAGCGAACGGTCACCGAGGTCAGGCTGTTGGAAAAACAGGATCGTGTCGACGAGATCGCCCGCATGCTGGGCGGGAAGTCCATCACCGACGCCACGCTGAAGCACGCCGAGGAGATGATCGAGCGGGGGAGCTCTTAGTGCGGAGTGCGGAGTATCAGTTCGGAGTGTGGAGTTCGGAGTGCGGAGTGAAACCTGTAAAAATCTTTTTTTGCCACAGAGGTCACCGAGGACACCGAGAAAATCGTTAGTTTTTTTAAGCCTTACCTCTGTGTGCTCTGAGTACTCTGTGGCAAATTTTAAGTTCCTACGACACGGTAATATTAAGGGCTGCCCATGGGCAAGGTCGTCATCAATATAGAGTTTTGCAAGGGCTGTGAGCTGTGCACAACGGCCTGCACAAAAAAACTTCTCAAGGTCGGCTGCGCGTTCAACAAGAGCGGGTATTATGCCGTCGAGTACTGCGGGGCCGACGGCGAGTGCACGGGCTGCGCCCTCTGCGCCGAGATGTGCCCTGATGCGGCGATCGAAGTGTGGAAGTGATGTGACAAATTCGAAATCCGAATGTCGAAACCCTAAACAGTATCAAATCTCGGAAATGAAAGAAGTTCCTTTTGAATTTTGATATTCCGATTTGTTTCGGATTTAGAAATTGGATATTCGAATTTCCTTTGAGGAAATGATATGCCCAAGCTTCTCATAACCGGCAACGAGGCTCTCGCCGAGGCCGCGGTGCGGGCCGGGTGCAGGCGTTACTTCGGCTACCCGATCACGCCGCAGAACGAGATCCCGGAGTATCTCTCGCGCAGGATGCCCGAGGTCGGGGGAACGTTCGTCCAGGCGGAAAGCGAGATCGCGGCGATCAACATGGTCTATGGCGCGGCTGCCGTGGGCGAACGCGCCATGACCTCCTCTTCCAGCCCGGGCATCAGCCTGATGCAGGAGGCGCTTTCGTTCATGGCCGCTTCCGAACTGCCGGCGGTCATCGTGAACATGCAGCGCGGCGGGCCGGGCCTCGGGAATATCTCCCCTTCCCAGGCGGATTATTTTCAGGCGGTCAAAGGCGGCGGACACGGAGATTATAAACTGCTCGTCTATGCCCCCTCCAACCTTCAGGAAATGGCGGACCTTACGGTGCGCGCCTTTGACAAGGCCGATGAATACCGCAATCCCGTCATGATTCTGGGCGACGGCATCCTGGGGCAGATGATGGAACCGGTCGAACTGCCGGAGATCCAGCCAAAGCAGGTCGACAAGCCGTGGGCCTTGACCGGCGCAAAAGACAGGCCGGGGAAGGTGATCCGGTCGCTCTTCATGCTGCCCGGGGAGGACGGCATGCTCGAGCAGCGGAATTACTTGTTGAAAGCAAAG
>MHEA01000218.1:11410-18483 GCA_001805085.1 Nitrospirae bacterium GWC2_57_9
CCGATGACGCGGAACTGGTGCTGGTCGCATTCGGCACGTCGGCCCGCATTGCGAAGACGGCCGTGAACCGTGCCCGGAGCGAAGGCATCAAAGCCGGACTCATCAGGCCCATCACGCTCTTTCCGTTCCCGGAAAAGATCATCGCCGGGACGGCGCAGCGGGTGGAACGCTTCCTGGTCGTCGAGATGAACCTGGGACAGATGGTCGAGGACGTCCGGTTGGCCGTGAACGGCAGGGCGGCGGTCTCCTTCTTCGGAAGGCCGGGCGGTGCCGTGATTTCGGTCGAAGATGTGATGGCCGCGATCCGAAATGTCTTTACGAGCGACGGCAAGCGCCCGTGCGAAATACAGGCCGCGAAATAATCTAAAAGAGGGAACCATGTCGAAGATAAGAACTGTGCTTGACCTTATCGGGAATACTCCGATCGTGAAGCTGCATAAGCTCGGTGCGGAGAACGCCGCCGAGGTCTGGGCAAAGCTCGAAGGAGCCAACCCCGGAGGGAGCGTAAAGGACCGCGCTGCCCTGGCAATGATCGAGGATGCGGAAAAGAAGGGCGTGCTCAGGAAGGGGATGACCATCGTGGAGCCCACGAGCGGCAACACCGGGATCGGGCTCGCCATGGTCGCCGCGGTCAAAGGGTACCGCGTCCTCCTGACCATGCCGGAGTCCATGACCGTGGAGCGCAGGAGGCTGCTTGAGGCCTACGGCGCCGAACTGGTGCTGACCCCGGCGAACCAGGGGATGAAGGGAGCGACTGCAAAGGCCGACGAGATCCTTGCCTCGGGCAGGGAATACTTCAAGCCCGACCAGTTCGGGAACCCGGCAAACCCGCAGGTGCACCGCAGGACCACGGCAAAGGAGATCCTTGCCTTCACCGGAGCGAAGAAGATCGATGCCTTCGTGGCGGGCATCGGCACGGGCGGCACCATTACCGGTGTGGGCGAGGTGCTGAAAAGGAAATTCAGGAACATCAGGGTCGTCGCGGTCGAACCCTCGGCCTCGCCGCTGCTCTCCGGCGGCCAGCCGGGCCCCCATGCCATCCAGGGGATCGGTCCCAACTTCGTTCCGGCCATCCTGAATACGAGGATCTACGACGAGATCATCCAGGTTACGAACAACGACGCCGCCGATATGACGGCCCGCCTGGCAGCTGAGGAAGGCCTGCTCGTAGGCATCTCGTCGGGGGCCGCCTGCTGGGCCGCGCTCCAGGTAGCTGCCCGGCTGGGCAGGGGCAAGCGAGTGGTGACCGTGTTCCCCGATGTGGGCGACCGATACCTGACCCTGGGCATATTCGACAGAAAGACCGGGGCATGAGAGAAATTCTGCAGCGCATGAAGAATATCCTTCTCCGGCCCCGGGCCGAGTGGGAGCTCATCAAACAGGAACAGACGTCTTTGCGGAAGTTGTTCGGCGGGTACGGTGCGCTCATGGCCGCGGTTCCGCCCGTGGCGGCTCTCGTGGAGAGGTTCCTCTTTAACCGGGGGATCGTCAGCAATGCCGTTCATTCCCCTTTTCTCTATGTGATCACTACGAACCTTCTCTGGTATCTCGTGATCCTGGCCAACATTCTCATCACGGCAACCATCATCACGGTCATCGTTGCTTCAAAGGAACCGGGATGGGTCAGTCTCCGGGGATTGCAACTCGCAACGTACTCGTACACCCCGTTGTTTCTCGTCGCCATGCTTGCTGTTATCCCGCGGCTGGGCTGGCTCATCTATCCGGCGATCCTGTACAGCCTCTATCTGCTCTATCTCGGGATAAGGTCGATAACAGGCGCGCCGCAGGGGAAGGCCGCCTGGGATGCCGTGGCATCCTTCCTGGTCACCGGAGTCGTCGTCGGTATCCTGAACGGGCTGGAGTACATGCTGGAGTCGTTTGTCGCGAGCAAGGTGTTCTTTTGATCATGTCCTGAAACAAGAATTGATTTAACCACGGATGAACACGGATAACACCAAAGCTTTAAAGCTTTTCCCAAAACCCGCACTTCCCCGGAGCGGACCTACGAACTTTTTGGGCACCCGTCTTGGCCTAAGGAAGCGTCCCGCAGGGCGAACGCGGACTGTCTGAGGCGCAGCCGAGTTTCCGCGGTCGAGCGTACGTGGCCTTAGACGGGTCAAAAAGTTCGTAAAGGACGCGAAGGGGAAGTGCAGAAAAACGATTGGAAACGCTTATGACCATCTACCTCGACTATAATGCAAGCACTCCCGTGGCACCGCAAGTGCTGGAGGAGATGCTGCCCTATCTGAAGGAGCGCTTCGGCAACCCGTCGAGCAGCCACGCCTTCGGGACCGCGAACCGGGCCGGCATCGAACAGGCGCGCGAGCGGCTGGCTCTCCTGCTGGCCTGCGAAGCAGCCGACCTCATCTTCACGAGCGGTGCCACGGAAGCCAACAACATGGTGATCAAGGGCATAGCGAAGGCCTCCGGGAAGGGGAAGCATTTCATCACCACCCGCGTCGAGCATCCCGCGGTGCTCGAACCTTGCCGCCACCTGGAACGGTTCGGATACAAGGTGACGTACCTGCCTGTCGACGGATACGGCAGGGTCGATCCCGCTGTTCTGGAGAAGGCCATAACGCCGGAGACGGTGCTGGTCTCGATCATGCACTCGAACAACGAGGTCGGCACGATACAGGATATCAGGGAGCTCTGCCGCGTCGCGTCTTCACGGGGAGTGCTGTTCCATACCGATGCAGCCCAGAGCGTCGGCAAGGTGCGGGTGCAGGCGGAGGAACTGGGCGTGGACTTCCTGACCGTTGCAGGCCATAAGTTCTACGCGCCCAAGGGGATCGGCGCCCTCTATATCAAAAGCGGCAGGAAGCTTCCGCCGCTTCTGCACGGGGCCGGGCACGAGCGCGGTCTGCGGCCGGGCACGGAGAACGCGGCCTCGATCGTGGCGCTCGGCGCCGCAGCCCTGATCGCGATGCCGGTCATCGATTCCGAAGGCGAGCGCCAGATGACGATGGGCAGGCGGTTGTTCGACGGGCTGAAGGCCGCGGGCCTCGATGTCCATCTGAACGGGCACCCGGACAAGAAACTGCCCAATACCTGGAACATCAGTTTCGGCGGCTTCGATGCAATCTCGGTTATGGCCGCCCTGCCCGGGGTTGCCGTCTCTCCCGGGGCTGCCTGTCACGGTGACCTGGTCGAGCCGTCGCACGTGCTTGCCGCCATGGGCGTCGATCCCACGTTAGCGCGCGGCGCCATACGCTTCAGCCTGGGCAGGGAAACGACGGAGTCGGAGATCGATGCGGTGGTGGAGAAGCTGAGGGAAGGACTCAAAGGATAATGTCGAATCCCGAAATCCGAAATTCCAAACAAGCACGAAGCTTCAATTTTTAAAACATTCGAATTTGTTTCGGATTTAGATATTCGGATTTAGAGTTTGAACTATGTCCAATGAAACAGTACTCATAGTAGACGACGAAGAGAATGTGCTCAATACCCTTGCCGGCGTGATGAGGGACGAGGGGTATGACGTCGTGACCGCGTCCTCCGGCAGGCAGGGGATCGAGCTGCTCCATGAGACCCAGCCTTCGATCGTGCTGCTCGACATCGCCATGCCCGAGATGGACGGCATCGAGACGCTCGGGAGGATCAGGGAGATCAGGCCGGAAATACCGGTCATCATGATAACCGGCCACGGTACGATCGAGACGGCGGTCAAGACAACCAAGATGGGCGCCTATGACTTCATCGTGAAGCCGCCGGAGCTGCAGCACCTCACGCTCGTCGTAAAGCACGGCATAGAGGAATCACGGCTTCGCGAGGAAAACGCGACGCTCAAGCGCAGCATCGAGCGGCGCTTCGAGATCGTGGGCGAGAGCGAGCGGGTCAAGGCGCTCAAACACCAGATATCCCTTGCCGGACCCACGAACGGATGGGTGCTGATCCACGGCGAGAGCGGCACCGGAAAGGAACTGGTCGCTCGCGCCATCCATCGCTCCAGCAAGCGGTCCTCGGGGCCTTTCGTCGAGGTGAATTGCGCCGCCATTCCGCAGGAACTGATCGAGAGCGAGCTCTTCGGTCATGAGAAAGGGTCGTTCACGGGAGCGACGGGGATGAAGCGCGGAAAGTTCGAGCTGGCGCACAACGGCACGATCTTCCTCGACGAGATCGCGGACATGAGCATGGCCACGCAGGCCAAGGTGCTGCGCGTGCTCGAAGGCCAGGAATTCCAGCGCGTCGGCGGGATGAAAACGCTCAGGGCCGATGTCCGCGTCCTGGCCGCCTCGAACAAGGACCTTGCCGAGGAGATCAAGAAAGGGACCTTCCGGGATGACCTTTACTACCGCCTGAACGTGATCCCCCTGGAAGTGCCGCCGCTCAGGAAACGGCCCGAGGACATCCCCTTGCTGGTGCGGCATTTCCTCAGGGAGTTCTCGACCGAGTACGGCCAGAAACCGAAAACGATCGATGATGAAGCCCTTGCCCTGTTCGTGCGCTATCAGTGGCCCGGCAATATACGGGAACTCCGAAATATCATTGAGCGCCTGATCATCATGGTCCCCGGCCAGGTGCTGAGGCTCCAGGATGTGCCGCCTCCGCTCGCCGCGCCAAGGTCGGAAGGGCAGCACGCCGCGGTGCAGAGCGGAAGCAGGAACGGCTATGACCAGACTCTCCTCAAGGAGGCACGGGCCGGGTTCGAACGCGAGTTCATCACGCGCAAGCTGAAGGATTTCGGTGGCAACGTCAGCCGGACGGCCGATGCCATCGGCGTCGAGCGGAGCAACCTGCACCGGAAAATCAAGGCCCTGGGGATCGAGTTGGAGGATTAGGTCAAAGCCAACCATTTGAACCGCCAAGGCGCGAAGAGCGCGAAGGAAGTCCTGCTTTTGGTTTTTCTTTGCGTCCCTGGCGTCTTCGCGGTTCATTTATTCTCTCATCATGATCGACACGACAAATCTCACCAAATATTTCGGCACGCTCGGCGCGGTCCAGTCCGTCAGCTTCTCCGTCAATAGGGGCGAGGTCTTCGGCCTGCTCGGGCCGAACGGCGCGGGCAAGACCACGACCATCCGGATGCTGACAACGCTTCTTTCCCCGAGTTCAGGCAGCGCTTCCGTATCCGGATACGATGTGGCCCGGGAGCCGCTGCAGGTCAAGCGGACGATCGGCGTGATCCCGCAGATGCTGAACCTCGATATCGACCTTACCTGCAGCCAGAACCTGGAGTATCACGGCAGGCTTCACCGGATGGAGGGGCCGGACAGGGCCGCGAGGACCAGCGAGCTGCTGCGCTTCGTCGGGCTCTGGGAAAAGAGGGACACCGCGGTGGAGCACCTGTCCGGCGGCATGCGCAGGCGCCTCCTGATCGCGCGCGGGCTGATGCACCGGCCGCAGGTCGTGTTCATGGACGAGCCGACCGTGGGGCTCGATCCGCAGGCACGGAGGCTGATCTGGGGCCTGATCGAATCGCTGAAGCGGAGCGGGATCACTATCATGCTCACGACGCATTACATCGAGGAGGCCGATGCGCTCTGTGACCGGGTGGCGATCATGCGGGAGGGAAAGATCATCGCCCTCGACGGTCCTGCCGCGCTCAAGGCGCGCGTGGGCCGATATTCCCTCGAATGCATCGGCAGGCAGGATATTCCGCGCAAGTTCTTCCCGACGCGGGACGCGGCGTATGAAGCAGGCCGTGGCGAGACCTGCGACGTGCTGGTGCGCGAGGCAACCCTCGAGGACGTGTTCATCAGCCTTACGGGGGAGAGGATTGAGGGCTAGTGCGGAGTGTCGAGTTCGGAGTTTAGAGTTCGGAGTTCGGAGTAAAATTGCCACGCGTTCTCGTTTAGAGTTTCGATATTGGATTTCGGATTTGATCTATCGCACGCGGAGTGCCGAGTTCGGAGTTTGGAGTTTGGAGTAAAAATTGCCGCACATCAATCATTTAGAGTTTTCGACATTAGGATTTCGGATTTGATCTATCTATGAACTTCTCCCCCATCATCTGGAAGGAAATGATGCTCATCCGCAGGAAGCCCTGGCGCTTCCTCGCATCGAGCATGGTCATGCCGGTCCTGTACCTCGTGACCTTCGGCTGGGGCCTCGGCCGGGGCATGAACGTGGGCGGAGGGAACTATCTCGAATTCGTCCTGCCCGGGATCATAGCCCTCTCGGCCATGAACAACAGTTTCGGCCCGGTCTCAACCTCGATGAACATCAGCAAGCTCTATACCAAAACGCTCGAAGAGGTGCTGGTCTCCCCGCTGACCGCCTGGGATATCACGCTCGGAAGGGCGCTCACCGGCATGGTTCGCGGGCTTTTCTCGGCAGTCATGCTGCTGCTCGTGGGCTTTGCCGCAGGCGTGAATATGCATCTTTCGCTCAACTTCTTTATCATATTGACCCTGACCGCCTTCTGTTTCGGCGCAGCCGGAGTCGGCGCTGCCATGCTCGCCAGGACCCATGAGGACATGGCGAACTTCAACAGCTTCTTCATCGTGCCCATGTCGTTCCTTGCAGGCACCTTCTTTTCGCCGAACCAGCTGCCCCAGCCTTTCGAGAGCCTGATCCTGGCCTATCCGCTCACCCATGCAAGCCTGCTCCTGCGCGCGCTCGCATCGGGCAGCGAACCTTCAACAGGATCGGTCCTGGTGCTTGCTGTTTATACGTTGATGTTCTTCTCTCTGGCCGTCAGGCTGGTGAAAAGAGCAGGAGGATGAATAAATTCGAAATCCCAAATAACAATACTCAAATAGCAAATAAACTCCAAACGGACAAGCACCAGACGTTTGGTTATTGGCATTTGGAATTTATTTGGTATTTGTTGCTTGGGGCTTGGAATTTGCCTTAACCTATTATGCCTTCCGCCTTCACTCACATATTCGCAGCCGGCATTCTCGGGAAAGCGAGCTTCCTGCAAGAGAAGTTGCCTGTGCGGTTCTGGGTCCTGACCGCCGTCTGCTCGATCCTGCCCGACCTGGACATCGTCGGCTTCTACCTGGGGATCAAGTACGGAGACGTGCTCGGTCATCGCGGCTTCTTCCATTCTCTGACGTTTGCTTTGCTCGTGGCCATTATCGAGCAGACGGCGGTCAGGACCCAGAACCGCACAGGCAACTTCTCTT
>MHEA01000219.1:0-2030 GCA_001805085.1 Nitrospirae bacterium GWC2_57_9
AAATGCGGACGGCAGCCGGGCGGTCACAAGGCGCATGAACTCGGGATCTGTCCCGCGACCACCGAGCAACCGCTGAACGGCGCTCATGGCGGAAAGAACGCCGGCAGAGCCTGCTGGGTCGTGGCAGGCTCGCTCTGCGGAGGAAAGATCCAGGGAACCTATGCCAAAAAACTTTTGAACTGCTGGCGCTGCGAGTTCATGAACGCGGTGAGGCTGGACGAAGAGACCTCGCCAATCGGTTTTTCGCACACACGCCTCGGCATGGAGCGCAGGCTTGAGAAACAAAAGCAGCCGGAGCGAACGCCGCTTTCCGGGGAGCATGCCGGAGCCGCTATCTCGCGGCCCTGAACGCGGCTTCGGCGATTGTTTTTTCCCGGGAGGATCTTTCTCCTTGAGCACGGGGTTGCCTTGCTTTATAATCAGACAACGCGATGGCAGACCTCGATAATATCAGCATTGTCCTTGTCCGACCGAAAACACCGGGCAACATCGGAGCTGTTGCCCGGTGCATGATGAACACGCGCCTCTCCCGCCTGGTTCTTGTCGATCCGCCCGAGGACCGGCAGGGTGACGCGGTCAAGCTGGCAGCGGGCGCCGGCCGCATCCTGGAGACGGCAGAAATATTCCATTCCCTGCGCGAAGCCGTGGCTGACCAGGGTCTGGTGATCGGCACTTCCCGTCACGCCGGCCGGCTTCGGAAGAATATCCGCACACCCCGCAGCATGGCGGAGCAGGTACTTCCCCTTCTCGGCACAAACAAGGTCGCCCTCGTGTTCGGCAACGAGGTGAACGGCCTGGAGCAGACCGACCTCTCGCTCTGCCACGAGGTAATCGCGATCCCGTCTGATGCCGCATTCCCCTCCCTGAACCTTTCCCACGCGGTCATGGTCGTTGCCTATGAGCTGCTTGTTGTATCCCTCGGACCTGTTTCGGATGCTGTCCGGCAGCTCGCTCCCCAGGGAGAGGTTGAACGCTTTTATGAGCATCTTCAGGAGACCCTCCAGAAAGTCGGGTTCCTCGAGCGCGATCATCCGGAGCGGATCATGGTTTCTCTCCGGCAGCTGTTCGGAAGAGCCCGGCTCGATCACCGTGAGGTCAGTATTTTACGCGGCATCCTTACCGAGATCCAGCGGAATGCAGCATCCGGCCGGAGATGAGCCCTCCATTTGCCTCAAGTCTCGATTACCATATCATCTGCAGCCACACTCTCCCATTGACATTGCCTTTCCAGTAACAGTATATTCTTTTCAGAATCTCTGAAGCCTATAAGGTTATGAATAATTGAAACTATAATGCCTATCGCATTTATCTAGAAGGACAGGGGGACCTTGGATCATGGGAAAGATGATCGAAGTTTCGGGTAGTGGTGTTGATACGACCGGCAAGAAAAACTGCTGGGAGCACAAGAAGTGCGGGCGACAGCCTGGCGGCCACAAGGCGGCAGAGCTGGGTGTCTGTCCGGTCACGACGTACGGCGAACTGAACGGTGCCCATGGCGGCAAGAACGCAGGCCGCGCCTGCTGGGCAATCGCCGGTTCGCTCTGCGGAGGAAAGATCCAGGGAACCTATGCGCAGAAACTGAGCAATTGCTGGAGATGCGATTTCATGAACCAGGTGAAGAAGGAGGAGGAGTCCTGTCCCATCGGATTCTCGGCAACGCGGCTGGGAATGGACAAGGCCCTCGAGAAGAAAAAAAGCGGCACGCACGGGATGTCCTTTGCGGCGGGGGTTGAAGCAGAGCGCCATTGAGACGGCAGCGCTGAAGCGGCGCTGCTCCGCCCGTACCCTTCGACGATACCATCAGACCACAGGTTCGCAGGGCACTGCCTGCAGGGCCTGTGGTTTTTTATTGCCCTTTAATCCGCCTGCCTTCTGAGAAACGTCGGTTTGTCCAGGTCCTCACTGTCGATGCCCAGCATCTCGTTCTTGAAATCGAAGGCCTCCTGCTTGCGCTTCGGCCGCTCGACGACCTTCATGAACTCCTTGAGGCTGCCCGGCCGCTTGACGCGGTCGCGGATGCCTTCCTCGTC
>MHEA01000219.1:2060-4511 GCA_001805085.1 Nitrospirae bacterium GWC2_57_9
CTCCAAAGATGATGTTCGCGCCCGGGTCGATCTCCTCTTTGATGATCGCCGAGGCCTCGCTCAGCTCGTTGATCCCGAGATCGTTCCCGCCCGTGATGTTGATCAGCACCGCGCGCGCTCCCTTGATGGAGCCGTCCTCGAGGAGCGGGCTGGCGATCGCCTTTTGCGCCGCTTCCGTGGCCCGCATATCGCCCCGGGCCACCCCGGTGCCCATCACGGCCCTTCCCCGGTTCGTCATCACCGTCTTGACGTCGGCAAAATCCACGTTCACGTAGCCCGGCACCATCACGACGTCCGAGATGCCCTTAACCGCCTGCCCGAGGACGTCGTCGGCAAGCTTGAAGGATTCGAGCAGTGTGGTCCGCTTCTCGGCCAGGTTGAGCAGCCGTTCGTTGGGGATCACGATGAGCGCGTCCACGCTCTTCTTGAGCTCGGCGATGCCTTCCTCGGCCTTGTGCATTCTCGTCACCCCCTCGAAACTGAAGGGTTTGGTCACGACACCGACGGCCAGCGCACCCACCTCGCGAGCAAGCGAGGCGATCACGGGAGCAGCGCCCGTTCCCGTTCCGCCGCCCATGCCTGCCGTGATAAATACCATGTCGGCGCCGGATATGGCCGCCTTGATCTTGTCGGCGTCCTCGAGCGCGGCCGACCTGCCGATCTCCGGATTGGCGCCCGCCCCCCTGCCGCAGGTGATCTTCGAACCGATCTGCAGTTTGACCGGCGCCTGGACGCGGTCAAGGGCCTGCATGTCGGTGTTCGCCACGATGAACTGCACTCCCTTGATCTCCGACTGGACCATGGTGCTCACGGCGTTGCTTCCGCCGCCGCCGACCCCGATCACCTTGATCACCGCCGGCAGTCTCTCCTCATCGAACTGGAACATCCCGCCTCCTTTCCTCTCTTCGCCCGCAGCAGGAGAGCTCTGCGCTCCCTGCTGGCCGCTGCCAGTGCTTGCTACGAAGTCCATGATGTCCTGGAAACCAAAATCGAGATTATCGTCCATCGCTCCTCCGCTTAATGGGAATGCGAAATGAACCGCTTAAAGAACTCATGGTTCACCTCCGGCCTCCGCACTCCCGAACTCGACACTCTAAATGTATTCCCCCAGCCACTTCCAGAATTTATTGAACGTTCCGCCGCTCCTGAACTTGCGCGGGGCGTCCTGCAGGTTCTGCGATCCGTGGAGCACGAGACCCACGCCCGTTGCGTAGATCGGGCTGTTTACCACGTCCATCAGGCCGCCGATATTCCGCGGCGTGCCGCGCCGGATGGGAAGTCCGAGAAACCGCTCGGCCGCTTCCTGCACACCCTCCATCAGGGCAACCCCTCCGGTCAGCACGATGCCCGAGGCGAACATGTCCTCGAACCCCGTCTTCTTCAACCGCTGCTGCACCATGCCGAACAGCTCCTCGACGCGCGGCTCGATGATCTCCGAGAGGATCTGGCGCGAGAGCTGCCGCGGTGGCCTGCCGCCGACGCTGGGCACATCAAGCGTCTCCTCGTGTTTCACGAGGGACGAAAGCGCGCACCCATACTTGATCTTGAGCTTCTCCGCCTCCGATGCAGGCGTCCGGAGCCCAATGGCGATGTCGTTGGTCAGGTGGTTGCCCCCGATGGGCAGCACTTCAGTGTGCCACAGGCTTCCCTCAAGGAAGAGCGCGACGTCCGTGGTCCCGCCGCCGATATCGACGACGACCACTCCCAGGTTCTGTTCCTCGCTCGTCAGCACCGCCTTGCTCGAAGCGAGCGGCTGGAGCACCAGATCGGTGACCTGCAGGCCGGCGCGCGAACAGCTCTTCACGATGTTCTGGATCGAGGTGACAGCACCGGTGATGATATGCACCTTGGCTTCCAGCCTTACTCCGAACATGCCCAAGGGGTCCTTTATGCCGTCCTGGTCGTCAATAATGAACTCCTGCGGCAACACATGAAGCACCTGCTGGTCCATGGGGATGTTCACTGCCCGTGCGGCGTCGATCACGCGCGCGATGTCCGTCTGGCCCACTTCCTTGTTCTTGATCGCGACGACGCCGCGGGAATTGATGCCCTTGATATGGCTGCCCGAGATCCCGACGTAGACCGAGTTGATCTCGACGCCCGCCATCAACTCCGCCTCCTGCACGGCCTTCTTGATCGACTCCACCGTGCTGTCGATGTTGACGACCACGCCTTTTTTGAGGCCGTGAGACGGGCTGATGCCGATGCCGATGATGTCGACCTGGCCGTTGTCCTTGACCTCGCCCACGATCGCGCAGACCTTGGTCGTCCCCAGGTCCAGGCCTACGAGCAAATTGTCCTGTTTTTTTACCACGGCAACCTCCAGCCAGAAAATGCCAAATTTCAAAATACAAATTAGAAATAATAACCAAGGACCAAATTACGATGAAAATCCGTGGAAGCTTCGGACTTCATCATTGGTTTTTTTTTGTACTTTGGTGCCTGGTTTGG
>MHEA01000219.1:4677-6274 GCA_001805085.1 Nitrospirae bacterium GWC2_57_9
CCGTCACCTCGGCCAGGTTCCAGCCTCCGCGCGCCTCGATCTCGGCAAGGAGCATCAGCGCGTCATTGACGCTCTCCGAGGCCACCGTCTCTCCCGGCCGAGGCCGGGCGTCCCTGATCACGATGGCCGGCAGCTTTCGTTCGGTCCTTTCCGGCCTCGCGCAACGCTCCAGCACGACCGTGTCGCCGTCCATCAAATACCGCACGCCTTCGCTGATCACTACCGCCCGCGGAACACGCTCGACGATGTCCATGGTGATCCTGTTCGGCAGGCTCCGGTGGATCCTGGCCTCTCTGACCCACGGATTCAATCGCGCCCGGCGGGCTGCTGTCTCCAGATCCGCCTTGAAGATGTTCTGCCCCGTGAACGGTCCGACGATCTCCCTGAGCTCGGCATTGTCCAGCTCGTGCACTCCTCGTACATCGACCCCGGAGATCTGGAAGAGGTCGGCCCGGGTGATGAAACCGTATGTCTGCCAGGCGAGCCACGAGCAGGCCGCCAGGAGCCCAAACGCAAGGATATTGAGCAGCACTGCCTTCGCACCGACGGCCGGCCGGGCTCCGCCCCTGCCGCTGCGGGACACCGCGACCCGCTTGACGCTCACGCGCGCTGCGCCGCTTCGGTATTGCCGGGGAACTTTTACGTTCTTATAGTCGCGCATATGTGTTTACGCATGCTGATTCGCGGATGATAAACAGGGAACTTAGTCTTTACGCTTTAACTCCGCCCTCCACATTCAGCATTTCGATCTCCGCACTTACACGATCGCCAGCCGCAATATCTCCTCTACCAGATCGGGAAAGGAGAGGCCCACGCCCCTGGCAATGTCCGGCAGCAGGCTGGTTGCCGTCATGCCGGGAAGGGTGTTCACCTCCAGGATCCAGGGCACCCCCTGCCCATCCACGATGAAATCGACCCTGCTGTAGCCCCGGCAACCTATCGCGCGATGCGCGGCCAGACCCGCTGCAAGGGTCCGCTGGTACGCCGCCTCGGATATGCGTGCCGGGAAAAAATGCTCCGACATGCCCTCTTTGTATTTTGACTCGTAGTCATAGAAGGGGTTCTTCGGCACGATCTCGATGGCCCCCAGCGCGCGCTCTCCCACGATGCCCACCTGGACCTCTTTCCCCGCGATGTATTTTTCGATCAGAATCTCACGGTCATAGGAAAAGGCGCTCTCGACCGCCGCTGCCAGCTCTGCCTCATTCTCGACGCGGCTGACGCCTACACTCGACCCCTCGGAGCTCGGTTTCACGAAAAGGGGTAACCCGATATCAGGCGGAACCGCGGAAAATGAGCCTCTGCTGCTTCGTTCGACGGCCACATAGGGCCCCACTGCGAGCCCCGCTGCCTTGAACACCGCCTTCGACACGATCTTATCCATGCCGATCGCGCTTGCGAGTATGCCCGATCCGGTATAGGGAATGCCCATCAGCTCGAGCAGACCCTGGATGGCTCCGTCCTCGCCGAATTTGCCGTGCAGGGCGTTGAACGCGAGCTCTATCCGCTCGCGACGCAGTTGCTCCGCCACCTCCCTCGTAACATCCAGGGCGACGGCATCATATCCTTTTCCTTGCAGGGCCTTCAGGACCGCGTT
>MHEA01000220.1:0-125 GCA_001805085.1 Nitrospirae bacterium GWC2_57_9
AGACCACCACTCCCAGCTTTTTATCAGGGAGGGTCATCAACTGGCTGTAAAAGTTGGGCACGCCGCCACCATGGCTTGCGACCATGCCTGCGCTGTCGATCCCGATATCTTCACCGGTGCTGAGC
>MHEA01000220.1:205-1256 GCA_001805085.1 Nitrospirae bacterium GWC2_57_9
AGACCGCACGATCCGATTGGCGCCTGACATGCCGTTTCCAAACACCATCTGCATGAATCGGCTTAAGTCGAGCACATTCGAACGCAATGCTCCTGCAGGGAGATCGCGATCGGGCGTCACTGCCTCCCCGCCTTCATTGCTGTTTCGGTAACCCCTGGCGAGAAAGGGCTGCATGTCAGGCCGCATGGAAAAGCCGGAAAGCGTCATGTTCATCGGCCTCAACAGAGACTCATCCACATGGACGGCAAAATCCCGGCCGCTCACATTCTGGATCGCATGGACCAGAAGAGTGATGCCGATATTGGAATAGGAAAAGAGATAATTCGGCGGGTAGGCCGCGTACTCGTCTTTAAGCCGACCTACAACGCTGGTAAAGGGTGCAGGCTTTCTGCTCCACATGCCTTGCATAACATCTGAGGGCAGGCCGGAGTGATGGGTCATGAGATTGCGCGGGGTGATCGGTCCGGCGTCGGGAAACCGGCTCTTTATGGAAAACTGCGGCAAATAGGTCTGCAACGGTTTATTGATATCGATTTTACCCTGTTCCGCCAGCTGCATTACAGCAGTCGCGGTAAACAGCTTGGAAATCGAACCGACCGCGTAAACCGTCTCAGGCGTTGCCGGAACCTCGTTCGCTTTATCCGCATATCCGAAACCCGCTGCCCAGACTACCCTTTGATCGTCCACGAGCGCAATGCTCAGACCGGTGATATTGTTTTTCTTCATTTCCTTTTTGATCAGCCAGGAAATATATTGTCTGGTGTATTCATAATCTCCGCGCGTGGCAGATTCCGGCTTGACCGGTGCGCTGGAGCATCCAAGCAGAAGAGAGATGCACGTGATGAACAGAATTGTCCGCTTGATAACTTTTCTAACAAGCATTCTCATGGAAATCTCCCCACTAATTAATGACTAACGAGGCAAGCCTCAGACCGGTGAAGCGCAAAATTGAAAATCAAAACCGGTCTCGCGCAAAGCCGCCAAGCCGCCAAGAAAGGCTAATAATTTCAGTTTATAAACCTGGATCAAGACTTAAATCTTTCTTTGCGTC
>MHEA01000220.1:1267-1524 GCA_001805085.1 Nitrospirae bacterium GWC2_57_9
GCGCGAAAATGCTTTTTCTTTCGACTTTGAAACTTGACCCAAATTTCAAGATGTGGGCTCGTAAAGTACTTTAATGCCTCAAGAAAAAAGCATCACGGACGTACAGTTTCGACGACGGAGCGCACGGCGTCTATCACCCGGCTGCATGAAATCGAGCCGGATATCATCTCCGGCATTCAGTTCCTCTTTTTATATCGTTTCGCATGATTGGAACTGCATGCCCCATTATTCAAATACATACGCTTTGTCAAGCAGAA
>MHEA01000220.1:1613-5472 GCA_001805085.1 Nitrospirae bacterium GWC2_57_9
GTATAACTTCGAACAGGCTTCCCGTTCACCTGCACGACTTCGTCGCCGAGTTTCAAACCCTGCTTTTCGGCGGGCGAATCCTGTTCGATGCCGATCCCTTTTGCTCGATTCTCTTCGTCATACATGACCCGCAGCCCAATGCTGAAGATATTGCTCCTGAACCGCGGATTTTCTTCATAGGGAGAGAGCGTCAGTTCATTCGTAAGATAATTGATGGTTACAACAAATTTGTCCAGAAATTGCTTCCCCAGCAACGCCTTGTCCATCTTCGTCGCTTCGACCGGAACGTTCGCGACCCTGAGATCGGTTCCCAGGGCGAATGATTTCAGCCGCTGGAGCTCTCCTCCCGAAGCAATCCCGAAGGCTCCGCCCATGCCTGCTCCCTTGACAAGTCTGCCCGGGCGCTGCAATTTCTTCAAAAGAGGGGAAGGAATAGCCGCAAAGTATCCGTCATAACCCGTATCTATTATGGCCGGAACGGTATATTTGTCTTCTATCTTTGCTTCCACGACCGGCGCAAAGCCGACGGTCATGTCCTGCTTGAACCGGATCCGGTGCCTGCCTTCCTCCGGAGATTGTTTGTTCTGCGAGAGTGATATGTTTTTGTGCTTATAATCGATTGTTACATTGAAAAAGCGCAGGACATTAGAACCGATGATTCCATCAACCCGTATGCCCATCGCCCGTTCAATCAGGCCGAGATCAAATATGGACGCCGCGCACTTTTTAACTTCCTTGTTTCCGATCTTAAGCGATTCGATCTCGACGAGTCTTGTTTCCTTGGTATGCCCGGAGGAATCTTTCCCTGTCAGGGCAACGTCTTGGGTAAAGGCCATCGTATCTGCAATTGTCTTGTTGATCACGGTGAGAGCGCCGGTATCGACCATAAAGACCATTTCCCGCGGGTCGTCGTTCACACTCGCCTTGATCAAAATCAAATGACCGTGCAGTGAAAAGGGAACATCCGTCGGTTCGGCTGTAGTGCTGAATGCCGTTCCGCCGTTTACGATACGGATCGCCTCAAGGGTGGAGCAACCGGGGAAAAGGGAAGCGATTACGAACAGAATTACTGCTCTCAACACAGCCGGCTGATTTCCCCGTTTTTCTCCGGTTTCGACGGTTGACATACTCCCCTCGCGTTTTTTGTGATGCTATCCGAGCCCCGGGCGATCGTCAATCGAGATGCGATGAAACGCAAGGGGAAGCGATGAACGGTATTTTGGATGACCGGAATTTCGAGTGCAACGGTTATGAGCCGCCAAGGGTAGTCCCGATCCGGTCCCACCGGACCCCCTCATCTGTTGATGAATAGTAGACCTGCCGGACTTTGCCGATGAGGTCTCTCAAAGGCACAAATCCGAATGTTCTGCTGTCCACGCTTTGGTCCTTATTATCACCGAGTACATAGATTGTTCCGTGCGGCACCTGCTCTTTACCGCCGTTTGACCTCACGATCATATCGCCCGGCAGTCCCTCCAGTCTTTTGATGAACACCTTGCTGCGGTCATCGGGGTACACAAAGAGGATGATATCGCCCTTTTTCGGAGGCATCCTGCGATAGGCCGTCTTGTCCGCGAAGACCCTGTCCCCTTCCAGGATAACGGGCTCCATGCTCGTGGTGACGATCTTGTACGCCTCAATGATATTATTTTTCAGATAGTCATAGACGCTGCCCGAGACCAGAACGGAGCCCAGCAGCCATACGGCGAGGTAGAAGTACCAGCGGTTATAGGACTTGAGCCGATAATCCGTGCCGATTTTTCCTGCCTTTCGATAGGCATCGATAATGATCATTGCGAAAACTGCAATTGCGATCGTGAGCGTGACCAGTGCTCCGATAATCAGCAACCTGTCCGGCAGCAGTACCGTCCACCTGAAACCGGTGGCAAACAGGGCGAGAAAAATCGCGAAGTAACTGACTCCCTTGATCATTTCTCCGTTGTATATCTGGCCCATGCCCGGCATGGTCATCCCCATGACCGCGGCCAGCCATTTTTTTCTCTCCATATTTTTTTCCTCTCTGCTCATCGATGCCTCCCTCTGTTTTTTGTTCATAGATACGCAGGGACCAGAGGAAGGTTCCCGGCTTGATCTTATCTGCAGACTACCGGCGAAAAAAGCGCAAGATAGATCCGGACCAGGTTCACTATTCCGAGCACCGCCCCCCCGGCGGACAAGACATACCGGGCGAGCCTGGTGGACAGGAAGATCTGGGACCGGAAAAAATCGGAAGTCCTTGCCGCTTCGTAAGCACGGACCTCTTTCATCACCTTGAATACAAAATTGCCGGAGGGCTCAAATCTTTTCATAGCCTTTTCCTCCAAAACGCCCGCTCAACAATACCCGCATCTTTTCCCTCGCCCGAAACAGCCTTGATTTAACCGTTCCCATCGACATCCTTGATTCCGCCGCGATCGACTCCAGAGAGTGCCCGCGTAAAGTCTGAAGAATCACGCTCTTATACGGCTCCGCAAGTTGCTCCAGTGCCAAATGGATTGCCTCTCGCCGCTCTTCGTCAATAAGCCCGTCTTCTGCCGATCTTTTCTGATCAACGATAGCCCCGGCATCCTCAATCGCAATGTTTATTCTTTTCTGATTTTTCCTCAGCTCGCTGATGCAGCGGTTTCTCGCGCTCATGAACAGCCACGCCGAAAACGGAGTGCCGCGGGATTCATCAAAGGATCGCAGGGACTTATAGATATTCAGGAACACTTCCTGGCCTATATCTTCTACAATTCTCTCATCGCGCAAGAGACGGTAAATGAAGTTCAGGAGATTCTTGTGGTATTTTTCTACCAGGAGGGAAAAAGATTCGGAATCGCCGGCCTTTACCCGTTTTATGATGTCGATGTCGTCCACGCGTCGTTTGCTCCTGCTGGTTTTACTCATAAATACGCCAAAGAACGATAAAGGTTCCGAAATAAAATAATATATCTTTTCCCCGGCGGGAGCAGTCAGGCGAGGGGTGTGCCTCAGTCCTTGTCCAGGATCATGTCCACCATGGTCTTTTTCGGCTGGCAGAAAAGCTTCTTGACCCGCTGCCGGAACTCCTCGGGCGAGATGTGCTCCTGGTGGGTGCCGATCACGATCGTGATCGTGGGGAAGGCCTCGTTCAGCGCCTTTTTGTACTGTTCCTTGAAGGGGCAAAGGGCCTTGACGCAGTTGGAGAAGTGGATCGCATCGATGCGGAACTCGGTCAGCGCCCGGATGCGCTGGAGCAGTTTATCCGGGCCGGTCAACGTCGGGCAGCCGGGGCAGTTGATGATGCCGACAAGATCAAGCTTCTGTTCGGCGGGATAATCAGCAAAAGCTCCTTTTCGTTTCCTCAAGTCGGCCAGGCAGCTTACAGACGAGCAGCCGAGGTCCTGCGTTGCGTTGGAACAGGTTAATATGCCTATGCGAGCCATCTCTCGATCCTCCGGGTCTGTTTAACAATAGTCGGGCCGTCTGTGCCCCCGGTATATAGGCTGGGCGAACGGCCTGAAGGCCCTAATCGTAAAGCACTCTGTGAAGGTGAGGATTTATCGAATTTCTGAACTGAACCGATCATCAAGTCGTTACCAGAGCGACTCTGACTTGGGTGACCATTTCCCTCACCGTCCATTTTAGCAGGTAACCGGTTCGACCGCTACCACGGTAACAGAATTCCATCCGCCTTGTAAAGAGAAATTGCCTTTGTTAATTCATTTGCCTTCCCTGGTTGTATCGGGTCGATTGATGCCCCTATCCATACGCCAACACTTCACGAACGGTTAGCCTTGATGCGCGCGATGCCGGCCAGGCGGCGGATGCCCCGGAAATAAGGAGAACAACGACGAGGCAAAGCAGCATCGCAAACGGGGAAATGGTGAGGCCCAGG
>MHEA01000220.1:5579-10718 GCA_001805085.1 Nitrospirae bacterium GWC2_57_9
ATGACCCCCAGTTCACGCGTCCGCTCGATCACGTTCATGCTCATCGTGGAAGCCAGCCCCAGAACGCCGATCAGCCCCAACAGCACCGCGGTCGCAATAAGGGTGTTGACCAGTACGCTCACGTGCTCCACCATCGCTGTTCTCAGTATTGCCAGCGGCAACCCTTCGCGCACACTGACGCCAGTCGTGGCGAGCGCCTGTTCTATCGACCGGATGACCTCGACCCGCTCTGCCTGGCCCGCTGCCGACGAAGTAATGCGGATCATTTGGGCTTGGCCTGCCATGCCTGCTGCCTGGGCATAGGCCTTTTCACTCACATACGCCGCTGCGGGGAACCCTATTTCCTCCACAATGCCCGCCACGCGCCATTTCATTGCTCTCCCGCGGAGCGACAGCGAAATAGTGTCGCCGATTTTCACGCCGGGTATGAGCGCGAAGGCCATCTGGTTAAGCACCACTGCATCGCTGTCAGCCGGCTGCAGCCATCGCCCGGCCAGGAGCCGGAACGTTACCATGGTCGTTCCCGGAGGAGTGCCCAACAGCACGAAGCTGCCATGCCCGCCATCGGGATATGTCCTGACGATGTCGACCTGGCCGGGTTGAGCCAGCGTGGTCTCGCTATATCCCCACAGCTCGACTTTGGTGACGCCTTTAACGGTCTGGAGCGCCGAGCGAAGCCGGTCCTCGTGCGCCGGCTCATTCAACTTTATCTGAACATCATAGTGCCGGTCTGCATAGATCCGCCCGATATACCCTTCCCAGGCAGCCCTGATATTCATTGCGGTCATGAACATACCGCCGCCTGACGCAAGCAGCCCCAGCGTCAGGATCAGCCTCCCGCGTCGCCTGAACATGTTTCTCAGGGCGAGGAGATACACGCGACTGACTCCCTGCAGGCGTGTGAGAACGGAATCAAGACGATGTTGTCCGAAGGTTTCGCTCTTTAATCCGTAGTCGTTTATTGCTTGGTGCACGGTTACCCGGGAGCCGCTGATGATGGGAAATGCGGCCATAAGAAGCGGAACCAGGATGCCCGATGCGATCTGCGCCCCGAATACCCAGAACGGCACCTGGTAGCTCATGATCGTAAAATTCAGCAAGTTGGCGATGGCATCGGAGAACAGCCGCGCTGCGAGCAGAGCCAGGGGTATTGCCGCCGCGGTTGCGATTGCACCGAGCATCCCCACCATCGTCACATAGAGCGCGGCTATCTGCCCGGTAGCCGCGCCGATCGCTTTCATCACGCCGATCTCGCGAATCTGCCGCACTACCATGGCGGAGATGAGTGTTGCGACGAGAATGGCGCTCAGCCCAAGGGCCATTACGCTGAACGAGACGAACAGGAACAAGACGCCTTCCATCTGACCCTGATGCGGATGTCGCCCGGGTTGCGGTACTTGAATTTGGCGAACGATATGGTCACTCTTCTGCAGCCGGTTCGCCAGGCCGCGCGCAGTTGCGTCTATCGAAGCACGGTCGAAGGGGTGATCGGCGACGCGAATGCGGAGCTCATCAAGAACAGGTTTCTCGCCCAGCAGCCCGAGGGTCTCGCGGGTGATGTATCCGTAAACCGTCTGCTCCTGGACTCCCGGCGCCAGACTCGGATCGTGCACGAGGCCGGATATTGCAATTTCGCGGGAGGGGCCATGCGGGGTCTTCACGAGCACCCTCGCACCGACGCTCGCCTTAAGGACCTTGAGCGAGGAACGTTCCACCAGCAGGGTTCCCGGCGGCGGGGGCCACGCGCCGCCTGCGGGCACAAATTTGTTGAGACGCAGATCATTGAAGTCGTTGATCACGAACAACAGCACCCGCATCCAATCGTTCCCGACGCGGATGCGGGAGAGGATTGTCGCCCGGGCCTCCGCGTCTGCAATCCCGGGATGTCGGCGCGCCTGCGCCACAAGCGCGTCGTCCACGCTGTCCAGTTCGAGGGTAGCGGAAGCCGGATCGGTAGACCGGTAATTCCGGGCGATCTCCCGAGTCAGGATCGTGTAGCTTCCGAGCATCGTGCCGACCCCGAAAATGCCGACCGCAAGCGCGATCACCATGGTGGCGGTCCGCTGCCTGCTCTCAGAAAGATCTCCCAGGAGTTTACGCCAACGAGGACTAGGCATGGGCCGCCTCCTGCGCGCCGTACTTTTTCACGGACCGCGCGCCCATCGACTCAGACTCGATGCTGCCGTCTGCCAGAACGATCGCCCGGTCCGAGAACGCGGTCGCCTCGCGTTCATGGGTTACCATAACAACCGTCTTGCCCGAGTTGGCCAGATTCGAGAAAAGCGCGATCACCTCGCCGGCAGTACGGCCGTCGAGGTTGCCTGTCGGTTCATCGGCGACCACCAGCGGAGGATCGTTCGCGAGCGCCCGTGCTATGGCTGCGCGCTGCTGCTGCCCGCCTGACAATGACGACGGCAGCTTGTCCGCCTGTTCCCTGATGCCGACCTGAGCCAGGAGGGCCAGCGCCCGTTCTCTGCGCTTACCCCGATAGAGGCCTGCAAAATCCATCGGCAGCATGACGTTTTCTGCAACGGTGAGCGTCGGCAGCAGCTGAAAGAATTGGAAGACCACACCGATAGCGCGGCCGCGCCAGGCAGCGAGCCGGCCCTCGGGCAGGAGATGAACGGGGGTGTCCCCGACAAGAACCACCCCTGAGGACGGCCGGTCGATGCCAGTGAGCATATTGAGGAAAGTCGACTTGCCGCTTCCCGATTTGCCGACGACAGCAAGGAACTCGCCCGGTGCGATTGTCACGTTTATATTATGCAGCACCTTCACCTTGCCGCCGGGTGACGCGAATTCCTTGTTGACGCCCTGCAATTCGATAAGCGGAGAACCTTGTCCGCCTTCTGATTTTTTCATTTGACTCCTCCTCTGCATGTGAATAGTATATTCAATACTGAACACTCTGTTCTATTTCAATATTAGAGGAAGATGAGTGCAGGCGTCAAGAATCAATGGGGCACTGATTGTTCACTACCGGACAAAACGACCTGGATTGTTCGCGAAAAAAAGAGGTGACGCATGAAACAGACGAAGGATGATCGCCGCGTCGAACGGACGCGCAAGCTGCTGCATGAGGCGCTCCCGGCGCTGATCCTGGAAAAAGGCTATGAGGCGGTCACGGTACAGGATATCCTCGACCGGGCGAATCTCGGAAGGTCGACCTTCTATTCCCATTATCGGGACAAGGACGATCTGCTGCTGAAAGGATTCGATTATCTGCGGGCGATGATGGAAAAGCAGCACAGGTCTGTAGCGGGCAAGGCCCGCGGAAAAGGGGCCGGCTTCAATTTAAGTCTTGAATTGTTCCGGCATGCGCAAGAGAACCATCGCCTGTATAAAGCAATGGTCGGAAAGCGGAGCGGCCAGATGATCATACGACAAGCGCATAAATACCTGTCCGGCCTGTTGAAGGAGCACATCGCTCCTCTCGCAAACACCAAGAAATCCGCGGTCCCGGTTGACTTGACCGTTGATTGGCTCGTCAGCTCGTTTCTCTCGGTCCTCACCTGGTGGCTCGACCGCAACATGCCCTGTACTGCGGAAAAAATAGATGAGCTGTTCAGACAACTGACGATGCCCGGCATCCAGGCAGGATTGGGCTTTGAACTGCAATAAACCTCTTTACCGGATCGACGGGAGGCACAACAGGCTTTTGAGGCAAGGGGTCCCCTGTCGGGGAAAAGGGCTTGGTTGATCCTATCCGATGTGCTTCAATACTCCTGAAACATCCTGCTCGATGGATGCTGCGTCCGGAAATTCCAGAAAGCGTGTCAGGTCGGTCGGAACAGCAATACAGGGAACTCCGGCAGCCCTGGCGGACGCAAGCCCTTTCGGCGAATCCTCAACTGCAATACAGCTCTCCGCAGTCAGGTTGAGCGACTGCATCGCAGCCAGGTAAGGCGCAGGGTGCGGCTTGGAGAGAACGCAGTCGTCACCTGTCACAATGTGGTCGAAAAAACGGAGCAAGTCGTTTCCGCGGTGCACGAGAAGCAGCTGATCGCGATGGCATCCTGTTACGATCGCCATCTTGACCCGGCCGGACAATGCGGCAAGGGTCTCTCGGACCAGCGGCCTTACCTGAGGGGGTTGCTCCAGAATCTTCCGGTACCGTTGGTTACGGTCGTCGATGAGCGGCGCGATACGATCAGGATCTCCTCCCAGGGACATTGCAACCTCCCGACTGGTCTTTCCCTCGCCTAAATACTCCGTTGCCCATATTTCTTTTGTGAGAGCGAGTCCGCTGCGGGCAAAGGCAGCTCTGGTAGCCTCAAAAAAGAGCGACTCTGTGTCCACCAGAACCCCGTCATTATCCCAGAGAATTGCCTTGATCATGACCCTCTCGCTGCCTCCGGAGGAATGAACCCATAGCTTTGGCTCTTATCTTCTTCGAGCATTTTCCCAATGGATGGTGAATTCGGAATCATCAAAAGAGTAGCAGAACTGCGTCCGGTTTGTAAAGCGAATTGACGTTGGCGGCGTTCTGGCCGCTGATGGCCGTGCCAATTATTATGGCACTTCTGACGGTTTTATTTTACCGGAGATGGATCTATAAAAAACATCACCCGGCCGCGAAGCCGGGTGATGAGAAATCGCTATCCCATTATTTTTTAATTAGAAAGGATAGCGATAGTTACAGCAGCTGTCTGGTTGATGGCGCTGTGCCTTTCCCTAAAACACCGTGATCCCGTTGTACAACCGTGCGCTTTGCACTGGCGACCGTCCCGCGCATGCCCCGTTCACGCGTGAACCGGCCGATCCCTGGTCAAATTGTGTTATGCCATTGAACGGTTTCTTGCTTGCTCCGTCATTTGATGCTGTTTCCGTATTGCCGCAATCAGGCGTCTTTCCCATGTCAAAATACGTAATTCCGTTATACGCGGAGGTGCCGCTGCTTTCCTTGGCCGCCGCGCTGACCTCGCCTCCAAAAGCAAGTCCACATGCAAAAACAACCGCGATTGTTGCTGAAACTATTTTTTTCTTGTTCATTTTTATTCTCCTTTTTGATTTTGATATCTTCACGCATTACAGGCTTCTGAAACGAATCTGCTTCCCCCTGCCGAGTGCCTTTACATTTGTTGTTCCTCCTTTCCAGCACGAACTTTTTGGAAAAGCTCCTGCGCTAGTTTGCATAGA
>MHEA01000220.1:10791-11109 GCA_001805085.1 Nitrospirae bacterium GWC2_57_9
TCCTATTTTCTCTTCTCGGTAAGTCCGTTCAGAACATATGCTGCCGCACCCTTGACGACGGACGGAATAACCTCATCGGGAAACATGACGCATCGTTCACGAATGATCAGGGAGGCAATGCCGTGCAGGAGCGCCCAAAGCGAGAAAGCGGCTGTTTCGAGTCCGTTCCCGGGAATCAAGCCCGCATCCATACAATCCTTCACATTCAGCTTTACCAAGTCGTACGAACGCATCCCGATCTCCCAGTGATGAACGTCCTTGATGCATCTGACGGGCCCCCGCATGATGAACATCAGGTCGTAATACTCCTTGTTTTCC
>MHEA01000220.1:11117-12167 GCA_001805085.1 Nitrospirae bacterium GWC2_57_9
TTGAAGATAAGCTTCGGCATGTTTTTGCAGACGTTTCAGCGGGTCCTTGATCTTCATGACTTGCTGCTGGCGCTGGTACAGTTTGTTGAACCCCTCGGTATGAAGCTCAAAGAGGATCTCGTCCTTGTCCTTAAAGTGCAGATAGATAGTAGCAGGACTGTATTCGATCCTCTCGGCGATATGACGGATCGTTACCTTTTCGAATCCCTCCTCGAGAAAGAGCTTTCTGGCGGTGTCGAGGATCAGGCGCTTGATCTCTTGTTTTTGTCGTTCTTTTCTATCCTTGATTCCCATGTAAGCCGTAATCTCCCCGCCTGCACTGCCGCAACAGGTATGAGGATCCCTCTCACTTTATTACCTATGTAAACTTTATGAACATAGTTTAGTACAGGACTTTCTTCTTGTCAACTTTTTTTCCGTTTTTCCGGAAACTGTTCCCACGCATTCGCTGAAACCGGTCTATCTTTATATCTTCTGGTGAAAGCGGGTTCATGCAACGTCAATGAGGCCTTCCCGTTCGTTTCTCGTGAACGTGAAGCCGCCCGCGCCGCCGGGCGGCCTATTCGGCCTTCGGATCCCAGAAGGCCGCGTTGCCCGTTACTTCCTTCAACCGCTCCAGGAACTGCGGCGCATACCCCGGGCTGGACGAGATATACCGGCCGCTCAACTTCGAGGTGTGCCTCGGAGTGCTCATGATGGCCATGACCGCGGAAAGAGGAAGGATTCCCTCTTCGGTTCCCGGCCGAAACCCGGACCATCGCCGTGCATGCTCTTCCGACCGGAAGAGATGTATCCGGCTTCAGGCCAGGGGCCAGTTCTTTGCCCAGTTCCTGATCGGGATGTCGATATACCCGACGATGCCATCCGGGCTTGCGCGGTGGATGACGCCGTCCCGGACCGTGACCTGCATCGGTTCTCCGCAATCCAGGCAGGGAGCATCGACTTGTACTGTTTTTCCCGTGAAGACCCAGCAGACCGCCAGGGCTTCGAACCCTCATTGCGCGAACCACTTCTGCTGCCCGTCGACGTTGATCCGGTACTGTGTCGGCT
>MHEA01000220.1:12198-12467 GCA_001805085.1 Nitrospirae bacterium GWC2_57_9
AGGCCCATCAGTTCCTGCAGGAGCCTCTTTCCCTCTTCCGAGGGCACCCCGAAGTGGTGCGCGATCTCGGTGTAATGCGGTCCGAACCCGCGCTTCACGAACGTTTCCATGATGAAGTGATAAGTTCTGTCGAGCTGCTGCGTGTCCGTCATGGATCCTCCGTCGTCGCAGTTTTCTTCATTCGAAGCGGAACGAGCCGAGGTAATCGGCCAGCTTCGACCTGCCCGGCCCATCAAGGGCGCCGCACTGATCTGCCCCCAGAGCTCCCG
>MHEA01000220.1:12511-14486 GCA_001805085.1 Nitrospirae bacterium GWC2_57_9
TTCCGGCAGTTGCTGCGGGGCAGCAGCTTGTAAATGGTCAGAGGATGCGCTTTTCCCGCGCCATCGTATTTCGGAACAAGGGAATCGCGGTTTTGCCAGGCCTCGTTTATCTGGCCCTTGATCCACTCGAGCAAGCTGTGAACTTCCGCCTCGTCGCGCAGTGCGTTCACCGCAATCTTGCGGGCGTGTATCGTCAGGAGCTTTCCGTTCAGCTTGAGCGTCAGCGACGGCGGTTCTTTTATGAACGTGTCCCCGCCCAGCACGGCATTGAGATAGGGCAGAACTGCGCCGACGTCCTGGTCCAGATGGGCGATACAGTGCAGCGACTGGAAATGGGAGTTGCAGGTGGGCAGGAAGATCTCGGCACGGTATCCTTTCAGCAGCATGGCCAGACCTCCTCAGGGGCAGCAAGCACTTCCGGCCGGGCAGCAGCCTTCGGCCTTGAGAGAACCGAAGAGATCCTCTGCGAACGACTTGTTCTTCCTGCCGGCGCCCTCCCTGACCGCTTCGGCCACCCCGATGGCCGCCTGCATCTCCTCCTGCGTCAATCCCGCCTCGAGCGCCTGCTGTTTGTGATACTCCATACAGGGCCTGCAGTGCAAAGCGTATGCTGCTCCGAGCGCCACCATTTCTTCGATCTTCTTATTCATGAGTGCATCCTCCTTTTCCCTCTGAGACGGACGGACAGGGCAAAAGGATACACCCTTTTTACAGTTTGAGAATGACCTTCCGGTCGCAGGCCAGCTCATTGCGGTCGTCATGGTAAAACCGGCACTGGGTCTCCAGCTCTTTTTTCAGCCGGACCCGGCCCCGGTGAAGCCGGATCTTGACAGTTTCCAGCGAAATGCCGAGGACTTCTCCGATCTCGGCATTCGTCAGCCCCTCGAGATCGCTCAGAACCAGCACGGCCCGATAGTTTTCCGGCAGATTTTCCACGATGCCCTGGATGCACTGGTTCATGTCCTTGCGGATCAGGAACTCATCGGGCGCGGGCTTGTCGTCCCGCAGGGCAGCTTCGCCGTCCTCGCCCTCATGGACGAGCTCAAAGTTCCGTCCATGCTTTGCAGCCCGGCTGCGAAGATGATCCATCGCTGCATTCGTAGCTATCCGGTATATCCAGGTGGACAGCTTCGACTCTCCCCGAAAGCTGTCGAGCGCCGCATGCACCTTCACAAAGACCTCCTGGGCGACATCTTCGGCTTCCGCTTCACCCACGGTCCTCGCGAGATAGCGCACGATCTTCGGGTAATGCCCGCTGTAGATCGCTTGAAAGTCCATCTGGTCTTCACCCATGGCCGTCACCTGCACTCCATCGAGATCGGAAAAGCTTCCCCGGCGATGGCTTGCGCGTCGTCCAGCCACTTCTTTCTCGCCTCGGCCGTGCTGGTGACGATGACCCCGAACGTCCTTCGATGCACGTTCCGCACTCCGCAAAGTCCGAAGATGCAGTTCTTCCAGAGCGTCTCCAGGGGATCGCCGAAGACCTTCTTTTCCCGTTTCGCCTCGGTGTTCGATGTATTGAACACGATCGCGGTTTTTGCCTTGAGCAGGCCTCGCGGCACGCCCTCGCCGTTGTCGCCCACCAGGAACTCGTAGGCGACTCCCGGCCTGATCACCCGGTCGATCCAGCCCTTCAGCATGGCCGGAGGCTGGCCCCACCAGTTCGGGTGGATGATCACAATACCGTCGGCCTCCGCGATCTCCCTGCAGTGCCTTCCGATCTCGGCGCAGACCTCAGCGTCCTTCGGGATCTCGTGCTGATGGAGCACGGGATCAAATCTTTCCTCGTAGAGGTCATGAAAGGTCACGTCGTGGCCGTTCTTCCTCAGAGTCCGGACGGCCGCATCGCTGAGTGCGTGACAGAAGCTCTCTTTTTTAGGATGGCCCAAAATGACGAGTATGTTCACAGTGTCTCCTGAACTGTCTGCTAGTGGAGCCCCCTCCGGCAGGAGCCGGAGGCTCCCCTCAACATCGC
>MHEA01000220.1:14630-17041 GCA_001805085.1 Nitrospirae bacterium GWC2_57_9
AAAATGGTATCTCGCACGAAGGCACACTCTGCACTCGCGCATGCAGTCGTAGGCGCTGGGTGCAGGCGAAGCCGGAAAAAAACAGCCGTCGACAAGAACCATCTCGTGCAACGCCACGCAGACGCGGAAAAGTTTAAAGGAATTTCTGGATACCCGGTCCCCGGGTCACGCACTCTCCCCGTCACCGTCTCCATTCCGCACTCCGCACCCGACACTCCGCACTCTAGAACAGCCCCAGCTGCCGGTCCTCGGGTTTTTCCTTCTTCGGCTTGTCCGCGACGGTCCTGCTCTCTTTCAGTTCCTTCGGGATTTCCTTCAGGAAGGGAGACTGTTTCTGGCCGAGGCTTTGACCGTAGAGGAAACGGTTCCTCGCCTGCAGGAGGAACAGCTCCTCCTTCGCGCGCGTCAACCCCACATAGAACAGCCGGCGCTCCTCCTCCAGGTCGACGCCGTCCTTCATGATCGTGCAGGGCACCAGCCCGTCCTCGCACCCTGCGATGAATACGAAGCGGAACTCCAGGCCTTTGGCCATGTGCATGGTCATGAGCGCCACGGCGTCCGCCCGGGGGTCGAAGAAATCGGCTTCCGTCAGGAGCAGCGCTTCGGCGTTGCTCTGCGTCTTCCGCGGCTGGTCGCCCGTTCCGCCGGGGTTCAGGAGCGACCGCAGAAAGGCAACGGTCTCCTCCGCGTCTTTTCGTTGGACGCTGCTCGGCTTTCCGACCATTTGAAAGGGGATCCCCGAAGCGGCAAAAGCCTCTTCCAGAGCGCGGGCCTGAGCGTTCGTCCGAAAGATCACCGCAAAATCCGAAAAACGGCAGGGACCATCGGTTCTTTCGCTGTTCACCCGGGCCCCTTCATGGTCCATGCCGCCCATGCGAGTCCCGATCTCTTCAAGGATCACCGCCCCTTCCGTTCGCTCGTCGGGAACGGAGATGAGCAGGACCGGTTTGCCTTCTTCCCGCGTGGCTGCAAGCTGCTTGACGATCCGCTTCTGGTTCTTCCTGATCACGCCGTCAGCCGCCTGCAGAATGACGCCTGTGGAACGGTAGTTCTGCGACAGGGTCACCCGGGCCGCGCCGGGAAAGTCCTTTTCGAAATTCAGGAAATTGCCGAGGTCGGCGCCGCGGAAGGAATAAATGGCCTGGTCCGAATCCCCTACCGCGCACAGATTCCCGCTCGTTCCCGTCAGCAGCCGGAGCAGCCGGTACTGGGCAGGATTGATGTCCTGGTACTCGTCGACGATGATGTACCTGAACCGCTCCCGGTAATTTTGCCCGACCGCTTCGTCCTGCAGCAGCTCGACGGGCAGGCGGATCAGGTCGTCGAAGTCCAGGCAGCCGCGCTGCTCCAAAGCAGCCTGATAGTTTTCATAGACCGCCTTTAATTCTCCCGCAGTTTTTACATTCCCTCCTTTTGCAAAGGAGGGCTGGGGAGGATTTGTCATTTCCTCAAGGAAGTTCTTTATCCGCGATATGCGCTCCAGTGTCTGCTGGACGGCCTTCGACGTTCCCTTCATCAGGGACTTCAGCACCTCTGCCTGCTCATCCCTGTTCAGGAGTATGAAGGCCCTGCTCACCTGCTCCCTGATCATCCTGAGCCCGAGCAGGTGAAAGGTCCCGATGAATATGCCCGATGCCGCATCGCCCAGAAGGCGGGCGGTCCGCTCCTTCATCTCCCGGGCCGCCCGGTTCGTGAAGGTGACGGCAAGGATGTTCTCCGGCGGGACCCCTTTCTGCACGAGCCAGGCGATCCGGCGGACGATGGTGAGCGTCTTGCCCGTGCCCGGACCGGCAACGACCAGGAGCGGGCCTTCGGTCGTGGTGACCGCTTTCTGCTGGGCCTCGTTCAGGCCGTCGAATATTTCAGAATGCGATACAGACATTTTTGATACCAACCGTACGAACTCACATCCCTTTACCGCGATGGCGCGAGGAGCGCGAGGAAACCTTGAGGCATCCCCAGTCAGAACGGCATTCGTCTCGTAGTCCCGCACTTCGGCACTCGTCACAGATTCCTGCCCGCAGGCGGAATACGAAGTGCATTTGCCTTCCCTCGCGACCCTTGGTCCCCGCGGTTCGGCTTGTTTCTCTGGCCGCAATTCTAAAAAAATCGCATCACAGCAGCTTCATCTGCCCCTTGATCTCCCGCCGCTCCACTTCCTCGAAAATACGGACCTTGCCGTACTCGCCGTCATAGCCCGGCGCGATGTTCACCTTCCCCGCCCGCATGCGGCTGATGGCCTCGCGAATGAGCGGTGTTCCGGCCTGTTCGATGCGGTCGAGCGGCACGTCCATCAGGATGCCGAACTCGTTCCCCAGCTGCTCCAGCATCGCAAAATAGATCGCGTTCACTTTCTTGGTGTTCGGGCCGCACTGCAGTCCCTCGGCAATGATCTCGGGAAGGGGAATGAT
>MHEA01000220.1:17109-18021 GCA_001805085.1 Nitrospirae bacterium GWC2_57_9
GCATGACGCCCACGGTCACCTTCCTGCTGCAGACCGGACAGCAATAATCGTGATGCACCGTCTCCCTGGGCGTGAGGCTCACGCCGCAATCCCGGTGTCCGTCGTAATGGTACTTGCCTTCTTCGGGAAAGAACTCGATGGTGCCGACGAACCCTTTTCTTGTCTTGATCGCGCTCATCATGCCGGCATAGGACAGCTCGCAGTCCAGGATGTTCGCCTCACGCCCGATCTTTGCCGCTGAATGAGCATCGGAATTCGAAACGAGCGTGATCTTATCAAGGGCCGACAATTGCCAGTTCATGAGCGGGTCCGAGGAGAGCCCGGTCTCGATGGCATGGATATGCGGCGTCAGGTCCTCATAGCATTCTTCGAGCGAATCGAAGCCCGAGGCTGCGCCGAAGACCGAAAAGTGCGGGGTCCAGGCATGAGCGGGAATATAGAGATTGTCCGGCGAGGCTTCAAGCGTGATGCGCAGCAGTTCCTTGGCGTCCAACCCCAGGATCGGCCTGCCGTCGGACTTGAGATTGCCGATCCTGGCGAGGGAGAGGTTGAGGCGAGCCGCGGCGTCGAAATCAGGCGCAAGGACCACGGAATGGACCTTGCGCGTCTTCCCGCCCTTGCTGTAGATACAGCTGATCTCGGCGGAAAGAATGAAATAGACCTCGGCCCTGCAGGAGGGAGGAACGTCGTCGGACCGGTATTCCTTTTTGAGCTTATACAGTCCGTTGCCTGCGGTCTCCAGTTTCTCGTTCAGCTCCTTGAGCCAGCCGGGATGGGTGAAGTCGCCCGTCGCGATCACGGTGATGCCTTTGAGCTGCGCCCCCTTCCAGATGCCTTCGGGGGACATGTCCTTGCTGGTGGCGCGGGAGTAGTGGGAGTGAACGTGAAGGTCGGCAATGAAAGACATGGCCG
>MHEA01000220.1:18062-25704 GCA_001805085.1 Nitrospirae bacterium GWC2_57_9
TATTTTGGCCGAGGGGCCGCCAAAAGAGGAGTTCGATCAGGAGCCATCTGCGCAGTGTTATTTTTTTACGGGAAAATTGATTTTTGATACAATCTTCTAGAGCCTGCGCCTTGCCGAATACGGAAGATCAGCAGACCTCAATGCCGGGAGGGGATTTGACATGAAAAAAACTCTTATGGTTCTCGGTGGAATAGGAGAGCCCACCCGAGCAGAATGTCGGACAAGGCAACGCCGATCATGAGCCGGCCGAACGGAATTTCCGGTTCGACCCGCTTCAGAATGCTCCCCAGACCGTAGTGTCCGGTCACCATTACCGCACAGCTCTCATCGTCAGCCACTTCTCGTCTGCAAGCACGACCGAAGTCTCGACCTGCCGGTCGGGGATCGACCAGTACTTCCTGAGCAGCAGTTCCTTCTCCTCCCGGGACACCAGGCGGTAGCCGTGCTTCTCGTAGAACGAAATCGCCCAGGAAGCAGCAGCCCACGTCCCGACCAGGGACGGCCGTGCAATCAGGTCCTTGACATGAGACATGAGCCTGCTCCCGATGCCTTTGCCCCGGGCCGCGGTCCGGACATAGGCATGCCGGAGCAGCGTAACATCCAGCACGTCCTGGATCCCCATCACGCCGATCAGCCTTCCCTGGTCCTCATAGCCATAAAAAACAACGCCGGCTTCGATCTCATGCTGCAGATAATGCCGCGACATATAGGGCTCGTACCACCGGTCCGCAGGAATGATGCCCTTGTAGGCATGGGCGGCGTCGTTGATGATCTCGTAGGTCTGTTCAAAATCGCTATCAGTGCAAGGACGGATCATAGTCTACGCAATAACCTCTTCATCTTCCTTGCGCCAGGCCGGGTCCACGATGCAGATGAACTTCAAGTCGGTCTTTCCGGAGTTGGTTATGGATTGGATTGCCATGGGCGGGATGTACACCGTCGATCCAGGCTGCACCGGCGCGGACCGGTCGTCGATATGCATGACACCGCTGCCTTCGATTATGTAGTACACCTCGGAAGTTTTCAGCCGGTGTTTCCAGGTCGTAAGGCCGGGCTTGACCACGGCATGGGCCAGGCTGTAACGGAGGTCGAGATCGGCTTTGTCGGGGTGCAGGATCTCCCGCAGGATGCAGTTGTCGCCGGCGATGAATTCCGGGCAGTCCTTCAGTTCTCGGATGAACATGGGTCACCTCAAGCAGTACATTTCGTTTGAGTTGTTTTGATCCGTTCAAACTGATTGCGAACAGTTCGAACTGTTCACCATCGGTTGCTTCGTGTCCGGTGTGGCAAAGATATAAAAAAATGCCCCGCAGGTTCTCTGCAGGGCATCTATGTGTTTCTCAGTGCCGGAACTACTTGCAGTCCCCGGTGCGCTTTGCTTTCATCGTTGTCGTGCTCTTTCCGCCGCTCTTGTCCACCATCGTCATGGTCGTATTGAAAGTCGTCCCCTGGTAAGACGCTTCTCCGTTCCCCGTGCTGCCGTCCTTGCAGACGACCTTCCACGTCGCGGTTTTGCCGGTCTCCACCAGGTCCTTTACTTCGCAGTCGTTCTTCTTGCCCGACCCTCCGGTGGCGGGCCGCGTCTTGCTGCTGTCTTCAAGATCTTTCTTGGTAAAGCACTGGTTCACCTTCATGGGCGGCATCGGGAAAGGCACGGCATCGATCTTGATGGACGTAACGATCTCCCAGTTCCCCTCCTGCATGTTGACGGGCGCGGCGAAAAGCGATGCTGCGGAAACAAGGATGAAAACAGCGGACAGGATCAGAACTTTTTTCATGGCAATGCCTCCCTTGAAAACTGAATTTTGCGCCATGATAGCAGAGGCAATGGGTCCTGTCAACGACTGCCAAAATACTCCATTCGCCTTCGACGAAGAGGGCTCATTTTTGGCGTTGGATCGTGAGGGAAAACGATTTGGCAGCCTCGCTTCCGTTTCCATCGAGGGCACGCACGCTGAAGTTGAATGTTCCCAGAGTCGTGGGCGTGCCCGTGATCGCTCCGATCGTATTCTGCAGGCTGAGCCCGGGAGGGAGGCTCCCGGAAACGAGCGACCAGGCATAAGGATACTGCCCGCCTGCTGTATTGACATACCCGGTATAGCTTGACTTCACGGTTCCGTTGGGCAAGGCATTCGTTGTTATGGTAAACAGATGCGCCGGGAGCGTTTCGCTCCCTGCCGGCGAAGAAAAAGTCATGGACGTAGTGGAAGCTGAAGCGGGAGTCCAGGTACCGTTAAATATGCCGTCCCCGGCCACGGGATCCTGTGCAAGGCCGTCATCGTACAGGTATACAACCGTTCCATCCGAGGCGATTGCCGTTACCGGGCCGGTCGGAGAGGCGCAGGTAATGCTGAGCGCGGATAGGGCTGCCGGGGTGCCCACGGAATAGGAAGAGGGATATTTCAGGGCGGAAAAAACAGCACTGTTCGCACACGCCAGAGATCCGTAGGCATTGATCCTTCTGCCGGTGAGCGTTGACCCGGTCAAAGAAGAGACAAGGTCGCCGCCGCTTAGAATCAGATTTTTGACGTCTTTCCAGTTCCTTGCCGGATCGGCCGATTTCAGCAGCGCGGCCAATCCGGTAACGTGTGGCGCCGCCATGGACGTTCCGTTCGCAACATAATAACGTGCGGAAAGATCGCCTTCGGGGATAAAATGCAACCCATCGCCATACATGTCCGTGCCGTCGGCCCTGAGCGAGACAATGCCTACTCCGGGAGCGCTTACCAGCACGGTCCGGCGTCCGTAGTTCGAGAAGACCGCCTTCCCGTCGTTTTGGTCCGTGGCTGCAACGGAGATGAGATGGGGAAGACTGAATCTGGCAGGATAAAAACCGTACGCATACTGATCGATGTTCCAGTTGAAATTTCCCGCTGCTGCGATAAACAAAATATCGGCCTGTGCGGAAACCGCGTCGTAAAGTGCCTGGGAGTATCCGGGCGCCCCCCAGCTGTTGTTCGTCGCCAGGATGTTCACTCCTTGTGCTTTCAGGGTGCGGACATATTCCAGGCAAGTCATCGCGGCCGCCACCGTACCTGAACCCGCGGAACTTGCGAACTTGCACCCTACGATGCTGGCTCGCCAGTTCAGGCCGCTGACACCAATGCCGTTGTTGCCGACGGCACCGATGGTGCCGGCAACATGCGTTCCGTGTCCATGGTCATCCAGGGGATCTCCGGTCCCGGCAATCGCGTTGATGCCGTGGACGTCGTCCACATAACCGTTTCCGTCGTCATCGATCCCGTTCCCCGGCACTTCGCCGGGATTCGCCCACATATTTTCCGCCAAGTCTTCGTGCCGATAATCTATACCGCTATCGATAACGGCTACGACAGCAACGCCGCCGACAGCTCCGGTCGTTATGTCCCATGCCCGGAGAGCCCCCATATCAGCGCCGGCCGTCCCTCCTGACTGGCCGTAATTGTAAAGATCCCACTGCCGGTGCAGCAGCGGATCGGAGGGCGATTCCTGCAGCGTTACGAGAAAATTCGGCTCTGCGTACTCTACGTCCGGCTCGGCCCGGTAGAGCGCAACAGCGTCCTCCTCGGACAGATTTTTTCTCAACAGGACATGGTCGATCTGCAGATCCCTGAATTCCCTTATCTTTCTTGAGCCGTGCTTCTTATGAATATTTTCTTTTTCCGCTCCTCCCGCGGCAGCTTTGAATTTGATCAAAAGCTGCCCTTGCTCGTACTGTTTTTCCTGGTGGACGAAGCCGGCTCCGGCAGCTCCGCTTAGTTGCGGCAGTGCCGGAAAAATGACGCAAAATGCCATTACCAACGCTTTTTTTGCATTCATGTGACCTCCCTTGCCAATCGGGAAACCGGATTTCCGCTATGAATTTATTAATGAATCTACCAAAAGTATGAGCGGAAAGCAAGGACCGCTGCGAGGCGGGTATCTGTTCGATCAGCGACTGCCGGCTTGACCACTCCGTGCCGTTTGGGGTAAACTGGGTTCCTCTCATGGACCATCTCGAGTTACATGCCCTGAAACAGTGGTTCTCCGGTTACTGCAGGTCCTTCTATACGCCGGAGCCGGCCGACCAGAAGAACATCCTGCTCAAAGAGGAGCATACGGCCAGGGTGATCGTGAATATGGCGGAGATCGCGGGCCGCCTCGGGCTCAACGAGCACGCCAGGAGCGTCGCCGAAGTGATCGCGCTTTTTCACGACGTAGGCCGCTTCCCTCAGTATCATCAGTACAGGACCTTCCGCGACAGCCTCTCCGTCAACCATGCAACCCTCGGCGCCCGCGTTCTGACCGAGCAGGACGTCCTCCGGGGCCTTTCCGTCTCCGACCGCGAACTCGTCCTTCGCGCCGTGTCGCTCCATAACGTTTTCTCCCTGCCCGCGCAGCTCGATGAGGAAACGCTCCTTTTCGTCAAAATGATCAGGGATGCCGACAAGCTGGATATCTGGCGGGTTTTCATCGGCTACTACGAGCTGCCCGGCAAGGACCGGCCGAACGCCGCCGGCCTCGGGCTGCCGGACACGCCCGATTATTCAACATCGGTGCTTGACTCGCTCGGCAAGGGGGAAATGGTCCATTTGACGTCCCTCAGGACGCTGAATGATTTCAAACTGCTCCAGCTCGCCTGGATCTTCGACCTCAATTTTGCCCGATCCCTTGAGCTGGTCCGCGAACGGTCCTATGTCGACCGGCTCTCCTCCACCCTTCCCGGGACCCCTGAGATCGCCGCCGCCGTAAAAACAGTGCGGGAGTACGTGGACCGGAAGATCTGCGTCAGGTAGCATGCGACCTGCGCGCTCCCGCTCTCCTGGCTCTGCCGACCGACCTCTCCGGTAGCCAGTCCCTGCGGTAATGCCGTGACAGAACCGCCTTGAGGTTCTGCAGCAGCTCCTCTTTCGCATTGATGATGAAGATCCTGTCGTCGATGCGGAAGATCTCCCTCTCCAACCTGATAACGGGAGGCGGGACGTGAAAACGTCTTTCCAGCTCCTGCTCGAACATCGGAACGATCTTGTCCTTCATCCTGAGCTCCGTGTCCATGAGGAAGACGGCGATCTCCGGTGAAAGGTCATAGACACGGTCCAGGAAGGCTTCTATTTCGGAATCGTAGATCTGCTTGGGTGGCGAGGACTTGACCTCGAGATAGAATAGCGACGCCTCGAACCGGGCAAGCACATCATAGTCTCCGCCGACCTTTGGCCGCTTGAACTTGACGCCCCAGGCGGTTTCCGCACCGAACTCCCGCCTGAACAGTTCAGCGATATACCATTCCAGGGTTGTACCGAAGCTTCTGATCGGCCTTTTAACGAGCGCATATCCTTCGCCTTTCTTCCGCAGCAACCGGATCGACAAAAGATACTCCAGATAGGAACGGGTGACGGTGACGGTCGCGTAGCGGATGACGTTCTCAAGGGTAAGCCCGTCCTGGTGCTTGATCACATCGCGCAGGAACAGGCGGAAGGAATAGCGGTGCATCATTTGATAGTAGCCGGCGCGGTGACGATTTGCAGGAACAAAAAGATCATCCCGGGGTTCTTTCTTGTAGACGACGAATCCGCGACGGTTGAGAAGCGCTCCGAGATCGGGGGTCATACGGTTAAGGGCAGCCCGGAGCCGTTTGACCTCTTTTCGAAGCGCGTCGACCTCCCCGGGTGTCTTGTCTTCGGGATCAGGCACGTATCTCAATCCTCAGGGGCAGACGTAATACCTGTTTTGGATTATAGCACCGCGTGCCATCCCTATGCTATTTTTGCGGCCGGCCTCCCACGAGGCCGGCCGACGAGTTACGATTGGCTCGTTGACGTTTGACTGCTTGACGTTTGATTATTTGACGTTTCTTCTTCAATGCTCGACCCGTTTGTTTTGAGCGCCTTGAGGTATTCGACCAGATCGCTTTTTTCCTGATCGCTCAATCCCAGGCCAAGCACCGAATTGTAATGATTGACCACATCGAGAAGCGTTGCGAATCTGCCGTCATGATAGAATCTGCCTTTGTTCTCCGGCTTCATGTTGATGCCCAGTTCCCGGATGAACAGGCCGGCAAGGTTCATGGTCTTGTAGGCCCTTCCCGGGGAGCGCTCGGACTGGAAATTGTCTATCCCGATGTCTTCGGGTCTGTGGGCGTTCCAGCCCGGCTCTGTCCAGAGGGGTTCCACATGACAGGTGGCGCATTTTGCCTTCCCGCTGAAGAGGTCGTCCCCGCGTTTTGCGGCGTCAGAATTAAAATGCGTCCCCGGCTGGGGCTCCGGTGAGAAGAGCGACAACTGATACAGATGGAGTCCTGCCAGCTTCCCGGTGACGCGGTCGCTGTCCGGATCGACCATGATATGCCCCTTCTTTTTTGCAACTGCGATCGGGAACCGTGGCGCGATATCCGGGAATTGTTGAGGATCATCCAGCCGCGGATCGAAGAAATTCCCTACGCCTCCCATTTCCACAATGGCGACGAATGCGTTCCAATAGGGAACGCTCCCCCAGTCGGCGGTCCAGGTGTGCATATTGAAACCCTGCATACCGAAGGCATTCGGGATCAGCGTGGCTGCCGGTTTCCCGTCCGGCCGAAATGCCTTGCCGTCCAGCAGCAGTTGCGCATCAAATTTGCCGGGGCCCCAGCTGTTGAGCACCTTCCGTACGGTTGCCGCATCGATGGAGCCATCGACCACCCTGAGATCACTGACGATGGCAGAGAGGTCCGGTGCCAGCGCGATGATGGCACCCACGTTCAGATCCCGGTTGGCCCATCCGTCAAGCCGGCGCCCGATGCCGGCGGTGAGCGAATTATCGACGGTGGAGTGGCAGAGCGCGCAATGGATCCCGATCGACTTCAGCGTTCCATTGTCGTTGAAAACCCCCGTAACGCCGACCACGGCATTCAGCTTAAGAAGAGCAAGCGTAGTTGCCGGATCGTTCAGATCGACGGTGCCCTGCTGCAGCTGCGAGACAAGGCTCGACGGGAGTGCGTCCGCGTCGACCTTCAGCCCGATGTCGAGAGCCGTTTTCGGGCTTACCCCGTTGCCCACTCCTCCCAAATTCCGGCCTTCGATGGCGAGGTGAAGTTTGAGCGTGTCGCCCCAGAACCGTTCGTCACCGAACGTATCGAAGCGGAAGGTTTGCTGCCCTTCTTTCGTCGAGGCCTCCAGATCTTCCGTACTGTCTTGTGCCTGGATCGATGCCTGCTGGTTGCCGCTTACCGCCGCGCCAGTGCTTGTGCCTGCGTTCGTATTTCCGCAGCCGGCCACGCCGATGGTGATCAATGCAAGGATGCAGAGCGGCGCCAGTGCTGTTCTCAACTGCGTTTTCATGATGCTTTCCTCCTTGGTGAATGATTTTTACAGCCCTGCTACACGAATGAATCCGACCAGGCGCCTGTCCAGGCGATAGTTTTTTTAAAAAACGAAGGGGAACTGAATCGACGAAGATGATCAAAAGGGAATACGGTCTCTTTCTTTGGACAGTGCTTCACAGACCGCCTATTTCCTGACCTTCAAGGCGAAAATTTGGCATAACTATAGCGCCTGTGAAGCGGCTGTCAAGAGGACCAACGTTGCAATGAGGATGGATGGTTATTCAGAACGAACAAAGTGGGGAGGGAATATCTGCGGTAGAAAGCTTATCGTCTACGGCCCTGGGATCATGTGCAGTTCCCCGGGTCCTTCCGGCATCCGGCTTC
>MHEA01000220.1:25732-26037 GCA_001805085.1 Nitrospirae bacterium GWC2_57_9
CGCCGTTCCGCGGCCTGCCGGTTGCGGCGCTTCTCGTCCTCGGTGAGCAGAACGAGCGGCGCGATCTCTTTGGGTTTCCCGTGCTCATCGAGCGCAACATAGGTCAGGTATGCCGATGCAACATGCCGCACCGTGCCGGTCCGCAGGTCCTCGGCCTCGACGCGCACGCCGATCTCCATGGACGTCCGTCCGACGAGGTTCAGACTGGCCTTGAAGAACAGGAGGTCGCCGACGAAGATGGGGTGGTGAAAATCCATCCGGTCGATGGAAGCCGTCACCACATTGCTCCGCGCGTGGCGCGCGGC
>MHEA01000220.1:26050-29483 GCA_001805085.1 Nitrospirae bacterium GWC2_57_9
CCGGGTTCGCGTCCTGGGGGATCATCATCTGCGCCATGGTCACGCTGCTGTCCTGCACGCGCTTGCCTTGCATGCTTATACCCTCCCTGCGACAAGAATAAATTTGTTTAGACTCTTTGAGCTGAAACTCAGCTCCCTATGAGCTTCAGGAAGGTCCGCAATTCAGAGAGCATGCCTTGGCCTTCGTCTGGATACGGTCATCCTCGGGGAGATGGCACTTCTTGTACTTCCGGCCGCTGCCGCACCAGCACGGCTCGTTTCTCCCGGGTTTTTCCGCCGGGATATTCTCTTTGCCGCTTCTCAGCATGGTTCCGATCCGCTCGAACAATCCCATTGTTAAGCCCTTTCCGGTGACGCGCTGGGGGATGCTATGCCGTGTTGCACGCGGTAATCGATTCAGTTCCCTGCAGCAATTTAAAGTTCGGAGAGGCCTCTGCAGGGAATCTCGATTCTCAAGTTGTAAACATAATCGTATTGAATCTCCCCGATGGGCATTCGGGGGAGATTCAATTCTTAACTGAACCCGTATTCATGCGCTGCGCATACTCCGGAATTTCTCGCATTCCCTCAGCAAGCTGCGGGGAAGGCGCACTCTTGAATTCAAGCTCGCCCAGCAAACGCTCCGCCTCGTCCCGGTCCGCCCCGCAGTATTCTCTTGATGCCTGGTAGGAACCGCAGACTTGCGGCCGCGCGGCCAGACCGAAGATCCCGCAAAGATTGGCGGCGGTAAGCTGCGCGCAACGGACCCCGGCCGGCTTTCCTTCCGGCATTCCGGGGATCGGCGAAGACAGGGACGGAGCGATACAGCATGCACCACAACCTTTTCGGCAGGACATCGTCATAGCGTTCGGGCTCCCCTCTGCCCTCGACCTACCCGGGACGTCAGGCAAGTGTCCGGTATTGTAGCACCGGAGAGGACGCCTGTCAGCTTTTTTCCCATGACTCGGCGAACACGTTCAGGAGGGCGGCGAGGTCGTAGGGTTTTGCTATCGAGTCCGCAAATCCGTGCCGCCTGCTTTCCTTCAAGATCGGCGCGTCCACATAGCCGCTGGATACGATGGCCTTCACCGAGCGGTCGATCTGCCGCCTTTCATTATAGCAAAAATCAACGCATGCTCTCGTGTTCATCGGGGCACAGAGACAGCGCGATCACTCTCGAAGAAGCAGCTGGCCACCGGTCGTCATGCTCAAAAAAAGCAAGGCTTAGAGGGAATGTCCCCCTAAGCCTTTTTCTTTTTAACCCCTGTTGCAGCCGTATGGAGACTGATTGGATCAGTCCTGGATTTCTTTGCCCGATGCCGGACGCCCTTAGTTCACGGCAACGACCGAAGGCACATTCGCGTTGCAGGATGCGATCGCATCAGAGAAGGTCTTCATGACCGATTTCACAGTGGTCCGGTTAAAGCGGAGCGTCAGACGTTCGAACGCCTCAGGCGCCCTGTCTTTGATCTTCCGCGTCATGCTCTTGTTCTCTACAATGAGGCCGTCCTCGGCGTCGGCCAACGAGACCGTTGAGCCCTGCAGAGGCAGATCGAAAGAAGCGTTTACTGATTCGAAGCTGATGTGCAGCCTGCAGCTGTCCGGTGCTGTTACCGAAACAGTCGTGCCGGGACGGGAGACGATCTTGCCGGCCACCTCACTTGCCAACAGAGTTGTTTCCCTGGACGGATTATTCTTCTTCCCGCCGTACGCTACTGTAGCCGTAGAGGCAACGATTACCAGGACGAACACGAGGACATAACGCATGCAGACCTCCTTTGACCGGGGTTAGTTTTCGGAGACGCCACAAAGAGCATGAAAGGACTATGAACCAAGAGAAATTAGGTGTCAATAAAAATCACTATTTCCAACTAAAATTGTTAGAAGAGTGAAAAAACTTTGCTGTTTTCTAATAAAAAAGTCGTACTAACCAGGTTCGACGACGTCTTGTCGTCTCTGGTGAACGTGTTGCCCGCCACCATGCGTAAAAGGAAATGTAATGGGTTGGTTAGGCAAGGAGGCAAAAAGAACAAGCCCAGCAAGGGGCCTTCTGCCTCTAATGTGTCTAATATGGTCGAGGCGGTGGGATTCGAACCCACGTCCGAAAACCTTCAGCCAGAAGCTCATACATGCTTTTCCCCTCGTTTAGTTCTCACCTCTTCCAGCGCCTCTGTCGTCTTTTGATTCTCCCCTCCGCCCTTTTCCCTGCGCTAGCCTCCGGGCAGGAAATCGATCGGATACAGAATGGTGGTTTTGGAAACCTTCTCCTTCGGTCCGAAGTTGAACTTCTTGACACGCGCCACGATCTGGGCCACCAACTCCGGGGACCCCAGGTCGTTCGTCTGCACCGTGCATGCGGACACCTCGCCGTCAGGCTCGATCGTGATGCGCAGGATGATCCTGCCGCGCAGGGTCGGGTTCTTGCGCAGTTCCGTATTGTACATGCGATAGAGCGTGGCCTTGTATTTGTCGAAGACGATCTGGATCTCTTCGTCGGTTCTCACCGGGCCGGTTCCTGCACTGACCGGCTTCGCCTCTTCCGCCAGGCCGGCAACCGTGCTTTCCACCCTGGTAAAGCCCACGCCGCCGATGCGGCTGCCGCTGTCATGCCCGACCGTGCGGCTGACCCCGGCATTGCCGATGCCGCCGCTGGAGCCGGCTCCCGTTGACGGCATGGCCACGAGCGAGCGGCTGGCCCGGGGCTGGCCTGCTGCTGCGGGCTGGCTGGTCAGCCGCGCCGCAGCGCCGAGCCGCGAAGCAGGAGCCTCGTCCACGAGATCTTTAAAGCTCTCCTTGAAGGCAAGGACACCGGTGCTCTCCGCTTTTTTACGCGCGGCCTTCTCTTCTTCCGTGGTCGGTTCGGGCCGGTCCTCCTTGGGCGCTTTTTCCTGGTCCGGCTTCTCTTCTTCCTTGGGCGGCTCGGGCTTGGGCGGCTCTTTTCTGAGCATCGAGACCAGGCGCTCCGGGACCGCCACCACGGCCGGGCGGACAGGCACCGGCACGTGCAGCAGCGTGATCAGGGCCCCCAGGGAGAGCGAGAGCGCCAGGGCGGCAAGCAGGGTCTTGCGGAACAGTCTTTCGCTCTCGGACTCCCTGGACCAGGGCATGACGGCCGCGCGTTCAGGCACGGGAGAGATCTCCCGCTCGATGACGTACTCTTCCTCGCGCCGTTCCTCGCGGGCGTATGCATCGCGTACTTCATCATCGAGGACGTACAATTCATCGAGGCAGCGGTCGAGCTGCTCCTTGAGAGCGGCCTGTTTTTCCAGGACCCCGCTTACTTCCCGCTCGAAGCCGGCAACGCGGCCCTTCGCCCGTTCCACCTGTCCGGCGGTCCGGGCCCCTTCCCAGAAGAGGTCATCGGCCTTCAGTTCCCCCAGCTTGTCGAGGGCCCGGCAGAAGTCCCGCAGGGCGTCGAACCGCTGTCGATCGGCGGAGAGCCTCTCCAGCCCTG
>MHEA01000220.1:29491-33508 GCA_001805085.1 Nitrospirae bacterium GWC2_57_9
GCGCGCAGCTCGCCCTTCAGCATCCCCTGTTTCCGGCGGACCTGCTCGATCTGTTCCTGAAGATGCGCCAGTTCCTGTTGTAACGGCAATGAACTCACGGCTGCTCCATCAGATTTTTTTTGCGGCCTTCTGCGCGACGGCGAGGGAGATCCGTCCGTATCCGGCCGCCGTGCAGGTCGACATTATCTTTTTCAGCACCTTGAACTGGATCGTTTTATCGGCAAGGAGCGTGAGCTCCTTGTTCTCGGCGAATATCTTCGGCAGGTGGGGTTCAAGCTGCCTGAGCCGCTCGGTCACTTCCGGAACGGTCCCCACGGCGTCATCGATAAGCCTGGAAGTGCTGACCACGGCCTCGCCCTGTACCAGTACGACCTCGGGGGTGACCACGATGGCCACGGTCTCGCGAGGCCTGGTCTCCACAATGGAATGGGGCAGCGTTATCCTCGCTTCCGGCATATCGCCGTTGAACGAATGAAAGAGCAGGAAGAAGACGAGAACGGTGAGCACATCCATCATCGGGATAAGATTCAGGCCGAGACCGACGATCTGGCTGTTCTTGTTGTTGCGCTCCATGCGCTTCATGCGCCTGCTGCCTCTCATGGCGCGTCTCCTATGGATATGTTCGGAAAGAGAACGATCTTCTTCATCTCTCCGCTTCCTTCCGCCCGCACGTCGGCCACGCGGACCGCGTCCATGACCTGGATCAGATGATCGTATTCGATGCTCTGCTCCATCAGGACCGTTGCGTCCTGCTTCTCAGGGTACTGTTCTTTCAGGCGAACGAGCATCCTGGACAGCTGCTCGATGTCGTAGGCTCCGTCCTTTTTCGGGATCGCGGCCTGCACCGCCGACCCGTTTGAGATCTGCAGCCCGGTTTTGCGGACGATCACCTCGATATTGAAGTTGGGCCTGCCGGCAGCGGCCGCGCCCGCGCCGGTGGGGATGCTCAATTCCATGATCGTGATGCTCATGAAGACGGCGGTGACGAGCAGAAAGATGACCAGGACCGTGAGGATGTCCATCATGGGCGTCAGGTTCAGGACGTGCATGATGTCCGTGTCGAACGTTTTTTGCCCGCCCCTCCGGTAACGATATCGTCTGGCCATGATCAGCTCCTGTCAAGCTGGTGCTTGCTGAAATTGGCGATGGCATTGAGCGCCTTTACCGATGCCATCTCCAGGCCGTTCACGATGTGGCCCGTGGTCGTGGTCAGACGGGCATGGAGGAGGAGAAGCGGGATCGCCGACATCAGGCCGAAGGCTGTGCAGTTCATGGCCTCCGAAATGCTGGCCGCGAGCAGGGCGGCCTTCTCGGCGGGGCTGGCCGTGGCAACCGCGGCGAAGGCCTGGATAAGGCCCATGATGGTGCCGAGCAGTCCGAAGAGGGTCACGATGTTCGAGAAGAGCGCCAGGTAGGGTGTGCGCTTTTCCAACTCCGGGATGATCTCCATCATGGTCTCTTCCATGGCGATCTCTATGTCTTCCCGCCGCCTGACCGCCCCCTGGCGGGCCAGTCCCATCCCCAGCATCTGCGCCATGCTGGACCTGTCCTTGTTGGCCAGTTCCCGGGCCTTATCGAACTCTCCCTTTACCAGCACCGGATACAGCGCGTTCCAGACCTTTTGATTTGCAGCCCGCGCACGATTCAGTTCAAGCCAGCGTTCGAACGCGATGGCCAGACCGACCGCAAGCACGAGCAGAATGGGATACATGAAGAAACCGCCCATCTGGAAAAACCTGACTATTGCATAGAAAAATTCCATCTTTTGCTCCTCCCTTTTCGCTCACGAAAAAACGTTCCCCTTCTCACTTCGAAGTGACATCATTATTTCCTGGTCCTTACCTCAAAGAAATCCAGCTGCCGCAGGAACACTTCCCGGTCCACCGGCACGGCGCTTTCCGTCAGCATCATGTTCAAGCTTGTCTCCGCGCCGATCTCGGACTTTTTCCACGGCATGATATAGAGGGATTTGGGGGCTTCATCGTTGCCGACGATGGACATGCCCGATAACTGTTTGGCAGCCGTTTCCTTCGCCGCCGGTTTCCTGGCCGCCGATTCCTTCGGTTCGGCAATGGCCGTGCCGAGCAGTGTCAGGAACAGGCACAGACAAAGCAGCATGGTTCGATACATAGTGCCTCCTTCTTTCAAAACCGGACAAACCGGAGAGAACACATTTTCACCACGAAGATCGCGAAGTACACGAAGAAGTCCGGGAGAATCGAGCACTTAATTTTAAACTTCGTGGCCTTCGTGTGCTTCGTGGTAAAGGCTCTATCCATTTTTTAAAATCTACCATCCCAGCCGCATGCGCAGCTCGGCAATCCAGATTTTGACCTGCCCGTCCGCCGGCATCCCCTCGCTGTAAAGCTCGAATTGTTTGAGGGCGCATGCCGGGTCATTGAGATACAGATCGCAGAGGATCCCGAGATTTCTGCGGGCGGGAAGATAATCCGGAAAACCAGCGAGCGCCTTCTCATAGATCTCTCTCGCCTCCTTGAAACGGCCGCCCTTGCGAAGCAGCAACGCATATTCATTGCTCGCGACCGGATGATCAGGAACCAGTCCCAAAGCGGTTTTGAGGTGCTGCTCAGCCAGTTCCGTCCGTCCGGTCCGCACGTAGGCCATCGCAATGTTGATATACGGCGCGGTGACGCCCGGTGACCGATCGATCACTCTTGTCAGAAGTTCGATGGCCTTGTCATTTTCCCCGGCGTTCATCATGGCGACGGCTCGCTCGAATTCGCCGCGTGACGCGGCGTCCATTTCCGGATTTTCCCGGATAACAAACCCTTGTCGGCCATCCGTGAGCTGGGCCACGGAGGGCCCTTTGCTGGTTACGGCGCACGCGGAAAAAAACGCGAGCACCATGACCAGGGCCCCCCATGCTGCCGGCCTTCTAACGTACGAGCGCCATAGCGGCTCTGCATTCCTGATCTGCATCACTCAGCTTCCTGTCTTGTTCAGTGAACCGGACTCAAAACTTTTTCACCACGAAGCTCGCGAAGTACACGAAGGGAGCCAGAAGTAACCCCGGATCTCGATTTAATCTTCGTGAACTTCGTGTGCTTCGTGGTAAATTCTTCTCCCCACCACCTCAAAGAGTCCCCTTGTCGCCCCTGTCGCCCGCTCAGGGCTACGGCTTCTCCACCTTTGCCGCATCTTCGTTCGCTGCCTGCGACACCATCGGCTCCGGATGTTCAATGGCAAATACGAAACTATCCAACAACGTGACGACGGAACTCCCCTCTTCCGGCTTATCGTAGCGGGCGGGAACGAGCTTGGCCAGTTTCTGCAAACTCTTGTCGATCCACTGGTTGTAAACACCCCGGGAGATCAGTTCGAGGTTGCTCTGATGCGTAGCAATGGCCTTCTCCTCGAAGGGATAGGACTGCTCCTCGATGGCCAGGTCATACTCTTCCCGTTCCAACGCGCTCAGGCCTGCGGGGCGTACGGACTCTTTCAGGTCCCTGCTGAAGGTGGAATAGATCTCGGCCAGATAAAAGGCGGCTGCCGCGGTGATGTCGCCGATCTCGTAATCGAGCAGCTGGTTGAACTGCTGGCTCGCAGCCTTCATCAACTCCTTTTTCCTGCCCAGGCTGGCCTCGACTGGTTCGACCAGCTTGACCTCGGCAAACCGGTCGAAGGCCGACCCGGCCAGGACCAGCGCGGCGTTTCCGGCGAGAGAGCGGGTCCGCGGCGTACGCTCGCTGCCCGCGCCGGCGTCTATGGCCACGATCTGCCTGAGCTCGGCGAGATAGCCGTCGTGATCGTTGTTCTTTTTCAAAGCTTCCGCGATCTTGCCGCGCGTTTCCAGGTTCGGTTCCACGGGGTGCGGGAAATGGTCCACATAACGCCGATACACCGCCAGCCTGCGGGACTGGTTCCCGGCCCTCTCATGCAATTCCGCCGCAACCAGCAAGGCCTCCCGCCTCGCCTCATCATCCCCGGACTCCCGTTCTATGCGTTCGTATTCGTCAGCCGCGAGGGAAAGCTGCCCATCCTCGCGATAGACATAGG
>MHEA01000220.1:33520-34239 GCA_001805085.1 Nitrospirae bacterium GWC2_57_9
TCACCTCGTGCTGCAGCGCATGTCCGGGGAACAGGGTGCGGAAGCGCTCCAGCACACCGGCAGCCATCTTCCACTCGTTGGCCTGGATCAGCGCGGCAGCCGCATCGTACTCCGCGTTCACCCTGATCCTGGACCTCGGGGCCACTTTCCCGATCTCTAAAAAATGAACGGCCGCTGTCCGGTGGTCCCCCTTGGCGCTCGCCTGTTCGCCTTGCTTGTAGATGGCTGCGGCAAGGTTATCGGTCCGGACAGCGCGGCTCTTGTCCCCGGCAGGAAGCAGGGCCAGCACTCGCCGGTACGCGGTTTCCGCTTCCCGGTAGCGCCGCAGTTCGTAGGTTCCATGGCCGACAACCAGCCAGGCTGCGCGCACGACCTCCGCGTCGGCACCGGGGAAGGTGTTGATGAGCATGCGTGCGACCGTGACCGCCTGTTCATGGTCCTGCATGTCGTACAGGTCATCGGCTGCCGCTCCTAGGACGACCGCCGCCTTCTCATGCTCCGGATAGGCGCCGGCGAACTTGAGCGAGCTGCGCACGACCTCCTTCGTCACCTGGGCCTTTGCCTCTGCTCCTGCCCCGGCCAGGTGCTGCCGCCAGGCGAATATTGCCGAGTACCCGGCCTGGGACGACTTCTCGTGGCGGGGGTATTCATAGGCGGTCTTCTCGTATTCCACTGCGGCAAGATCAAAGGAGCGGTTTTCCAGGAATAGATCCGCCAGC
>MHEA01000221.1 GCA_001805085.1 Nitrospirae bacterium GWC2_57_9
CCGTACTTTTTCATCCGTGTTTATCCGTGGTTAATAAAGTTTTTGAGGTTCTGATGGAGATCGTTCTCGCCACTGGCAATAAAAAGAAGATCGAAGAGATCAAACGGATCACCGCCGATCTCCCGATCACGATCCTCTCCCTGAGTGATTATCCGAACTGCCCCGAAACCGTGGAGGACAAGGACACCTTCGAGGGGAACGCAACGAAGAAAGCTGTCGAGGTCTGTCAGTGCACAGGCAAGGCGGCCCTTGCCGATGATTCCGGTCTGGAAGTGGATGCGTTGAAGGGCGCGCCCGGCGTCTATTCCGCCCGCTATGCCGGGGAAGGGGCGAATGACGTCAAAAACAACGAAAAACTGCTCCAGGAGCTGAAGAATATCCCGCAGGACAAAAGAACGGCACAGTTCGTCTGCTGCATGGCCCTGGCCCTTCCGGGCGGCGACGTAAAGACCTTTTTCGGGTTTGCAAAGGGCCGTATCGGGCTGGAACCTAAGGGAAAAACGGGTTTCGGCTACGATCCGGTATTTACTCCTGACGGGTTCGACAGGACCTTTGCGGAGATGTCCGGAGAAGAGAAGGACAGGCTGAGCCACCGCGGAAAAGCTCTTGAAAAACTTCGCAATTTTCTGCATGACCGACCCCATTTATAAACAAAACTAATATTCAAATTATAATTTTTAACTTGAAAAAAAACTCCAATTAAACGAATATAGGCCGGTTAAAATCTTGGGAAGGGCCTATTGCGTCTTCACTCTGTTCCCGCGGCAAATAATCTCTTCTACGATGGAGGAAATCTCGAATGGCTAAGAGGGTTGTTCTGCTTGGAGCGCCCGGTGCCGGCAAAGGCACGCAGGCGAAGATGTTGATCGACAAATATAAGATCCCCCAGATCTCCACGGGTGATATTCTCCGCAAGGCCGTAGCCGACGGCACGCCGCTCGGCAAGGAAGCAAAGGTGATCATGGACCAGGGCGGGCTCGTGTCCGACAAGATCGTGCTCGGTCTCGTTGAAGAGCGCCTCAAGCAGCCGGACACCAAGAACGGTTTCATCCTCGACGGTTTTCCCCGCAACACGGCCCAGGCCGAAGCCCTGGACAAGATCCTCAGCAGCAACGGCATCCCTCTTACGATCGCCCTCAACATCGACGTTGACATGAACGACCTCCTGAAGCGCCTCACCGGCCGCAGGACCTGCAAGGGCTGCCAGCAGATGTACAATGTCCATTTCTCGGCCCCCAAGAAGGACGGCGTCTGCGACAAGTGCGGCGGCCAGCTCTTCCAGCGCGACGACGACAAGGAAGAGACCATCAAGAAGCGGCTCGACGTGTACACGCAGCAGACGGCGCCGCTCATCGATTACTACTCGAAGAAGAACATCATGAAGACCGTCATGGGCGTCGGCTCCATCAACGACATCTTCAACAAGGTGACCGCGGTTCTCGGCTAGGAATCAAAATAGGTCCTCTAGGACCTATTAGACTTATTCAAAATTTTAAATTCTTATAAGGAGGAACAATTATGGCACTGGTAAAGCCCCATGGTAAAAAGAAGAAGCTCATGCCGCTTCTTCTCAGCGGCGGAGCCCTTCAGAAAGAGCTCAAGAAGGCGGCGAAGCTGAAGCAGCTCAAGATCTCCTCGCGCGAGACCGCAGACCTCGTGATGATGGGCATCGGCGCATTCACCCCCCTCACCGGCTTCATGACGAAGAAGGACTGGAAGGGCGTATGCGACAAGTACAAACTGGCGGACGGCACGTTCTGGCCGGTCCCGGTCACCCTCTCGGCGTCCGCTGATTTCGCCGGCTCCCTCAAGAAGAACGAAGAGATCACCCTCGTTGACGAGGAGTCAGGCACGATCATGGCCACCATGAAAGTGTCCGAGAAGTACGCCATGTCCAAGGCCGACAAGGAACACGAGTGCAAGCAGATCTTCCGCACCGTCGACGTTGCAGGCCACCCGGGCGTTCAGAAGGTCATGGGCCAGCCCGACTTCAACCTGGCCGGTCCCGTAAAGGTCCTCTCCGAGGCACACTTCCCCGAGACCTTCAAGGGCATCTATATGCGGCCCGAAGAAACCCGCAAGATGTTCACGGAGAAGGGCTGGAGCACGATCGCCGCGTTCCAGACCAGAAACCCCATGCACCGCTCCCACGAGTATCTTGCCAAGATCGCCATCGAGACCATGGACGGCGTTCTGATCCACCAGATCCTGGGCAAGCTGAAGGAAGGCGATATCCCGGCCGATGTCCGCGCCGAGGCCATCGATACCCTGATGGAGAAGTACTTCGTGAAGGACTCATCCATCCAGTGCGGCTATCCCATGGAAATGCGCTATGCCGGACCGCGTGAAGCCCTCCTGCACGCGCTCTTCCGCCAGAACTTCGGCTGCAGCCACCTGATCGTCGGCCGCGACCATGCCGGCGTGGGCGACTACTACGGCCCCTTCGATGCGCAGAAAATCTTCGACGAGATCCCTGCGGGCGCCCTCGAGACCAAGCCGCTCAAGATCGACCACACCTTCTACTGCTTCAAGTGCGACGGCATGGCCTCCATGAGGACCTGCCCCCACAGCAAGGAAGACCGGCTCATGCTCTCCGGCACCAAGCTCCGGAAGATGCTGTCCGAAGGCGAGAACGTTCCCGATCATTTCAGCCGCCCCGAAGTGCTCGAAATCCTCAAGAAGTACTATGCAGGCCTGACCGAGAAGGTCGAGATCAAGCTCCACAGCCACGCGGAAGGCACGCATACGCATAAGTAACCCATAGGTCAACAACTGCAAAAAGCAGTTCATTTCAATCCAAAGGATAGGAGGTTCAGCAACATGCCGAGTTATGTAATTACAGAGAAGTGTGACGGCTGCAAGGCGCAAGATAAGACTGCTTGCCAGTATATCTGCCCGAACGACCTCATGGCCCTGAACAGGGATCTCATGAAGGCCTACAACCAGGAACCCGAGCAGTGCTGGGAGTGCTACAACTGCGTCAAGATCTGCCCGCAGCAGGCGATCGAGATCCGGGCTTACCAGGATTTCGCCCCCCTGGGCGCGAACGTCATCCCGATGCGGGGTACGGATTCCATCATGTGGACCATCAAGTTCCGGAACGGGCTCTTGAAGCGTTTCAAGTTCCCGATCAGGACCACGGCGGAAGGCTCGGTCGATCCCTTCAAGGGCAAGCCTGAAGCAGACATGGCAAAAATCAAACAGCCGGGCTACTTCACAACGTCGAAGCCGATGCCGGTAATCAAGAAATAAGGAGGATATGACTAATGGAAAAAGAGACATGTAACTTTTCATTTTGCAAGAAGCCGGCGATCGAAGAAATAGAGACAGATCTCCTCCTCATCGGCGGCGGTATGGCTTGCTGCGGCGCGGCCTTCGAAGGCGCACGCTGGGCAAACCCCAAGAAGATCAAGATCACCATGGTGGACAAGGCCGCGACCGACAGGTCCGGCGCCGTTGCCATGGGTCTGTCGGCCATCAACACCTATATGGGTGACAACGATCCGGTGGACTATGTAAAGATGGTACGGAACGACCTCATGGGCATCATCCGCGAAGACCTGGTCTATGACCTCGGCCGTCACGTTGATGATTCCGTGCAGCTCTTCGAGGAGTGGGGCCTCCCGATCTGGAAGATGGGCGACGACGGCTTCTCCCTCGACGGCTTCCAGGCAAAGGAAGCAGGCAAGGCCATGCTGAAGGACGGCGGCAAGCCGGTCCGCTCCGGCAAATGGCAGATCATGATCAACGGCGAGTCCTACAAGGTCATCGTTGCGGAAGCCGCAAAGGTGGCCCTCAAGACCAACCGCGAGGCAACCGGTGTCGCGACGAACCACTTCGAGCGCGTGTTCATCGTGAAGCTTTACAACGATGCCAAGGAGCCCAACAGGGTTGCAGCGGCAGCCGGCTTCAGCGTTCGTGAGAACAAGATCTACATCTTCAAGGCAAAAGCCATGGTACTGGCAGCCGGCGGCGCGGTCAACGTGTTCCGTCCCCGGTCGACCCAGGAAGGCCAGGGCCGTGCCTGGTACCCGGTATGGAACTCCGGTTCCGGTTACGCTCTCGGCCTCCAGGCCGGCGCAGAGCTGACCATGATGGAAAACCGCTTCGTGCCCGCCCGCTTCAAGGACGGCTACGGACCGGTGGGCGCATGGTTCCTGTTCTTCAAGGCAAAGGCGACCAACAGCCTCGGCGAAGACTATTGCGTCAATCCTGAAGCACTTGCAGAAGCCAAGGCCAAGTACGGCAAATATGTCGATACTCTCGGCACGGCCATCAGAAACCACCTCATGATGCGCGACATGAAGCTGGGCAAAGGCCCGATCCTCATGAACACGCACCATGCAATGGAAGCGATCAACAAGACCTTCAAGGAAAAACTCGGCGATAAAGAAGGCGCCAAGAAGGTGAAGCACCTCGAGGCGGAAGCATGGGAAGACTTCCTCGATATGGCCATCGGCCAGGCTGGTCTCTGGGCCGCCAAGAACATCGAGCCGGACAAGGTTCCTTCCGAAATCATGCCGACCGAGCCTTATCTCCTCGGTTCCCATGCGGGCTGCGCGGGCTTCTGGTGCTGCGGTCCCGATGATATCGGCGCTCCGGAAGAGTGGAACAAGAAGTGGCCGGCAGGCAACTACAACCGCATGTCGACCGTGAAGGGCCTCTTTATGTGCGGCGACATCTGCGGCGCTTCGGGCCACAAGTTCTCCTCCGGTTCGCACGCAGAAGGCCGCATCGCTGCAAAGAATGCGTTAGCCTTCATGCTTGACAATCCCGGCTACACCCCGACCATCAAAGAGACGGCGGACCACCTCGCGGCCGAGCTGTACCTGCCGTTCGAGGTCTACGAGAAGTACAAGAACCACACCACGGCTCCGGAGATCAACCCGAACTACATCAAGCCGAAGATGCTCCAGACCCGTCTGCAGAAGATCGCCGACGAGTACTTTGGCGGCATCGGCACCTGGTACATGACCTCCAAGACCATGCTTGATGAGGGTCTCAAACAGCTCCAGATCCTGAAGGAAGACACTTCGAAAATGGCGGCAAGAGACCTGCACGAACTGATGCGCTGCTGGGAGAACTATCACCGCATCCTGTCGGTGGAAGCCCATGCGCGTCACATCCTGTTCCGTGAGGAGTCGCGGTATCCCGGCTACTACTATCGCGGCGACTTCGACAAGATCGACGACACCAACTGGAAGTGCTTCGTCAACTCGAAGTATGACCAGGCGACCGACAAGTGGGAAGTCAAGAAGGTTCCCTATGTCCAGATGGTTGAGGACGCAGCTCCTGTAAAACATTAACACATCTCAACTCCGGGGAGGGCAACCCTCCCCGGAGATTTATTGAAAATTGTAAAGTAAAGTTGTTCTTTTTTTTTACCATCGTTACAACTAAAGTTTACAATGTTCAATGTCATCAACTTTCTGTGTAGCGTTTCAGTTTCACTGCCTTAAGGAGGAATAGATTATTATGGCGGAAAATAAGGTGTTGGTTGTCGGCGGAGGCTTCAGCGGCCTCACGGCAGCAGTGGAAGCCGCGGAAACAGGCTCCGATGTCATCATCGTGGAAAAGAACCCCTATCTCGGCGGCCGGGTAACGCAGCTGAACAAGTATTTCTGGAAGATGTGTCCGCCGAACTGCGGTCTCGAGACCCAGTACAAGCGGATCAAGAACAACGGCCAGGTCACGATCATGACCATGGCGGAGGTGGAGAAGATCACCGGCTCCGAGGGCAACTTTGAAGTGACCATCAAGACCCAGCCCCGGTTCGTGAACGAGAAGTGCACGGGCTGCAACAAGTGCGCAGAGGCCTGTCCCGAAGAGCGGTCGAACGACTTCGACTTCGGCATGAGCAAGACCAAGGCAGCCTACCTTCCGCACAACCAGGCTTTCCCGCTCCAGTATGTGATCGACGGCAAGGCATGCAAGGGTTCATCCTGCGCCAAGTGCGCGGCAGCCTGCGCGTACGGCGCGATCGATCTGAACATGAAGCCCGAGACCAAGACCGTGAAGGTCGGCGCAGTGGTCATGGCGACCGGCTGGAACCCCTACGATGCAACCAAGATGGACAACCTTTCCTTCGGCAAGGTCAAGAACGTGATCACCAACATGATGATGGAGCGCATCGCGGCGCCGAACGGCCCCACGGCCGGCAAGATCGTCCGTCCGTCGGACGGCAAGGAAGTGAAGAACATCGCTTTCGTGCAGTGCGCTGGTTCACGAGACGAGAACCATCTGGCCCATTGCTCCTACATCTGCTGCCTGGCCTCCCTGAAGCAGGCGTCCTATGTCAGGGAAATGTACCCCGATTCCAAGGTCAAGATCTTCTACATCGACATCAGGACTCCCGGACTCTATGAGAACCGGTTCTATGCCAAGATCAAGGAAGACCAGAACGTGTCCTTCCTCAAGGGCAAGGTCGCGAAGATCGAGCAGGGTGAGAACGGCGATGTGAAGGTCACTGCCGAGGACATCCACGGCGGCGGCAAGATCACCGAGACCTTCGAAATGGTCGTTCTGGCGACCGGCATGCAGCCCACGGCACAGTCGCTGGCGGGTGCGGGCGTGAAGGTGACCGAAGACGGGTTCGTGGACCAGGCAACACTCCCGAAGGGCATCTACGCCACCGGGACGCTCAAGACCCCCGTTGACGTAGCGCGCTCTGCGCAGGATGCTACCGGCGTGGTGATGAAGAGCATCCAGAGCTTGAGGAGGAAATAAGGATGGAGAAGAAATACGGCGTATATATCTGCAAGGGATGCGGCATCAAGGAGGCGATGGACGTTGAGAAGGTCGCCGGAGCCGCTAAAAAACTCCAGAACTATAAGTTCCATGATGCACTCTGCAGCCCCGAAGGCGTGCAGATGATGAAGAACGAGATCACCAACGATGGCGTGAATACGATTGTAATCGCTGCCTGCTCGCCGCGCGCTAAGGCGGCCGAGTTCACCTTCCCGGGCGTTTTAACGGAGCGCGTGAATATCCGCGAGTTCGTTGCCTGGACTATGGAGCCGAACACGGATGCAACGAACGATGCAGCCTACGACTACCTCAACATGGGCATCGTGAAGGTCCAGAAAAGTGAACTACCTGAACCGAATATTCTGCCCGACCTGGACAGCACTATCCTGGTCATCGGCGGCGGCATCGCGGGCATGACCGCGGCCCTGTCCGCAGCAGGCGCCGGCAGCAAAGTCGTGCTCGTTGAGAAAGACGCACAACTGGGCGGCCTCGTGAACAAGCTTTATAAAAAGATCCCGACCGGCTCCTATATCAACAAGCCGCTGATTGTCGATACCGATATCAACAAGACCGTCAGCGAGGTCGAGAGCAACCCGAATATCAAGGTGTACAAGTCAACAACGATAGCGAAGACCGACGGCCAGCCCGGACTGTACAACGTGACGCTCTCGAACGGCGAGACCATGAAGATCGGTGCCATCGTCATGGCCACCGGTTGGAAGCCCTATGACGCAAACAAACTTGATTATCTCGGGTACGGCAAGTTCAAGAACGTCGTGACCAACATGGAGCTTGAAGAGATCGCCAGAAAGAACAACGGCAAACTGCTCCGGCCTTCCGACGGCAAGCCGGCGATGAAAGTCGCATTTATCCAGTGTGCGGGCCAGCGCGATCCGAACCACCTGTCGTACTGCTCCTCCATGTGCTGCGCCACGTCGCTCAAGCAGGCGCAGTACGTGCGGCAGAACGAGGATGCCCTTGCCATGATTTTCTACAAGGACATCAGGACCCCGGGCAGGACCGAACTCTATTATAAAGAAGCTCAGAACAATCCGGGCGTGATGCTCACCAAGGCCGATGTGACAGGCGTTTCAGAAGCGGCGGACGGCAACATGTTCGTCGAGATGGAGAATACGCTGTTCGGCACGAAGACCGGCGAGAAGGTGAAAGTGGAAGCCGATCTCGTTGTTCTCGCAGCAGGTATGGTCCCCACGACCCTCGGCCCTCAGGCATACGCTGACGGACTTACGGCCGCAGCCGGGGGCGGCGACGAAGCCAAAAAGAATTATCTTGAACAGACCCCGAAGCCGGATTATATTCTGAACCTCGGTTATCGTCAGGGACCCGAGATTCCGACGCTCGAGGGTGCAGCCGGTTTTGCTGATTCCAACTTCATATGCTTCCAGTATGAAACAAGAAGAACGGGTATTTACGCGGCAGGAAGCGTGCATCAGCCGATGAACATGGCAGAAGCGCAGGAAGACGCGGCAGGAGCGGCTTTCAAGGCGATCCAGGCCATCGACCACGCGTCGCGCGGCGTTGCCGTTCATCCCCGCGCCTGGGACGTGACCTATCCCGATCCGATGCTGATCAAGTGCACGGCCTGCAAGCGGTGCACGGAAGAATGTCCTTTCGGCGCCATCGACGAGGACGAGAAGGGCATTCCGAAATACAATCTCAACCGCTGCCGTCGCTGCGGAACGTGCATGGGCGCCTGCCCGGAACGCATCGTTTCGTTCAAGGACTACAGCGTCGATATCGTCGGCTCGATGCTCAAGTCTGTGGAATACTCCGATGATGAGGACAAGCCGACGATCATCTGCCTGGTCTGCGAGAACGATTCCTACCCGGCGCTCGACACGGCGGCTATTGCCGGAAAGAAGATCGATCCGGCATTCCGGTTCATTTCCATGCGGTGCCTGGGCGGCATGAACCTGGTGTGGGTTGCCGACGCGCTGTCCAAGGGCGCCGACGGTATGCTGCTTCTCGGTTGCAAGTACGGGGAGAACTATCAGTGCCACTTCGTCAAGGGCAGCGAGCTCGCGAACACCCGCTTCAGCAAGGTGAGTGAGACCCTGAACCGGCTCCAGCTCGAGTCCGAGCGCGTCCAGCTCATGCAGGTGGCCATCAACGAGTATGATAAACTGCCGGACATGCTCAATGAGTTTGCTACAAGGATCAGAGAGATCGGACCGAATCCGTTCAGGACCATGTAGGGTCAGGTTCGGAGTGCGGAGTTCGGAGTGCGGAGTTAAAAACAAACAACTCCTAACCAGAGTAATGGGAGGATTAAATGTCAGAAGCAACGGTAATAAAACCTGATTTACAGTTCGTGAACGAGATCATCAAGGGCGGCGGCGAATCTCTGAAGAAGTGCTACCAGTGCGCAACCTGCTCGGTGGTCTGCAACGTGACGCCCGAGGGCAATCCGTTTCCGCGCAAGGAAATGGTCCTGGCGCAGTGGGGCCAGAAAGACAAACTGATCGCGAGCGCCGATGTATGGCTCTGCCATCAGTGCAGCGACTGCACGGCCTACTGCCCCCGGGGCGCAAAGCCGGGCGAAGTGCTGAACGCTATCCGGAAACAGAGCATCAAAGAGGTCGCTATGGTTCCTTTTTTCGCGAAAATTGCAACTGATCCTAAATGGATCTGGCTTTTGTTCGCGATACCCATGGTGCTGTTCTACATGATCATGCCCTATAAAAGCATCGACGCGGTGCCTCTCAATAACGAGGGTAAAATGGCATACCACTTTTTCATGCCGGTATTCCCTCACATTGACGTAACCTTTATGTTAACGGCGCTTTTTGCCGCAGTATCGGCTTTTGTCGGGATTACCCGTCTCTGGTCCGGCATGAAGAAGAATGCGGCGGGCGCGCAGGGAACAGGCAGTCCCTTCAGCCACATCGTCCCGGCATTCACGCAGATATTCGCGCACAAGAAATTCACGGATTGCAACGTAAGCAAGCTCAGGAAATGGGGCCACTTGCTCCTGTTCTATGCATTCGCCGGACTCTTTGTCGTAACAGTATGGGCGGTAGGATACCTCTACGGCCACGAGTTCTTCCATATACCGGCTTTTGGACCTTTCCATTTTGGAGAGGCGCCCTACCCGAACAGCGACCCGGTCAAGTGGCTGGCCCTGGCAAGCTCTGTCGCTTTTGCGGCAGGGGCCTTGATCATCCTGCTCAATCGGCTCGGTAATGCTGCAAAGGCTGGAATGGGTTCCTATTTCGATTGGGTTTTCCTGACTATAGTTATTGGCGTCGGCGCAACCGGCATGGGCTCCTGGGCGCTTCGGCTGGCCGAGATGAAGATAGGGTACATTGTTTACTACTTCCATCTGGTTTTGGTCTGGTCGCTGTTCGCATATGCCCCCTATTCCAAGTTCGCGCACGTTTTCTATCGCACCACGGCCATGGTCTTCGCCCGCTACACCGGCCGCGAGGTGAAAGCCCCGAACGCGGGGTCGGTCACCGAAGCCGGCGTACAGCCGGCAGCACAATAAGGGAACCCCGGCCAGGCTGTATGGTCGCGGGAATGCAGTAAGCGTTTTTCAGCGGAGTCACCATGAAAGTCAAAGAATTACTAAGCATCAAAGGCCTCGAGTGTTTCAGCATCAACAGCACGGACACGCTGCAGGCTGCTGCAAAGCAGATGGCGGAATGCAACATCGGCGCGCTGCTCGTCATGGACCGGGGTTCGCTCGTCGGTATCGTTACCGAGCGTGATATCGTGAAGAACTCCGCCAACGAGCAGAAGAGCCTGAAGAATGTAATAATCAAGGATGCCATGAGCGCCAACCTGCTCGTGGTCAAGCCCGGCGACGACCTCGATTATGTGATGGCGATCATGATCCAGAACAATATCCGTCACCTGCCGGTTGTCGAAGAGAGCGGACTGCTCGGACTGCTGTCCATGCGCGACGTGGTACGCGTCCTGGTGAAGAACCTGAAGGCGGAGAACCACTACCTGAAAGATTTCATCGGCGGCAAATTCGAAGCATAGAGTTCCTATTACACATGACGATAGGGAGGGATGCCTGGGGGGAACATAGCTGCAGTGGTTGCTCATCCATCGCATCGTGATGGACAGGATTTATTGAAGTGCAACATGAGGACGATATAATCTAATTCTAAAAGGAGGAAGGAAATGGATTTTGCAAATACAGTTATGACATTTGCGATCGCATGCGGCATCGCCGGCGTTATATACGCCCTGTTCATCGCCGCATGGGTCAACAAGCAGGACGCAGGAAATGAGAAGATGAAGACGATCTCTGATGCGGTGAAGGAAGGCGCATATGCATTCCTCGCGCGCGAGTACAAGACCGTGGCCATGGTCGCGGTAGTGCTGTTCGTTATTCTCTGGGCGGTTCCGGCGCTCGGGAAGTGGTCCGCGATCGGCTTCCTGATCGGAGTGTGCGGTTCGGCTCTGGCCGGCTTCGTCGGCATG
>MHEA01000222.1:0-1529 GCA_001805085.1 Nitrospirae bacterium GWC2_57_9
TAATTCTCTGCCCGGAGCTAAGCGCATCTGGACCATCAGGGGCGCCGGACACAACGACTGGCCCCTCATCGCGGACCGATCATTGTGGAAGGAGATCATGGATTTCGCGGGCAGATGAGCTTTTGCGAAAACTGAAAGCAGTCTTGTCGTGGCGAGCAATGCCGGCGGGGGAAGCGCGTCGCCATCACGCGATTTACCCTCCCTGATTTTTACTCGTCTGCTGCAATAATGACAAACGGGTTTTTTATTCTGCAGAGGATTTACCGGCGCCTTCCGGCAGGGAGGGTACGATCTTTACTGCATGATCCAGCAGCTTCAAGAGGCCCTGACGGTAGGGACATACCGAACAACTGGACCTGCAAAGAGAATAATTAGCCGGTTTCTGCATGTTGACCGGCACTTCCTGTGCTTGTTTTCTCTCGTTGAGCATCATCGCTGTTCCTCGCGGCGGTTGGTGGAGTGAACTCATGCTGCTGCATGACTTATGTCTCAGAATCCATTGTATTAAGAATACCTCCTGCCCGGCCGCTGTCAACACATTGCCGTAAATAGCCTAAGCCATTTGACTTACACTTTTTGATTGGAAATTTTTCATGAGGAGAAGTCAGGAAGGGCCTAAAAAGCCGAAATTACGAGCCGGCTCCTAAGCAAGTCTCGGAAACAGCCTCGGCACCCGCTTCATATACTCCCGGTATTCATCGCCGAAGGCCCCAATAAATCTCCGTTCCTCAAGCACGGCGCCAAAAATGAAATAGAGGTCGGCGAGGACGGTGACCGCAAGGCCGTTGGTGGTGATGTTCGGATGGAACGTAAAAAAGATGATGCCGGCCAGGTACAGCGGATGCCGCACAATACCGTAGACCCCGCTCGTAACCAGTCCATTTGCCCTCAAACCCTCCCGGTCTCCCGTGACAACCCGTCCCGAGAGATACCTCCAGACCTGCCTGAAGCCCAGGAACTCCAGGCCATCGAGGTGCCGAAAAGCTGCTGCGCCGAAGACGAGCGCCCCCAGTTGGACCGCGTGCAGGTACCAGCGAAGCCACGAAGGAGCATGCCAGAGGGCCTTATCGGGAACATCAGCGATAAACAGGAATGCAGCTGCGGCCGTAAGAATGCTGATCAGCGTATAGAAAAAGCGGTACCACACCCGCATGAAGGTATCTCCCAGGAGGCTCAGGGAGAGGTCTTTGAACCAGCCTGCGACGGTAATGCTGTGAATGAAGGCGAAGGCAAGGAAGATAAGGAGAATCTTGATCATGAGTCGTCTTTCAATGCGGGAGGAAGGCTGACTTTGGGCAGGCGAATGGGCACGTGCTGCCCAGAGCTTTACTTCCCCAGCAGCATCTCCACGGCGGCCTCCTGGATCTCATTCATCCAGTCATACCCGGCGATGCAGGCATCGGCATCTTTGAACTGGTCCAGGATATAGGGGCTGTCAAAGGAAATGACAACGCTCGGCTTCTTAGCCAGTTTCGCCGTGCTGATGACCCGGTGGCCGACCTCCTCGAGCCTCGGCGATATACCGGAGT
>MHEA01000222.1:1560-11709 GCA_001805085.1 Nitrospirae bacterium GWC2_57_9
TGTTCGCGGCCGGGATCGGCATCGGGCGTAAGCACCGTGCCCGTGAAGTTTCCTGCTTTTGCCTGCAGCGTCTTCAGGAAGGTGTCCCCCCGGCCTGCGCCGTCATCATCGAGCAGGAAACAGGCCGGGCTGCCCGGCTTGAAGGGCAGCAAATTTTTGTTCCCTGAAACGACTTTGAGAGCTTTCCGGCTGAGTTCGCGGGCAAGGGAACGGTGGTGCTCGTAGTTCAGGGGTGGCTGTGAGCCGCCGGCGCGTTCGAAAAGCCCCAGCCGGATCTTGGCATCCCTGATCCGTTCCACGGACTCGCGGATCCGCTGGAGCGTGATCCTCTCCTGTTGAACGGCGCCGGCAACGGCGTTAATGGTGACGCGGGCATCGCGGGGATGGAGCAGGATATCCATGCCCGATTCCACGGTGCGCACCGCGATCTCTTCCTGGGAATACTGTCCGGCAAGCGCCAGCATATCCAGCGCATCGGAAACGATAAGGCCGTCGAACGCCATGCCCTCGCGCAGCAGGGCCGTGATCGTTTTCTTCGAGAAGGTGGTGGGTTTCTCCGGATCCAGGGCCGGGACCATGAGATGGGCCACCATGATCATGCCGACGCCGTCCTTTACCGCCTCGCGGAACGGCGGGAGGTCGAGGCTGTTTAACCGGGCTCGTTCGGCATGGATCACCGGAAGGACCGAATGGGAATCCTGATCGGTGTCCCCATGACCGGGGAAATGCTTGGCGCAGGCAAGCAGGTCGAGATGTCCCCTGGCTCCCGCCTTCTGCAACCCGGTAATATAGCGCCTGCCGAACCACTCCACCACCTCCGGGGTCTCGCCGAAAGAACGGGTGCAGATGATGGGATTGCAGGGATTGCTGTTGACGTCCGCAACGGGCGAAAACACGCCCTGAATGCCGGCTGCGCGCGTCTCTCTGCGTACGGCGTCAAGCATTGCGTTGAGGAGCGCGGCGTCCTGCCGGGAACGACGGTTGATCGCAGAAGCAACAGCCCGCTGGCTCGGAAAGCGGGTCCCGCCCGCAAGCTGCTGGCCCAGGCCGCGTTCGACGTCCGAAGTGATGAACAGCGGCACCTCGGCAAGTGCTTGCAGTTCCTGCAGCCTGCGGGGAGTGCTTTCGATATCCCCGCGGAAAAGGATGAATCCTCCCAAGCCCTCGCGGACGAGCGCTTCGATCTCCTTTCGATAGGACTGGTCTTCGAGAAAAACGCCGTCTATCCTGGGCATCACCATTTGCGCGATCGTCTTTTTAATGTCGTTCATGACGGGCATTTTCTCTTTTTCTACCGGTCATTGCAAGTATTTTTTGCCTTGTGGGGAGCAGGTCTTATCGGTTGACAAAAAGTTGCCTTACGCTATACTTGATATGAACATATACTGTTCGGCCGCCATGAACACACTGGCCAGACTGCAGCGTTATCTCGAACAGAACCGCGCTTCCCCCATCTCGATGCCTGGGTTGACGAGAGCATGGCCGCGCAGGATTTCATTACGTTCAGCGCCGGCACTTCTTACGAGGCCATTCGCATGCGGTATCGAGACTTCGAGCGACTGGCCGCGCCCCGTATTGCCGCTTTCAGTTCTCACCTGTAACAGCGATGACGCTGTGTGAAGGAGCCTCATTACTGTGCTTTTGTTCCCGGATAAAAAGAAAGACCGCATCATCGAGTTCCAGACGTGCCTGTTGAAGGAGCTGACGCTGACCGCAAGCTCCCTCCAGAACCGGCACAACCCCGTCAGGAACATTACGGCGGCTGCCCGGGAAGTCCTTGACCTCTGTTTCGTTTTCACGTTTCAGCCCGGCGACGACGACCGCTACGAGCTGCATTTGTTCTGGTGCGGCGCTCCCGCTGTTCCCGCGCGGGAAGCGGGGGTCAACCTGGTGAGCAGGATGCTCGCCGGCGAGGATGCGTTCAAACAAATAAAGGACTTTGCCGTGGCGAACACGACCGCCGTTGCTGCTTCACCTCCGGGGCATGACATCGGGAAGGACATCGCTCTGCTCTGCAAGTCCTTCCCGGGGGAGAACCTGCAGAGCAGCTGCATGGTCGGCATCGCCCTCGGGAAAGACACGCACCACCGGCACGAGGCAAAGACGATTGCCGAAAATGTGTTGATCGCCCTCGCTGCCAGCGCCGGCTCGATCCAGGCTCTGACCAGGTATACGCGCGAGATAGAACGCTTCGCCACGAGGGACCCGCTCACCAATCTCTATAACCAGATCGCCTTCTGGGACCTCCTGAACTACGAGACTGAACGGTCCAAGCGTCAGCAGTACCGTTTCTCGATCCTCGTCCTCGATCTCGACAATTTCAAGACCATGAACGATCTGTACGGGCACGACGTGGGCGACAATTTCCTCAGGGCATTCTCGGTCCTTTTGAAGGGGGCGGTACGGGCAGGCGACATCGCCTCACGCTATGCCGGAGACCAGTTCATCGCCATCCTTCCGGTCTGCGATGAAGGACAGGCATACATCGTCGCCCGGAGGATCCTGGAGAACCTTCGCGAGTTCTCCCACGACGTGCCGGGCGGGGCGGTCTTCAGACAGACCGTATCCATCGGTGTTGCGGTCTTTCCCGATCACGCCCAGGAAGCAAGGGACCTTTACCTCCTCGGCGAGAGCATGCTCCTGCAGGCCAAGACGTTCGGCAAGGACCGGATCAGCATGCCCAGCGAGCACGACGACGTGAAGACATTGAAAAGCATGGGCGACAAGAACATCATGATCCTCGAAGCCCTGTCCCAGCGGCGGATCGTCCCCTACTTCCAGCCGATCATGAATGTGAAGGACATGAAGATCGAGGCATATGAAGTGCTGACGAGGATCGTGTTGAATGACCGCGTGATCCCGGCCGCGGAGTTCATCGAGACCGCGGAGAGCATGGGCGCCATCGGAAAGCTCGATTACCAGCTGATCGAGCAGGCTTTCAGCAAGGCCAGGGAAAGCAGATACGCAGGAAGCCTTTTCCTCAATCTTTCCCCGAAGGCGCTCGTCCTGAACGAGTTCATGCCCACGGTCCGGAAGCTGCTGCGGGATTACGGCATGGAGCCGTCCCAGATGGTCTTTGAGATCACCGAAAGGGACACCGTGAAGCAGCTGGATATGATCGGGAAGCATATCCGCGACCTGAAAGGGGAAGGCTTCCGGTTCGCCATCGACGATTTCGGCGCCGGTTACTCCTCGTTCCAGTACATCAGGAGCTTCAGCGTCGATTTTCTGAAGGTTGACGGCGATTTTATCAGAAACATGAACGGAACAAGCACCGTCGAAAAGGCCATTGTTTCCAGCATCGCCGCGCTCTCGGAAAAACTGGGCATCAAGACCATCGCCGAGTTCGTGGAGACCGAGGACATCCTGGGGCTGGTCGAGTCAGCCGGGATCGATTACGCCCAGGGCTACTACATCAAAAGACCCTCGCCGGACCTTGCGTAGCCGCATCGCGCACCTCGCCCGGAACTTCCCCCTTCCCTCCTGCCCACGCGCATGGTATACTGTGCCCGTTTTTGAGTTTCCTAATCCCGACCGCACAGGAGCGCTCCTTGGAGCAGAACCCTTTCCCTGGTGACACCTACCGGACGCCTTCCCGTCAGCCTTCCCTGGCCGCGCGGATGGCCCCTTCGTTCATCTTCTACTACCATGCTTTTATGATCGTCTTTCGCGGAAGTTCACTGGCAAAACGCGGCCGATATGGAACCGCCGAGTGGTGCCAGAGCAGCCTGGCGACCTTGCGCGCCCTCGAACAGGTCGGCGTGAACGTGGAGATCACCGGCATCGACTCCATCCGCGGCCTCGACGGACCCTGCGTCTTCATCGCGAACCACATGAGCACCCTCGAGACCTTCGTCCTGCCGGTGATCATATCGTCCTTCAAAGATTCTACTTTTGTGGTAAAACAAAGCCTCGTGGATTATCCCGTCTTTAAGCATATCATGCGTTCACGGGACCCGATAACCGTAGGCCGGTCCAATCCCCGAGACGATTTCAAAGCCGTGATGGACGGCGGTGTTGAAAGGCTGCGCGCGGGCAGATCCATCATCATATTCCCGCAGACCACCCGAACTCCGGTGTTCGACCACGAATCGTTCAATACGATCGGAATGAAACTTGCCCGGAAGGCGAATGTGCCCGTGGTTCCCATCGCGCTCAAAACCGATGCCTGGGGAAATGGGAAATTCTTGAAGGACTACGGAAAGATCTCTCCCGAAAAACGCGTCTACTTCGCCTTTGGGAAACCGATGACCGTCAGCGACCGCGGCACCGAAGAACATGCCGCGATCATCGAATTCATCAGCAGGAAGTTGAAGGAGTGGGAGCCCAAGCCTTGAGGCAAGGACCGGCGGGAACAAGCTATTTTTTACGGATTGGATCGCCTTCAAGTTTCTGCAGGCCACTTTCGGAACCATTCGCAGCCGCTGCTCGCCGCGACCAGAATCGCACTCGCTACTCTGCTTACCCGGGCGTGGCCGGAAGGCACTTTCAGAATTTCTCCTGTTTTCGAAAATATTTGACGCTTACGCTGACTAAAAAAGCCGGCCCCGAGGCCGGCTTTGGTGCTTAACGCATCGTTATTATTTGTTCTGTTTCCCGCTTTTTTTATCCTGCTGCGTCTTATCGCTCTCGGGAGAAGCCTTGCTCTCCTCCTGTTTGGGGTTAACGGAGATCAGCTCGACCTCGAAGATCAGGGTAGAATTGGGGGGGATTCCCGGCCTGCCCGAAGGGCCGTACGCCAATTCGGACGGGATGACAAGCTCCCATTTGCTCCCCTCATTCATCAACTGAAGCGCCTCGGTCCAGCCCCGGATCACCCCGTTCACCGGGAACGTTGCGGGCTGGCCGCGTTTGTACGAATTGTCGAATTCTGTCCCGTCCACGAGCGTCCCGCGGTAGTTCACGCTGACAGAGTCGGTGGCCTGGGGCGATTTTCCTTTCCCCTTTTTCAGGATCTTGTATTGCAGGCCGCTCGGAAGCGTTTTCACCCCTTCTTTTTTCTTGTTCTCCGCAAGGAAGGTCTTGTTTTTTTCGGCGAACTTTGCCTGCATTTCCTTCTGGAGCGCCACGAGCGTGTCCCTGACATCCTGCTCCGTCAAAAGCGGCTTGCCGGTCAACGCATCTTTCATCCCCTTGTAAAGGAGATCGGGATCAACATCGATATTGTTCTTCTTGAGGCTGTTCCCCATATCAATGCCGATCGCATAGCTTGCCTTTTCCTTCTGGTTCGCAAATTCTTTTTTTTCTTCCGCCATGACCGGGCTGAAGGTCAGGACACTGCACAATACCAGTACTGATGTTACTTTCATAATGTTGCTCCTTTCCCGAGATGAAGTATGTGAAGCGAATTGAACGCCCTTTATGCGATCTGGTCATGGAACGCCGAACGGAATGCAGTCAAAAACCAGTCTCCACGGATTAAACACCCGGTAGAGTATCAGCGTTCACCCTGATTGTCAACACCGAATTCCACAATGAAATCCGAAGCTTGACATTCCTTGCCCCTATGCTATTCTTTTACCATGATAACGCCTGACGCTCAAACGCAGCCGCTCTGGCCGCTCGCTGTCTACTTTGGTCTGGTTATCATCCTGATCGCTTCGATGATAATCATCTCGCACTTTCTCGGAGAACGGCACCGCGAAAAAATGACGGACATGCCCTATGAATCCGGCGTCTCCCCGACCGGTTCGGCCAGGCTGCGCTTCCATATCCAGTTCTATCTGATCGCGATGTTCTTCGTCGTCTTCGATCTCGAAGCGGTGTTCGTCTATGCCTGGGCCGTTTCGATCCGCGAGAACGGGTGGACCGGTTATGCGGAAATGACGATATTCATCGGCATCCTCGCCGCCAGTCTCGCCTACCTCTGGCGCGTCAGAGCACTTGACTGGAGGACCGACGGAAAGGCCCGGCCATGAACTATTCGCTCATCAAGGCGGGAACCGGCGGAGACCGGCCCGCTGAAAAAAATATCGCTCTCGGAAAATTACAGGACATGATCGCCTGGGGCAGGAAGAACTCCATCTGGCCCTTCAACTTCGGGCTCTCCTGCTGCTATATCGAACTGGCAGCGAGCCTGACGAGCAAATACGACATAGCCCGCTTCGGCTCGGAGGTGCTCAGGAGCACTCCCCGGGAGGCCGATGTGATGGTCGTTGCGGGCACGGTCTTCATAAAAGCTGCGCCCATGGTGAAGCTGCTCTATGAGCAGATGATGGAGCCGCGCTGGGTGATCTCCATGGGGTCCTGCTCAAATTCAGGCGGCATGTTCGACGTGTACAGCGTGGTCCAGGGAGTGGATTCCTTCCTTCCCGTGGACGTCTATGTCCAGGGCTGCCCGCCGAGGCCGGAGACGCTCATGGAGGGTCTCTTGATGCTGCAGGACCTGGTGGGCAGGGAGCGGCGGCCCTTGAGCTGGGTGGTCGGACCGCAAGGCGTTGAAAAGCACGAAATGCCGGTGATGCGCGATCTCAAGCGGCCGCGCAGACAGCAGTTGACCGAACTGCTCCCGCCGGACGAAGTATAGGGAAAACAAAAACCGAATCTCAAGCACCAAATATCAAATATGCTCCGGGCGCCAAGGATCAATTTCCGGGAGATTTGGAAATTTTGGAATTTTAGTCATCTCGCCATGAGGCTGCATGAACATCATCCAGGAATTGCAGAACACGTTCGGGGAAGCCGCAGTAGCCCCCCAGGCCACCAAAGACGACATCCCTACCTTCTGGACGACCAAGGAACGTCTCCCCGAGATCCTGCGCTTTCTGAAATCAGGCACCCAAAGCCCCTACCCGATGCTGTATGACCTGAGCGCGATCGATGAGCGGGTGCGCGGCAACAGGCAGGACCAGCCTGCAAGCGATTTTACGCTCGTCTACCACCTCCTCTCCTTTGAACGGAACCAGGATGTGCGGGTCAAGGTGGCGCTTGCGGGCGAGCATCCCTCGATCCCGAGCATAACGCCGCTCTGGAAGTCCGCGGACTGGTACGAATGCGAGATATGGGACATGTTCGGCATCCGGGCCGAAGGCCATCCCCATTTGAGACGCATCCTCATGCCGCCCGACTGGAAAGGCCATCCGCTCCGCAAGGAGCACCCGGCCCGCAGGACCGAGTTGGGCAAGTTCAGGCTTGCCGATGACCGGGAAGTAAAAGAAGAGGACGCCATGCGGTTCCGGCCCGAGGACTGGGGGTTGTCCCCGCGCCAGGACGGCACTGATTTCATGTTCCTCAACCTCGGACCCCATCATACCGGCACGCATGGGGTCCTGCGCATCATCCTGGAACTGGACGGGGAACGGATCGAGAATGCGATCCTCGATATCGGTTTTCATCATCGTGCCCAGGAAAAGACCGCGGAGCGCCAGACCTGGCATACTTACATCCCCTATACCGACAGGATAGATTATCTCGCCGGAGTTCTGAACGAGTTCCCCTATGTCCTGGCAGTGGAAAAGCTCGCCGGCATCGAAGTGCCCGACCGTGCCAAGGTCATCCGGGTGATGCTGGCCGAGCTCTTCCGGATCGCGAACCACCTCGTATGGTACGGCACCTTTGCCGCGGACCTGGGGCAGTTGTCACCTGTTTTTTTCACTTTCAATGACCGCGAGCGCTTCTACACCATCATTGAGGCCGTGTGCGGATTCCGCATGCACCCGGGCTGGTTCCGGATCGGCGGTGTGGCAGCCGATCTCCCGCGCGGCTGGGAGAAACTCGTCCGGGATTTCCTGGATTACATGCCCGCGAGGCTCAGGGAATATGACCGGATCGTCATGCAGAACCGCATTGTAAAGGCGCGCACGCAGGGGGTGGGAGCGCTTACCCGGGACCAGGCGATCGAATGGGGAGTGACGGGACCGAACCTTCGAGCGTGCGGGTTCGAATGGGATTTCCGCAAAAAGCGGCCCTATTCCGGCTACGATCAGTTCGAGTTCGACATCCCGACCGCCACCCATGGCGACAGCTATGACCGCGCAGCGGTCCGCGTGGAAGAGATGCGGCAGAGCCTGCGCATCGTGGAGCAGTGCCTGAAGAACATGCCCGCCGGGAACACCAAAGCAGACCATCCGCTCGCGACGCCGCCGCGAAAAGACAGGACCATGCTGGATATCGAGACCCTCATCGATCATTTTCTGAATGTCAGCTGGGGGCCCGTGGTCCCTGCCGGAGAGGCCGCTTTCGGGATCGAGGCCGCCAAGGGCAACATGTCCTATTATCTCATCAGCGACGGCTCGACCCAGTCCTATCGCGCCCGCATCCGCACGCCCTCGTTCCCGCATCTGCAGGCGGTGCCGGAAATGACCAGGGGCTTGAACATATCGGACCTGATTGCGATACTGGGAAGCATCGACTTTATCATGGGAGATGTAGATAGGTGAAGCAAATCCGAATTTCGAAACTCGAAATTCTAAACCACCTTTCGGATTTAGATATTCGGATTTCGAGTTTGCTTTAAATTTATGCTGAGCGACCAGGAAAAAACGGAAATTGAAACCGAGATCAGGCGTTACGAACGCAGGAGCGCCGCCTGCGTGGACGCGCTCAAGGTCGTGCAGCGCCACCGGGGATGGGTGTCCGACGAAGCGCTTGCGGACGTCGCGGAAATCCTCGGCATGACGACGCACGAGCTGGACAGCGTTGCCACCTTCTATAATCTGATCTACCGAAGGCCGGTCGGCAAACAGGTGATCCTGGTCTGCGACACCATCAGCTGCTGGATCGTGGGGCAGCAGCAGGTGTTCGATCATCTGAAGATGCGGTTGGGAGCGGACTGGGGTCAGACGACCGCCGACGGCAGGTTCACGCTTCTGCCTGTCCCCTGCCTCGGAGTATGCGAACAGGCGCCGGCCGTGATGATCGGCAACGAGGTGTACGGGGACCTTACGCCCGAGAAATTGGACAGGATACTGGAAAGGTTGAAATAAGAAAAGCATGGAACGTCCGCTCACCGGACATATGAAGGCAGACGGCGACCCGCTGAGCCTTGCCGAATACGAAAGGGCCGGCGGCTACCAGGCAGCGCGCAAGGCCCTGGCCATGAGCCCGAAAGATATCCAGCAGGCTGTGACGAACGCGAACCTGCGGGGCCGGGGAGGTGCTGGCTTTAACACGGGTATGAAGTGGAGCTTCGTGCCGTTGGACGGCGATCCAGAACAGACCCGGTACCTGGTCGTGAATGCCGACGAAATGGAGCCGGGAACCTTCAAGGACCGGGTGCTGCTTGAAGGAAACCCTCACCAGTTGCTCGAGGGCATGCTCATAAGCGCTCTTGCGATCCAGGCCGGCACGGCCTATATCTTCCTGAGGTCGGAATACAAGCGAGCGGAAAAAAGGATCACTACGGCCATCCAGGAAGCCTATCAGAAGGGATTTCTGGGAAAAAACATTTTTAAATCAAGCCGCAGCCTCGAGCTGCATCTCCATGTCAGCGCCGGCAGGTATATGTGCGGAGAAGAGACCGGATTGCTGAACGCGCTCGAAGGAAAACGGGCCCAGCCCCGTTCCAAGCCCCCTTTTCCCCAGGTAAGCGGGCTGTGGGGCAGGCCCACGGTGGTCAATAATGTAGAAACTCTCTGTAATGTCCCGCATATCATAACGAACGGACCGGAATGGTTCAAGGGACTCAGCCGCACAGCCGACGGCGGCACGAAGATCTACGGTGCCAGCGGCAGGGTGAAGCGCCCGGGAGCATGGGAGCTGCCCATGGGCACGACCATTCGGGAGATCCTTGAGGAGCATGCAGGAGGCATGAAGGACGGGTACCGGTTCCGGGCCCTTTTGCCTGGCGGCGCCTCAACGGAATTCCTGGGCCAGGAGCATTTCGACGTGAAAATGGATTTCGATTCCGTCATGAAGGCAGGCAGCAGGATGGGCACCGGCACCCTGGTCGTGTTGGATGACAGGACCTGCCCGATCGGAGCTCTCCATAATCTCACGAGGTTCTTTGCCCGTGAGTCATGCGGCTGGTGCACGCCCTGCCGGGAAGGGCTGCCCTGGGCAGCGAAGATCCTGGCTGCGATCGAGAACGGCCAGGGGGAAGCCGGCGACATCGATCAGCTCGCCATGCTCGGGAGTTCGCTCTGGCTGGGGAAGACCTACTGCGCGCTGGCGCCCGGTGCCATGGAACCGCTCAGGAGCGGGCTCAAGCTG
>MHEA01000222.1:11738-12721 GCA_001805085.1 Nitrospirae bacterium GWC2_57_9
GGAAAGAAGATGCAGTTATAAAGAATTTTGACACTGACTCACACTGATGAACTTATGATAAAAGCGGATAACTACTTACACTCGGAAACGACGGATAGGATTATTGCTTGTGCGTACGAAGTGTATAACCAACTGGGGTTTGGTTTTTCTGAAAAAGTATACGAAAATGCCATGATGATAAAACTTCAAGCAAAGAATGTCCCGGCCGTACAGCAGGCACCGATCAATGTATTATTTGAAGGAAAGCTTATTGGAGAATATTTTGCTGATATTCTTGTGGCTGATAAGGTTATAACTGAGTTAAAAGCAGTATCAGTACTTTCAAAAGCTCATGAAGTTCAGTTGGTCAATTACCTGAAGGCCGCGGGCATCAGAGTCGGACTCTTGATTAACTTCGGAGAGTAGATCAAGATTATTCGCAAAGTTTTTTAATCACGCAGTTTCATAGAAAGATCAGTGTAAATCCGTGTCAAAAATGTTTACCATCTTTATCGAAAACAGACCCTATATCGTAAAGGAAGGCCAGAACCTGCTCCAGGCCTGCCTCTCCCTGGGCTTCAATATCCCCTACTTCTGCTGGCATCCTGCCATGCATTCCGTCGGCGCCTGCCGGCAGTGCGCGGTCAAGGAATTCAAGGACGAAAAGGACACGCGCGGCAGGATCGTCATGTCCTGCATGACCGGGGTCAGGGACGGGATGCGCATATCTATCGAGGATGCCGAAGCCAAGTCCTTCCGGAAGAACATCGTCGAGCTCCTGATGCTGAACCATCCCCATGACTGTCCTGTCTGCGACGAAGGGGGCGAATGTCATCTCCAGGATATGACGGTCATGACCGGACATGTCTACCGGAGGTCGCGTTTCAAGAAACGCACCTATCCGAACCAGTACCTGGGACCCTTCGTGGCCCATGAGATGAACCGCTGCATCCAGTGCTACCGCTGCGTTCGCTATTACCGGGACTATGCGGGAGGCAGGGACC
>MHEA01000223.1:0-1638 GCA_001805085.1 Nitrospirae bacterium GWC2_57_9
ACCAAGAAAAAATAAGCGACCCAGCCATGGGGTAATTATGATACATTCAACTCAGGCCATGCAGTTCTGCCACGAAGATCAATCTCTTCGTGGTTTTGTTTTTTCAGCGGATTGACCCGGAATTCAGGCCGCAACGGCAATCCCGAACCCCTATCCAGGAATGCGCAAACGGAACTACATCAAGACGGACCGCAGTTCGCTATCGGCACGCAGAAAAAAACTGCTCATCGCCGGGGCTGCCCTTTTCGGCGTCTATCTTGCCGCGGCATTTGTTTTTGGCGAAATGGGCCTGGTCAAATATTATCGAATGCGGTCGCAGTATCGGCAGCTCAACCAGGACATCCTGAGCATGAAACAGGACAATGAGAAGCTTCTGAAAGAGGTCCAATCGCTGCGTTCAGACCCGGATTGCATCGAACGGCTGGCGAGGGACAAGCTCGGGCTTGCACGTCCGGGCGAGATAGTGTACTATTACAAAGGAAAGTGATCTTTTCCCGTTCTGGTCCCGCGGCGGGCTGATCCCGGCGTGGATACGCGGCCGCAGGGATCAGGCAATAACGATTCCCAATCCGAACGTCATCGATCCTCATGTCCGACCACCCACTCTCCATAGCCTTTGTCTGGCATATGCATCAGCCTTACTATAAGGATGATATGACCGGGTCCTACATCCTGCCCTGGGTGCGTATGCACGGCATCAAGGACTATTACGACATGCCCGCGCTTCTCAATGACTTCCCCGACATTCATCAAACCTTTAATGTCGTGCCGTCGCTCCTGAAGCAGATCCGGGACTATGTCGAGAACGGGGCCACCGACAAGTTCCTGACGCTCACCCTCAAGCCCGCGGCCGACCTTGCCCGGGAGGACAAGGTCTTCCTGCTCAGGAATTCCTTCATGGCGAACTGGGACACCATGATCAAACCCTATCCCTCCTACTGGGCGCTGCTGGACCGGAGGGGGTACAGTGTCTCCCCCAACGATCTCCTGAACGCGACCCGCTACTTCACGACCCAGGACTGCCTCGATCTGCAGGTCTGGTTCAACCTGACCTGGTTCGATCCCTTGTTCAAGCAGAACGATCCGCTGCTCAAAGGGCTCATTGAAAAAGGATCGGGATTCACCGAGAACGAGAAAGTGCTCCTGATCCGGAAGCAGCGTGAGGTGATGGCGCTCATCATCGGCGAGTACCGGAAGCTGTCGGACAGGGGAAGCATCGAACTGACGACCACGCCCTTCTACCACCCCATCATGCCGCTGCTGTACGATACCGATCTTGCGCGGGTTGCAACGCCCGATATCCATCTGCCTGCCCAGCGCTTCGCCCATCCCGAGGATGCGCGCGAGCAGATCGCCCGGGCGATCGATTATCATGCCAAACTGTTCGGAGCGGCTCCGGCGGGCATGTGGCCTTCGGAAGGTTCCGTCGCGGAAGAGATAATACCGCTGATCGCCGATGCGGGCATTCGCTGGATCGGCACCGATGAAGGCGTCCTTGCGCGCTCCCTGGGCATTCACATCGACCGCGATTTTGCCGGGGTCATGAGAAATCCCGGGGTTCTCTATAAGCCCTATCTCGCGGGGAAAGGGGACAAGCGGGTCTCCGTGGTGTTCCGCGACCATACGCTGTCCGACCTC
>MHEA01000223.1:1660-6391 GCA_001805085.1 Nitrospirae bacterium GWC2_57_9
AAGTGGGATTACAAGAACGCGGTCCACGACCTGATCGACCGCCTGCACCGGGTCAGGAAGAGCCTTTCCCCCGGACCGCATCTGGTCTCGGTCATCCTGGACGGCGAGAACGCCTGGGAGTATTACCAGAACGACGGCAGGGATTTTTTCCTCTATCTCTATGAAAAGCTGAGCCGGGAGCAGGGACTCCGGTGCGTGAGTGTCAACGAGTACCTGAAGGAGCACCCGGCGCAGGACACCATCGAGCGGCTGCATGCGGGGTCCTGGATCAATGCCAATTACCGGATCTGGATCGGGCATGAAGAGGACAACCGCGCCTGGGACCTGCTGGGGCAGACCCGTGCGGCTCTCGTGGAATATGCCTCGCGGAACGGCGATCCGCAAAAGCTGGCCCTGGCCTGGGAGGAGATCTACATTGCCGAGGGCAGTGACTGGTGCTGGTGGTACGGGGATGATCATTACTCAGAGAACGACGAGGAGTTCGATCTCCTGTTCCGGACCCATCTCACGAACGTCTACCGCATTATCGGCCTCGATGTGCCCGACGATCTTCAGATCTCGATCCTGCGCGAGGACCGGCAGGCTTTGCCCACAGTGGAACTGACCGCCTTTATTTCGCCGGTCATCGACGGCCAGGTTACGAACTATTTCGAGTGGCTGCCGGCCGGTTTTTACGACGTGAACCAGGGCGGCGGCGCCATGCACCGGGGCGCTTCGATCGTCACGTATATTTATTACGGGTTCGACCTGAAGAACATGTTCATCCGCCTGGATTCCGGCGGAAGCCTTAAAGATGAAAAAGTATCCGATCTCGCTTTTTTCATCAACTTTCTGAGCCCGAAAGGTCTGGATATAGAGATCAGGATCGTGCCGCGGGAGCGGAAGGTGACCGCGGCCCTTTACCGCGGCGAGGACGGATCGAGAAAGCAGGCTGGATCCATTAATACGGTTGCCGCGAACGAAGTGATCGAGCTTGCGATCCCCTTCGATCTCCTCAAGGTAAAGCCCAACGACGATATCCATCTTTTCGTGACCGTGGAGCGGGCCGGTTCCGAGGTCGAGAAATGGCCTTACCGCGGTTACATTCAGTTCAAGGTCCCTACCGATGATTTCGAAGCCATGATGTGGCAAGTGTAGCAAAAGGTCGCCCTTCTTCCTTACTCCTCTTCGTTACCCATTTTTCTCTAAGAACCGAATACGGATAACTATGGTCTATTGAGATCCCGTCAAGGGTCGGATATGCAACAGATCGTATCCCCGCGAATCGGATAAAAGCCAAATCTGCAACGAAATGGTAAAAAGCCCTTCAGAGAAATTCCCTCTCACTGGAGATATAGTAATAATAAATAGACAGGTTTTCAGTCCCAGACATGACCAACGGTAAAGTATCAGGAGGGGACAATGAGCATAAATCGAAGGGACTTCCTGAGAGTCTGCGCCCTGGGCGCTGTCACTACGGCAGGATCGCGCTATTTCGGGATCGCTCAATCGGCCCAGACAAATCCGGCCGGCATGGATTCACTGGAATTCATCAGGTCTACCTGTTCTCCCAACTGCACCGGCGCATGCGGATTCAACGCCATGCTCCACAAGGGCAGGATCCAGTCTCTGGTCCAGGCGGCCGATTATCCCGAGAAAGAATATAACCCGCGGGGCTGCCTCCGGGGCCAGTCCATGCTGAACCTCATCTACGGGCCGGACCGTCTCAAGCAGCCGCTGATCCGGGCAGGCAAACGGGGCGAAGGCAAGTTCAGGGCCGCAACCTGGGACGAAGCGCTGGACCATGTCTCGGACAAACTTGCCGGCATCATGCAGAAATACGGCCCCGAGTCCGTAGCAGCAATGATCCAGGTCCCGGGAACGGGGTACGTGCACAAGGGCGCGCTTATGCGCCTCGCCTCGATGTATGAATGGAGCGTATTCCATGCCTATACCATGAACGGGGATCTGCCCGCATTCTGGCCCATGACCTTCGGGGTCCAGACCGAGGAACTGGAATCGCTGGAGTGGACAAATTCGAAATATACGATGGTCCTGGGATCCAACGTCCTGGTCACCCGGGTGCCTGACGCGAAGTTTCTGAACATCAGCAGGGAAAAGGGCGGCAAGCTCGTGGTGGTCGATCCCAACTACAGCCCGACCGCTTCCAAGGCCGATGAATGGATCCAGATCAATTCCTCCACGGACGCCGCTTTTGCGCTGGGAATGGTGAGCGTGATCCTGAGCGAGAAGCTCTACGATGAAGAGTTCATAAAAACAAACACCGATATGCCCATTCTCGTGAGACTCGACGACCAGAAGAAGCTCCTGGCCTCGGACGTCGCTTCTCTCGCGGGAAAGGCGAAAGCACAAAAGAACAAGATCCCTGAATACCGGGAACAGTACGTTGTCTACGATAAGAACACCAACGGGTACGTCATCCCGAACCCGGAGAGCCTGAAACGGGACTTCGATCCCTCTCTCGAAGGAGAGTTCAAGGTGCGCCTCACGAGCGGAGAGAACGTGAAGGTCAAACCGGTGTTCCAGCTCCTCTCGGAATTCGTCGCCCGGGAGTATACCCCGGATAAGGCGGCGCGCATCATATCGCCGGAAGAGTCCCGGGTCCCCGCATACGCGGAGATGATCAAAAGGATCGGGCGGGAAATGGGCACGATCAAGCCGCTCCATATCGTCTACGGCGCCAGCAATTATCAGTGGTTCCACGGCGATCTCAAGGGGAGGGCGCTCTCACTTATCGTTACTCTGACCGGCAATCTGGGAAAGCCGGGCACGGGCATCTCCACCTACGCGGGCCAGTACCGGGTCCGCTGGCCGCTGGGCGCCTGGTGGGGCTTCAAAGACAAGAAGAACAAATGGGCAAATTATCTGCTCTGGATGAATGACGAGTACCGGGAGAGCGACGAGTTCAAGACATATAACAAGGAGATCCCTCATCCGAAGAACGGGATCAAAGCCTTTATTTACGGCTGGGGCAACCCCTTCGACCAGCACAACATGTCGAACCGGATGCGCGAGAAGGCAACGAGCGGCGAACTGGAGCTGATCGTCACGACCGACTTCCAGATGAGCACCTCCTGCCTCTGGTCCGACGTGGTGCTGCCCGGCGTGGCCTGGTACGAAAAATACGACCTCACGGCTACCGTCTCCCATCCCTATGTGCAGCTGCAGCAGCCCGCGATCGAACCCCTGTTCCAGTGCATGCCCGAGATCTGGATTTTCAAGGAGATCGCGAAGAGGGTCGCCCGGAAGACGAACAATCAGGAGATCCTGAACACCATCGCCGACTACTATCCTGAGCCGGGGTTGTTCAGGACCGAAGAAGCTGCGAGGAAGGACGGCAGCTGGAGTCTGAAACTGGCGCGGCGGCTCGCTCACGAGGCTTCGCTGGATGCAGCCGGCCTGATGCTCAGGACCGGCGGCCCCCAGGTGGAGGGCATCAGCGTCGACATGCTGAAGAAAGGCCCGATTCGGCTCAATCTGCCGACGCCCGGCAAGAGGCAGCTGATGTTCTATGAGCAGATAGCAGAGCAGCAGCCGTTCCCCCCGGTGTCCTATCCCGCCCCGCTGCCCAAGACAGCGCGCTTCGTCAAGAGCGGTCGCATCGAATTTTACAAGGACGAGGACGTTTTTATCCATACCGGGGAGACGCTCCCCAGGCACAAGGACCCCTTCACGGACACCGAGAACAGGCGGGCGGGGGGAAGGAAGGGAACGTACCAGCTCGCGTTGATCACGAGGAACGCACTCTACCGGGTCCACTCGACGCACAGCAACAATATTACGCTGCTCGAACTGCAGGATCTGAAGCCGAAGGTCTGGCTGAACCCGGATGCGGCCCGCCAGCGCGGCATCCGGGAAGGCGATCACGTGGAGGCGTTCAATGACCGGGGCAGGGTGTATGGGTATGCAGTGCTGGATCCCGGGCTGCACCGCCAGGTGGCGGTCTTCGAGGAAGGCTGGTGGTCCCGGTATCTGCAGGGGACTTCCTATAATACGCTCACCTATCCCTGGATAAAAGCGGCACATCTCATCTATTTCACCCCGGGCATATGGGAGCCCACGACCGCCTGGAACGAGACGGCCTGCGAAGTGAGGAAGGCGTGATTTGAAATGATCGCAGATGCATCATGATAATCCAGTTTTCGCGCAAAGGTGTAAAGACGCCAAAAAAGAATTTAATGAAGCGAAGGCCGGCAAGCGGAACCAGATAGCTCACAGGTCGGCACGAAGACACGAAGTAAAAAAAACATTGATTCATTTTTTCTTTGTGGCTTTGTGGCTTCGTGTGAAAAACTGGGTTTTGGTTTTGACTCCTCGTTTTCAGCAAGGGGGTGAGCCATGCGTAAGTTCGGAATGGTCATCGATCTCAACCGCTGCATAGGATGCAGGAGCTGCGCCGTGGTCTGCAAGATGCACAATTCGCTGCCGCCGGGAACCTGGTGGCAGCGGGTCGAGACTGTGGGAGCAGCAGAGCACATGATACCCGTGGGAGAATATCCCGACCTGTCGCAGGTCTACCTTCCCGTGCCGTGCCAGCATTGTGAAAATGCGGCCTGTGTCAAAGCGTGCCCGGTCGGCGCTACCTGGCAGCGGGAGGACGGCCTCGTGCTCGTGGACTACGAACGCTGCATCGGCTGCCGGTACTGCATGACGGCCTGCCCCTACGGCGTCAGGCAGTTCAACTGGCAGGATTCGGACGAGAGTTTCAAGGACGGGTTCAGGAGGGCCGGT
>MHEA01000223.1:6450-6706 GCA_001805085.1 Nitrospirae bacterium GWC2_57_9
GACCAAGGACGGCAGGCTTGTGTTCACCCAGAAGCGGCCCAGGGGCGTGGTCGAGAAATGCACCTTCTGCGTCCAGTACGTGGACCAGGGGCTCCTGCCTGCCTGCGTACGCGGCTGCCCCGGAAATGCCAGGGCCTTCGGCGACCTGAACGACCCGGACAGCGAGGTGTCCCGGATCATCCGCGGCCGGAATGTGTTCAAGCTCATGGCCGAACTCTCGACCGAGCCCAAGGTCTTCTACATCCCGCCGGCGCGC
>MHEA01000223.1:6826-12635 GCA_001805085.1 Nitrospirae bacterium GWC2_57_9
CGTGACGAACTTGAGAAATCCCTTCTCCTGGGGATTGTACATCGCGACGTGGGCCTTTTTCGTAGGCACCGCGGCCGGGGGGTTGGTCGTATCTTCGGCCATCTATCTGTTCAATGCAAAGCAACTGAAGCCCATTGCCAAGGTGGCCTCCCTAACCGCTTTTTTGTTCGCCATGGGCGCAATGATCGTGCTGCTTCCCGATATCGGCCGCCCCGAACGGCTCTATAATTTCCTTCTCCACCCGAATTTCAGGTCCATGCTGCCCTGGGACGTCGTCGTGCTTTCCTCGTACGCCGCCGTATCGGCATTGTACACGTACACGCTGCTCTACCCCGACATCGTCGAGAGGGGCGTCAAGCTGCCTTTCTTCGGCACCGTGGGCAAACGGAAGGTGACCGCCGCTGAAATGACGGCGATCCGCGAAGCCTCCGACCGGAGGGCGAAACGCCTCGCGCCGATCGCGTTGCCTCTCGCCATACTGATCCATACCGTAACGGCGTGGGTGCTGGCCACGCAGCTCTCGAGGCCGTGGTGGTACGGCGGCGCGCTTGCCCCCACCTTTATCTCGGCGGCCCTCGCGACCGGACCGGCCATTGTCATCCTGGCCTCGCTGTTCGTGTTCGGATACAAACAGAAATTGGAAGCCACTTATGCGCTGCTCGCGAAGGTCTCTGCCGTATCGTCGATCATCATGCTTTTCATCTACTACAACGATTTCGTGGTGCGCCTGTGGTGGAGCGCGGGAAGGGAGTTCGAGACGGTCAAAACCGTCTTTGCACACTACCTTCCGCTCCATGCCGTGGAAGTGATCCTTATTCTGCTCGCGGTTGTCCTGTTCATCAAGTTTCCGGCTGATCCGAAAAAGCTGGTGCAGGCAAGCCTCTCGGTCATCGTGGGAGTCTTTGCCCACCGGGTACTGCTTCTGCCGCCGGCCTACAACGTCATGCCCTTTCGGTTGCCCGTGGTCTTTCACAACGAGGCCGTGGAATGGTCCTATCCGATCGCCGTGGGAGAGATGAGGGGATCGCTGCTCCACCCGGAAAAAATATTTGTGTCCTTTTGGGATTATTTCCCGTCGTTCGTGGAGATCGCCATTACAGCCGGGGTAATGGCCTTTCTGGTGCTCGCATTCATCAGTTTGACGCGGATGCTTCCGGTGCAGGAGCCCGAGCAATGAACCCGTATCGCTACTTCTCGCTCGTTTTTTCCTACCCGACCGGGGATATGCTGCGGCAGATCGGGGACCTGTCCGGGATAGACGCCCCGGTGCGCTCCCAGGCCGCCCTGAGCGGCCTGCCCCTCGAAGATGCCCAAGCCGAATATACCAGGCTGTTCATCTCCGCGTACCCGGCCGTGCTCTGTCCCCCTTATGAATCCTATTACCGGGAGGGGCTTCTGTACGGAAATTCCTCCGTCGAATCGGCGGAATGGTACCGGAGGCGGGGCCTTGATTTCACGTTCGAAGGCGAGCCCGCCGACCATCTGAGCGTGGAGCTTGAGTTTCTCGCGCTCACCGGAGACAGGGCTTTTCTCAACAAGCTCGGGCAATGGGTATACAAGTTCACGGAGCGGGTCAAAGGAAATTCGAAGCTCTACGGCGTTTGCGCGGAAGAATTGGAAAATTTTCTTGTCATCGAACTGTGCCGGACCGATGCAGTCGTAACTTGATGTCACAAAGGGAAAAGTGCGGAGTGCGGACGGAGTGCGGAATGAGGAATGCGGAGTGCGGAGTTAAGGCTCAATACACCGAACTCAAAACTCATAGCTCAGAACTGATGCCATCCCGGCATTCCCGCCTGCGGCATGTTCATCACGTCACGATCCTGACCTTATCAAAACAGACAGGGCCAAGTGAAAAAAAGGCAGGCGCAGAGCTGCGCCTGCCGCACAGCAGGAAGTTTTTCTAAAGTAATGTGATCTCCAGCTAATTCAGCTTGGGAGCGGCAGTCGAGGCAGTGGCTGCCGGGGCGGCAGCGGTTTTTTCCGTTGCCTGGGTACGCACGTTGATCCTGGTTGCCGTGTTGCCGTTCTTGTCGACCCGGTAATTTACCGCTACCTTGTCTCCTGCCTTGGCAGCCCTTGCACCGACAATTTCCGTTCCGGCGTTGACCGCGATCGTCAGGGGCTGTTTTAACCGGCCCTTGATCACGATGCTGGTCGGGTTGGCGGAAACGACCTGGCCGGTTGCCTTCTTATACTTCGGTTTCGACTCGGCTGCCACTGCCGCCGTCTGGAGAAGAGCAGCTATCGCAAGCAGTGAAACGAACAGCGCCTTTACTTTTACCATCTTCGTCATCTTCTATCACCTCCTTTCTCCTTTTTCCGGTCGGCTGTCCGGTCAGAAAGGAAACTAGTCCGGTTGTGAACCCTGCTGATCGTCATTGCTGGTTGTCCCGTCCCCCCGGTGCCGTCCTGTCCTTGCCGGCTTGTACTAGCTGTCTTTTTACCATGACCGGTGATCGCAATAATTTCGGAATTCAAGCATTTTTGGTTATCCAATAATTTCTAGCGGTGCTCATTCGTCTTGATTCTGATACAGGATCCGGCTTTTCTTTGAGTCTTCGCGGCCTTGCGCGAATCGATTGCGTAGGAAGGAAGTACCAGAAAGTATCCCGGGCCAGCGTGATATGCTAAAGAGAAGCAGGTCAAAGAACCTAATCAAGCCGGGAAGACTTAAAGACTTCATGAAAAGCTCGTTCCCTTCCGCTCTTATAAAAAAAATCGGAGTGCTTCGAGCAAGTGCAGTCGGTGATTATATAGTTGCCTTGCCGGCGCTGGAGGCGCTGCGCGCGTGCTTTCCCGCAGCCGAGATAGTTCTGCTCGGACGGCATTGGCATGCGGACTTTCTCCGCAGCCGGCCCGGACCAATCGACCGCGTCGTGGTCGTGCCCTATTGCCGCGGGATCTACGACCCGCCCGGTGATTCCGTGGAGGATCGCGACGCGCTGAAAAGTTTTTTCCGGAGCATGGCGCAGGAACGCTTCGACCTGGCATTCCAGCTCCATGGCGGGGGAAAGAATTCGAACCCCTTCCTCCTTCAACTGGGAGCGGGGGCCACGATCGGAGCACGGACCCCGGACGCATTGCCGCTCGACCGGTGGCTTCCCTACCGGGTATTTCAGAACGAGACGCTCCGCCTCCTCGAAATAGTCTCCCTGGCCGGCGCCCGGCCCGCGGACATCCGACCGCGGCTCGCCGTGACCGGCAGGGACCTTGACGAGGCCCGGGACGTCGTTCCCGAAAACGGCCGTCCGCTGGCGGTCATCAATCCCGGAAGCAGGGACCATCGCCGCCGCTGGCCCGCGCGGAAGTTCGCCAAGGTGGCAGACCGGCTTTCGTGCATGGGTGCGCGCATCATCATCAACGGGGACCGGGGGGACGCTGCTGCGGTCGAGGAGACGGAATACTGGATGCGGGAAAAGGCGGAGAGCGTCTGCGGCACTCTTTCGCTCGGCGGCCTCGCAGGCCTGCTCACGCGGGCCCGGCTGCTCGTGAGCAATGATTCCGGCCCGCTCCACCTTGCCAACGCCCTCGGCACTTCCGCCGTCGGCATATATTGGTGCGGCAATGTTCCTGCCTACAGCCCGGTAAGCTGCAGGAACACCGTCATCCATATTTCCTGGCGAATGCACTGTCCCGTCTGCGGCGTGCACTGCATGGACCGCGATTGCCGGCATCGGGATTCTTTCGTGGCCGATGTTCCGGTCAAGGACATTGCCGAATCGGCCATCGATCTGTTGCGGGAGGCGGTCCCGGAATGAGAGCCGGGCCCCGCCGCTGCCTGTCCCCTCAGCTTCCGCCGGTCAAAAGCGTGGTCGTGTTCCGGGCGCTCAAACTCGGCGACATGCTCTGTGCGGTGCCTGCATTCCGGGCGCTCCGCCGGGGTCTGCCCCGGGCACGCATCGCGCTGCTGGCTCTGCCCTGGGCCAGGCAGTTCGCGGCACGCTTCCCTGACTATATCGATGAATTCATCGAGTTTCCCGGGTACCCGGGTCTGCCCGAACGGGAATGCCGGGCGGAGGAGCTTGCACTGTTCCTGAAAACGATGAGGGAGCGCAACTTTGACCTGGCCCTGCAGATGCACGGTTCCGGGAACGTATCCAACGGCCTGATCGCCTCCCTGGGTGCGCGTGTGAGCGCGGGTTTTTATCCGGCAGAAGAGGGGCCTCGTGACCGGGAATGGTATCTGCCCTATCCCGAAGGGGCCCCGGAGATCGAGCGGAATCTTGCCCTGATCCGGCACCTGGGCTTCCCCTCGCAGGGCCGGGCAATCGAGTTCCCGCTTTGGGAAGGGGATGGAACAGAGCTTTGCAGGTTCCGGGAACTGGCGGAACTCAGTCCCGGCTCCTATGTCTGCCTTCACCCGGGCGCCAGTCTTCGCGAAAAGTGCTGGCCGCCCGAGGATTTTGCCGCTGTCGGAAAAGTCATCCGGCAGTCGGGTCTGGCAGTCGTCGTGACCGGCAATCGGACCGAATCCGGCCTGGCCGGCCTTGTTGCCGCCGGCATGGGGGGAGGATGCATCGACGCGGCCTCCCGGGACCTGGGACTGGGCGCCCTTGCCCTCCTCATCGGGAATTCCCGTTTGCTTATCTGCAACGATACCGGCGTGTCCCACCTGGCCACTGCGCTTGGGGTTCCCAGCGTGGTCGTCTTCACCAGCACCGACCCCGTCCGCTGGGCGCCGCTTGACGGGACCCGGCATAGGAGCCTCGGAGGTCCGGGGAGAATTCCCGCGCGGGAGGAGGTCCTTCACGCTGCGCGTTCATTGCTGTCCATCGAAGGAGAAGACCATTCATGCATGCAGGCACCATGATCCGATCCCTGAACGTGCTCATTCCCACGTGTGCGCGGCCGGCGGCCCTGGCCGTGACCCTTACGAGCCTCTGCGCGCAGACCTATCCTGATTTCAACGTCATCATCTCCGATCAAACCGAGAACGGAGATCCTCTCCTGGCAAATGAAGTGCAGGCTGCGGCCCGTCTTCTTGCCCTGCACGGTCATCAGGTGGGCACGCACAAACATCTGCCCCGGCGAGGGATCGCCGAGCAGCGGCAGTTTCTGCTCGAGCAGGCCAACAGCTATTACGTCCTGTACCTGGACGACGACGTGATCCTCGAACCGGACCTCATCCAGAGGCTGATGCAGGCAATGGGCGAGGAACAGTGCGGCTTCGTCGGCAGCGCCCCCATCGGGCTGAGCTGCCGGGAGGAGGAGCGGCCCGGGCAGCAATCCATAGAATTCTGGGAAGGTCCGGTGAGACCGGAGCGGGTCATGCCCGACTCCCCCGCATGGCAGCGTTATCACCTGCACAGCGCAGCCAATATCCTGCACCTGCAGCGCCGGCTCGATATCCGGCCGCGACATCAGCGCAAATACCATGTCGCCTGGATCGGAGCCTGCGTGCTGTATGACGCGAAGAAACTGCACGAATGCGGCGGCTTCCGGTTCTGGCAGGACCTTCCGGCGGACCACTGCGGCGAGGAGGTGTTCGTACAGAACAGGCTGCTGGAGCGGTACGGGGGTTGCGGCATCATTCCCTCGGGCTGTTATCACCAGGAGCTGCCGACGACGATCGCCGACCGGTCGGCTAATGCGTTCCAGCTGCTGCACGAACGCCCTCGCGACGGACGGATCGATGTCGTGATTGCGGTTCCCGCCGGCGAGTTGATCGACAAGATCACGATCCTGGAGATCAAGGCCGGGAAGATGAAGGACCCCGCCAAACTGGCCCACGTGAAGGACGAGCTGAAACAACTGCAACAGGTCCGGGATCGGCGACTCCCGTCCTCGGGCAGGCTGGACCAGCTGG
>MHEA01000223.1:12831-14164 GCA_001805085.1 Nitrospirae bacterium GWC2_57_9
TGGGGGAGTGTAATCTGCGATGCGCCATGTGCCTCATCCGCTTCCGGGAACCGCGGAAAACGCCTGCTTCTCCGGCGTTCATGGAAATGACATTGTTCAAGGACCTCGTCGATCAGTTCCCGAACGAGGGGGAGCTGCACCTGCAGGGCCTGGGCGAACCGCTCCTGCATCCGCGGTTCTTCGAGATGGTCTCCTACGCGGTCCGGCACGGGATGAGGGTGACCACGAACTCGAACATGACCCGACTCGACCGGGAGCGGGCGGAAGAATGCGTGCGCAGCAAATTGTCCTGGATCCGGATATCTATCGACGGATCCACCCCGGATACGTATGAATCCATACGAACCGGTTCCCGCCTGGAGCGGGTGCTGGGGAACATCGAACTCCTGAGGCAGGCAAAGAAAAAGTTCCGGGCAGCCGCTCCCCGCCTGTTCCTGGTCATGGTCATCATGAGAAGGAACATCCATGAACTGAAGGAAGTGGTGCGCCTGGCCCATGACCGCGGACTGGAGCAGGTGTTCGTGCAGCACCTCTGCTACGATCTTTCCGAAGGCCCGATCCGCGGGCGGCACCGGTCCATGCAGGATTTCATCGAGGCGGAGTCCCTGCTGAATGCCGACCGGAACGACATCCAGTCCCATTTCAACGATGCACTGGCAACGGCAGGCGAACTCCGGATCGAGCTTCGGCTGCCTCATCTCGGGGTCCGGCCGCATGCCGTGCCGGGCGTTGGTCGGACGCGCTGCGACTGGCCCTGGCGTTCCGCCTATATCAGCTCCGACGGCCGGGCGATGCCGTGCTGCATGATCGGGATCCCCGAACGGCTGACCCTGGGGAATATGGCGCGCGACGGCGTTCTCCCTGTCTGGAACAGCGGCGCGTACCGCGAGTTCCGTTCGCGGCTTGCTTCCGACGACCCGCCTTCCCTCTGCCGCACCTGTTCCGTTTATCGCGGCACGTTCTGAGGTGATCGATGAACCCTGAACTCGCTGTGTTGCTGCCCACCTGCAACCGGCTGCACCCGCTCATCCTGACCCTTTCCGGGCTTGCCGGCCAGACGATTGCCGCATTCCACCTGGTCGTGTCCGACCAAAGCCGGGAGCCTGCCGGGAACGACCGCGTGGTTCAGACGCTCTGCAGGATCCTCGAGGCGCGGGGAACGTCCCTGGAATGGCATACCCGGGGTCCGGTCCACGGCATTGCGGAGCAGCGGGAATTCCTGTTGAACAGGACGCATGCCGACCTGGTCCTGTTCCTGGATGACGATGTTTTCATGGAGCCCGGGGTGCTGGAACGTCTGGTCCGGACGATGCAAAAGGAGCAATGCGGCTTC
>MHEA01000223.1:14173-17532 GCA_001805085.1 Nitrospirae bacterium GWC2_57_9
TTCATCGAGTTCTGGGACGGTCCGGTCGGGCCCGAGACGATAGGGCCGGGAACGCCGGAGTGGAAGCGGGGAGACCTGCACCGGGCAGCCAACCTCTGGCATGTGAGCAGGAGACTGCGGCCCGGGGAGCATCGCCTCTACAAAGTGGCCTGGGTGGCCTCCTGCAATCTCTATGACCGGAAGAAACTGAAAGCAGTGGGCGGTTTTTCCTTCTGGAACCGTCTGCCCCGGTATCATTCCGGCGAGGACGTACTGGTCCAGAACCTGCTCATGCGGCGCTGGGGCGGATGCGCTATCATTCCCTCAGGAACGTTTCACGCGGAAGTTTCTTCTACGGTTCTGAATGAGCAGGGGGGAGTGGACGGCCATGCCCTGGACCTCCTTCCCGAGATGGCGGCAAAATACTGTTCCCCGGAACAGGAACGGCGCTAGAATAAATGTCCCTTTTCCTATCGAGATGAGCCGGGAAGGAACGCTTTTCGCGCGGCTTCCCAACTATATTATCTTGACAACATGAGCTTTTTTTGTATAATAGCACTCTATTTTTTATCTTTCCCCGGAGATCCCAGCTAGAGGTCATCGTTGACTTTTCAAGAGCTTATACTCACCCTGCAGAATTATTGGGCTTCCAAGGGATGTGTCCTTCATCAGCCTTATGATACGGAAGTCGGCGCAGGCACCTTCCATCCTGCCACCTTTCTCCGGGTCCTTGGTCCCGAGCCGTGGAACACGGCATACGTCCAGCCTTCACGCAGACCGACCGACGGCCGCTACGGCGAAAACCCCAACCGCATGCAGCACTACTACCAGTTTCAGGTGATCCTGAAACCCCATCCTGAAAACGTGCAGGAGCTGTATCTCGAAAGCCTCGTGCAGCTCGGTATCAATCCGCTGAAACACGACATCCGGTTCGTCGAGGATGACTGGGAGTCGCCGACGCTCGGCGCCTGGGGTCTGGGCTGGGAGGTCTGGCTGAACGGCATGGAGGTCACCCAGTTCACCTACTTCCAGCAGGTCGGCGGCATCGATCTCAAGCCGATTCCGGCCGAACTCACGTACGGGCTGGAACGGCTCGCCATGTATCTCCAGGGCGTGAACAACGTTTTCGACCTGGCCTGGACGAAGGACGTGAAGTACGGCGACGTGCACCACGAGACGGAGGTCCAGTTCTCCAAATACAATTTCGAACTCTCCGACCGGGATATGCTCTTCCGCCAGTTCGAGTCCTACGAGAAGGAGTCCGAGAAGCTGATAAAGGCAGGAGTTGTTTTTCCGGCCTATGACTATTGTCTCAAATGTTCTCACACCTTCAACCTGCTCGATGCAGCCGGCGCCATCAGCGTCACCGAGCGTACGGGCTACATCGGGAGAGTACGAAAGCTCGCCCGGCTCTGCGCCCATGCTTACCTGGCCGACCGGGAGGCGAAGGGCTTTCCGATGCTGAAGAAGTAGCGAACCATTTTAACCACGGATGGACACGGTTAAACACAAAGATCTGTAGCAACCACAGGTGAACATAGATTAACACAGGCGTAATTCTCAAAAAAACCCGTAGTCTTTTGCTTTGATCTTACCTGTGTGCATCTGTGTTTATCTGTGGTTATAAATCGCACTTGCTTTACCGTGTTCATCCGTGGTTAATTAAGTTTGAATTGGAGTTGCTTTGGCTAAAGAATTCTTATTAGAGATCGGCACCGAAGAGATCCCGTCGCGGTTCATCGAACCGGCACTGGAGAAGATGAAGGAGCTGTTCAGCGCGCTCCTGGCCTCGGGCCGTGTCGCATCCACCGGCGAGATCAAGGCCTTCGGCACCCCGCGCCGCCTGGTCCTGTTCGCCACTGAACTGAGCGAGCAGCAGCAGGACGTATCGAAAGAGGTGCTCGGGCCGCCGAAGAAGGTGGCCTTCGATGCCGAAGGCAAACCGACCAAGGCAGCCCTGGTGTTCGCCGGGAAGAACGGTATTCCCGTTGATTCCCTCTCGATTAAGACGACCGACAAAGGCGAGTACCTGGCGGCCAGCATTCACGAAAAGGGCGGGGATACGGCGGACTGGCTCAGGCAGGCGGTCCCCGGTTTCATTCTCTCGATTCCCTTCCCGAAAAGCATGCGCTGGATGGACAAGGACATCCGGTTCGCCCGGCCGATCCACTGGATACTTGCCCTCTGGGGCGGGTCTGTGATAGATTTTAAACTAGGCGGCATCAAGACGGGAAATCTCTCGCGCGGCCACCGGTTCATGAGCCCCGGCGCATTCCTGGTCAAGGACATCAAGTCCTATCAGCTCCAGACCGAGCCGAACTACGTGGTGATCGATCCGGAGGTGCGGAAACAGCGCATCCTGAAGCAGGTCCGGGAACTGGCCCAGTCCCGCGGCGGTGCGGTGCTGGACGACCCCGGGCTGGTCGACGAAACCGCGAGTCTCGTCGAATACCCCGTTGCCGTTCTCGGAAGCTTCGCCAAGGAGTATCTCCGGGTGCCCAAAGAAGTGCTGATCACCGCGATGCGCGAGCACCAGCGGTATTTCAGCGTTGTGGACGGCCGGGGCGAACTGCTTCCCTGCTTCATTACGATCAGCAACACACGGGCAGAGGACATGGATGTGGTCCGCGCCGGGAACGAGCGGGTGCTCACCGCCCGTCTCTCCGATGCGGCCTATTTTTTTGACCATGACGTGAAGACGCCGCTCGGGGACCGCGTCGAGGGGCTGAAGAAGGTCACCTACCAGGAAAAGCTCGGCAGCGTCCATGACAAGACCGAGCGGGTCAGGAAAGTCGCCTTCTCCCTGGCCGCCCTGTTCAAGGCGGACGCGAAGGTGGTGGAACGCGCCGCCCATCTCTGCAAAGCCGATCTCCTGACCGGCGTCGTCGGGGAGTTCCCCAAGCTCCAGGGCGTGATGGGCAGGTACTACGCGCTCAGCTCCGGGGAGGACCCGCGCACGGCCGAAGCGGTCCTGGAACACTATCTCCCCCGGTTCGCCGGCGATAAACTGCCTGCTTCCCTCGAAGGCGCATGCGTCGGCATCGCGGACCGGATCGATACGATCACGGGCTGCTTCTCGGTGGGGCTCATTCCGAGCGGTTCCGAGGACCCCTACGGCCTCCGCCGCCAGTCCGTGGCCATCCTGAACATGCTCTTCGAGCGCGGCCTGCGTTTGTCCCTGAAGGACCTGATCAAGGAAGCGATCAGCGCCTCGGGCACGAAAAAGCAGGACGCGGCAAAGGTGGCCGCTGATACGCTCGACTTCCTTCGCCAGCGCCTTGCGGGGATCCTCGGAAGCGAGGGCTTCCGGTCGGATGTCGTGGATGCGGCGCTCTCCGTAGATTTCGATGACCCTCTCATCGCCCGGGGAAAAGTGCGCG
>MHEA01000223.1:17558-24923 GCA_001805085.1 Nitrospirae bacterium GWC2_57_9
GATTACCAGCCGCTGGTGACGGCGCTCAAGCGCGCCGGGAACATACTGCCCGCGCAGTTCGAGGGGAGCGTCAAGAAGGGGCTGCTCAAGCTGGACGCGGAGAAGGCGCTGTACGACGCGTTCACCCGGATCAAGGACCAGGTAAAGGAAAAGACCGCGAAACTCGACTTCCGGGGAGCCCTGGCGGACATCGCATCTCTCCGCAAACCGGTGGACGCTTTTTTCGAGACGGTGATGGTCATGGACAAGGATGCGGACGTGAAGGCCAACCGCCTGGCCCTGCTCGCCGGCATTACGGGGCTCTTTTCGGGGATCGCGGGCTTCTCGCGGCTGGTGCTGAGCAGTGAAGACAAATAAACTAATTTTATAACCACGGATAAACACGGTAAAGCGAAAACCGATTATCAACCACAGATAAACACAGGTTAACACAGATTAAAAAAGCAGTTGTTTCCCTGCTTCTTTTTCTAGTTCGTTTTTGTTGTTTGTTTTTATCTGTGTTCATCTGTGGTTAAAGAAGATCTCCGATTTTTCGTTTTTGAACCGGGTTAATCTGTGGTTAAAAAATCCAGGGAGGATAGTCACATGGCTACGGGGAAGAAATACATTTATTTTTTCGGCAGCGGAAAAGCTGATGGGACAGGCACCATGAAGGACCTGCTGGGCGGCAAGGGCGCCGGTCTCGCGGAAATGACCAACGCAGGAGTGCCGGTGCCGCCGGGCTTCACGATCACCACCGAGGTCTGCAACCTGTTCTACGAACTGGGCAAGCGCGTGCCCGAAGGCCTTGACGGAGAGATGCGCGAGTACATGGGCAAAATGGAGGCCGCTTTGGGCGGGAGCTTCAAGTTCGGCGACAGCGACCGTCCGCTGCTGGTCTCGGTCCGCTCGGGCTCCAAGTTCTCCATGCCGGGCATGATGGACACGGTCCTGAACCTGGGCCTGAACAACGAGACGATACAAGGCCTGATCCGCAGGACCGGGAACGAGCGCTTTGCCTGGGACGCCTACCGCCGGTTCATCCAGATGTTCGGCAATGTGGTCATGGGCATCGAGAAGGACCAGTTCGAGCATATCATCCACGAAATCAAGAAAAAGAAGAAAGTGAGCCTCGATATCGACCTGACCGCCGAGGACCTCAAGGCCCTCGTGGACAAGTTCAAGGTTAAGGTGAAACAGGTCACCAAACGCGATTTCCCCCAGGACGTCTGGGAGCAGCTGATCATGGCCCGCGATGCCGTGTTCGGCTCCTGGAACAATCCCCGCGCCATCACCTACCGCAGGCTGAATGACATTCCGGGCAACCTCGGCACGGCCGTCAACATCCAGGCAATGGTTTTCGGCAACATGGGCGATACCTCGGCAACGGGCGTGGGCTTCACCAGGAACCCCTCGACCGGCGCCAAGGAGTTCTACGGCGAATACCTGACGAACGCCCAGGGAGAAGACGTCGTCGCCGGCATCCGGACGCCCCATCCCATCGTCGATCTCGATAAAGAGATGCCCCAGGTGTACAAGCAGCTCCGCGACATCACCAACAAGCTGGAGCAGCATTACCGCGACGTGCAGGACTTCGAGTTCACGGTCCAGGAAGGCACCCTGTTCATGCTCCAGACCCGCACGGGCAAGCGCACGGCCCATGCAGCCATCAAGATCGCCGTGGACATGGTGAAAGAGGGTCTTATCTCGAAGGAAGAGGCGGTGCTCCGCGTCGAGCCTGCCTCCCTCGATCAGCTGCTCCATCCCATCATCGATCCCAAGGCAAAGATCGAAGTGATCGCCAAGGGACTTCCCGCGTCTCCGGGAGCCGCTTCCGGCAAGGTCGTGTTCACGGCCGATGAAGCCGTCAGGATGGCGAAGAAAGAGCCTGTCATCCTGGTCAGGCCCGAGACCACGCCCGACGACATTCACGGCATGGACGCGGCCAAGGGCATCCTTACGGCCCGCGGCGGCATGACTTCCCATGCGGCAGTCGTGGCGCGCGGCATGGGCAAGCCCTGCGTAGCCGGGTGCGAAACCATCAAGGTTGATCTGAAAGCAGAGAAATTCACCGTAGGCAAGGTCACGGTGAAACTGGGCGATCACATCACGATCGACGGCGGCACGGGCCGCGTCATTATCGGCAAGGTCCCGACCAAGGACCCGGAAGTGAGCGGGGATTTCGGCACGCTCATGAGCTGGGTCGATGAGATCAGGACCATGGGCGTGCGCGCCAATGCGGACATTCCGCGCGATGCCAGGATGGCGCGAAAATTCGGCGCCGAAGGCATCGGGCTCTGCCGCACCGAGCATATGTTCTTCGCGGAGGAGCGCCTGCCCATCGTGCAGCAGATGATCCTGGCCGACAATACCGATGACCGCGAGAAGGCGCTGGCCAAGCTTCTCCCGATGCAGCGTTCGGACTTCAAGGGCCTCTTCGAGACCATGGAAGGCTACCCGGTGACCGTTCGTCTCCTCGACCCGCCGCTCCATGAATTCCTGCCGAAGCGCGAGGAACTTATGGTCGAGATCGCCGTCATGCACGCGAAGAAGGCTCCCAAGGCGTCCATCACCAAAAAGGAGAAACTGCTCCATCGCGTCGAGGACCTCCATGAGCTGAACCCCATGCTCGGCCACCGCGGCTGCCGCCTCGGCATCGTGTACCCCGAGATCACCCGCATGCAGACCCGGGCCATCATCGAGGCCGCCTGCGAACTGGCGAAGAAGGGCAAGAAGATCGTGCCCGAGATCATGGTCCCGCTGGTCGGCATCAAAAAGGAGCTCCAGAACCAGAAGGACCTGATCAAGAAAACGGCCGAAGAGGTGATGGAGAAGAAGGGCGTGAAGGTCGAGTACCTGGTCGGAACCATGATCGAGCTGCCGCGGGCCGCCATCATCGCCGACGAGATCGCGAAGGAAGCGGAGTTCTTCTCCTTCGGCACGAACGACCTGACCCAGACCACCTTCGGCTTCAGCCGCGACGACGCGGGCAAGTTCATCGGCTACTACACCGAGAACAATATCCTGGAGAAAGACCCCTTCCAAACCCTGGACCAGGAGGGCGTGGGCGCTCTCGTCCAGATGGGCGTGGAAAAGGGCCGCAAGACCCGTCCGAACCTCAAGGTCGGCATCTGCGGCGAGCACGGCGGCGATCCGGCCAGCGTCGAGTTCTGCTACCGGACCGGGCTCAACTATGTGAGCTGCTCTCCGTTCCGTGTTCCCATTGCGCGGATCGCGGCGGCCCATGCCAAGCTCAAGGAAAAGGGCGTGGGCGGTTCGGTGTCGAAGTAACAAGTCTGAAGAGTTAAATCAAAGGGCGGTCTGAAAAGACCGCCCTTTTTATTAAGTCGGCTGTATAATTCTTTTTACATAGGCAAATCCCGTGTTATAATTACGTTATAACATCCGGGAGGGGCTATGCAGAGAAAAGTATTCGCTGTAGGCAACAGTAAAGGGGTATCGATCCCCACCGAATATCTGAGCAAGCTGGAATTGACGGTCGGCGCCGAGGTCAATGTCATTCTCGATGAAGACCATGATCGCATCATGATCGAACCGGTCCGCAAAAAAAAATATGCCAAGGGCATCGACCGGGATTTCGTTGCGCAGGTGAATGAGTTCATTGAGCAATACCGTCCGGCGCTCAAGGAACTTGCGAAGAAGTGAAGTATATGACCGCCGAACAGGTCCTCTTCATCCATGCGAGGATCATCGACGAATCGGGCGGAGCGCACGGCGTCCGGGAGGTAGGACTCCTCAAATCAGCGATCGGTCGTCCTCAGGCCACTTTTGACAAACGTGATCTCTATCATGACGTCTGGCATAAGGCCGCTGCTCTCATGGAGTCTCTTATCGGCAACCGTCCGTTCATCGACGGGAATAAGAGAACATCGCTAGCATCGGCCGCATTATTCCTGCGGCGAAATGGATTTCGGCTGAACTCCGAACAACAGGGGATCGAAAGTTTTACCCTGGATATGGCATTAAAAAAAATATCGATAGAGGACGCGGCAGCCTGGCTTAAACAACAGGCAGTGAGATCAGAATAAGTTATCTATGGCTCATATTGACGTAGATATGAAATACCTGCGCATGGCGCTCCGCCTGGCTGAAAAGGCCAAAGGCAGGACCAGCCCGAATCCCATGGTCGGCGCCGTTGTCGTGAAGAGCGGCAGGGTGATCAGCCGCGGCTATCACGAGAAAGCGGGCATGCCCCATGCAGAGGCAGTTGCGCTCAGGAAAGCGGGGAGAGCCGCCAAAGGCGCGACCCTGTACGTGACGCTCGAGCCCTGCTCGCATACGAACAAGCGAACGCCTCCGTGTTGCCCCCTGATCATCCAGCACGGCATCAGACGCGTCGTCGTTGCCATGATAGATCCCAATCCCCATGTCTCCGGCGACGGCATCAGGAAGCTCAAGGCGGCAGGCATCGAGGTCATCACCGGCGTGCTCGGGGACGAAGCAAAACAGCTGAACGAGGCCTTTGTCAAACACGTGACGACCAGGAAGCCCTTTGTGACCCTCAAGATAGCCCAGACCCTGGACGGCAAGATCGCGACCGCCTCCGGAGAATCGCAGTGGATCACCGGGGAACAGGCCCGGATGGAGGGGCACCGGCTGCGCGACAGCCACGATGCCGTTCTCGTCGGTATCAATACTGTGTTGAACGACGACCCCGCGCTCACGACACGGATTCCGCGGGGCAGGGACCCGGTGAGGGTCATCGTGGACAGCAATCTCCGGATCCCGCTCAAGGCAAGGGTGCTGACACAGCGATCAGCTGCAAGAACGATCGTTGCGACCGTATCAACGGCAAAACAGAAGTTGGCCGCGCTGGAAACGGCAGGCGCCGAGATCCTTCGGACCAAAAGCAGGCAGGGCAGGGTGGACCTTCAGGACCTGATGAAAAAACTGGGGCAGCGGGACATCATGAGTGTACTGATCGAGGGAGGGTCGGAGATCAATTCCTCGGCCCTGAAGGCGGGGATCGTGGACAAGGTCGTGCTGTTCCTGGCGCCCCTGCTCATGAGGGGCAAGGATTCGATCTGCTCCATCGGCGGCCTATGCCCGCCCCGGCTGAACCAGGCGGTGAGGCTCGAGGACCTGAGCGTGCAGTTCGTGGGCAAGGACCTGATGGTCACGGGGTATGTGCGGTAACCTATCGAGTGCGGAATGTGGAATGCGGAGTATTGGAATGGGGTTGAGCTGGAACTCCTGCCTACGTTCAGACCCGTTCGCAATTGGTAGATAAAAACAGCGAAAGCTTTACATCGTGTGTATGAGATAGAGTATCAGGAATACCCCGATGGAGAGCAGGGACAGGAACAGCAGGATGCTCAGGATCCTTGAAGGTTGGTAGGAATCGTCTTCTATCTGTTTTTCAACGCTCTTGTACCTCACGTAGGCAAGCACTCCCATGACCACCCCGAGCAGTACCAGCAGAACGCCGATGAGCGAAGAATATCCGGGCGCCGGCGGAACCGACTCCTTCCCCAGGTAATATCCCATCTGCTTTACAAAGAGAGAAAATTTCTCGACCACGAACCCGAAGGCCATGATGGCGATGCTGGTGCGGATCCAGGCGAGGAATGTGCGCTCGTTCGCCATGTGGACCCGCCGGTCGCGGATCTTCGCGGGGATCTTCTCTGCGGGCGTTTCCTGCATTCATGTCTCCGATCCGTGTCTTGCCCTCTATCCCTGCAGTAAGGCTTGCAGCCCCGAGCGGATCATCTTGACCGCGATCGCCGCAAGCAGCAGCGCGGCTACCTTGGCAAAGGCCAGGGCGCCGTTGGTGCCGATCAGTTTTATAAGGCGGTCGGACTGGGAAAATATGAGCCAGGCCAAAAGGATGTTGGCCCCGAGAGAAAGAATGACCGGGATGTAACCGTAGGTGCTGACGAGCGCCAGGGTGGTCGTCAGTGTGGCCGGTCCGGCGATGAGGGGCGTGCCCAGAGGGACGACACCGAAGGTGGGGCTGATCGTGTACTTGCGCGCGCCGGCCAGCACGATATCGCTCACGGCGATGATCAGCAGGATGATGCCTCCGGCGATCATGAAGTCTTCGACGCGGATGACGAGCGCCTTGAACACGGCCGCTCCCAGGAAGGTGAAGCCGATGGTGATGAGCAGCGCGGTCAGAAGGGACTGGCGGAGAATATGTTTGCGCTCGCGGGGCTTGATGCCCTGGGTTATGGAAACGAAGATGGGCAGGATCCCGGGCGCGTCCATGGCAACCATGATCGGGATGAAGCTCAACAAGAACGGCTGAACGATCTCTTCGTAGAACATGTGCGCGTCTCCTGTTCCTTGTCCCGGTTCTCTCTGGTCACAGTATAGCGAAGATCGTATTATATGTCCAGATGCGGGACTGAAGCCGGCCTCTTCTCATGGTATAATAGGATCGGAACAGGGCTCATCGGGTCTGAGAGGAGGGATACGATGAAAAAGAACATGGGCATCGAGGACAGGGTCATTCGGGGCATTCTTGCCGTTGTGGTCGGCCTGCTTATCGTCGCCGGCAAGATCACGGGGGCGCTTGCCGTCATCCTGGGCGTCTTCGCGGTGATCTTCCTGGCGACTGCGGTGACGGGTTTTTGCCCGGTCTATGGGCCCTTCGGAATGACCACGATCAGAAAAAAATAGGACAACAGGAACCGATTTAAAAGGCCGCTCTCTTCCGGAAGCGGCCTTTTTTCGTTTCTGAGAATGCCCTGCCGGTTCCCGAGCGCGTGCGTGCCGCCGAACTACGACCCGTCTATTTTATCCAGGTCCCTGGTCATGCGGTGCAGTTCCTGCCATCGCCGGTAGCGTTTCGCGGCGCCTGCGTTGTGACGCGGAAAGACCGTCTCGCCCCGGCCGACCAGTTGCTTGATCCCCGACGGCGACCAGACATCGCGGGCCATGCCGGCAAGCAGCGCAGCGCCCAGGGCGGACACTTCCTGCTGATTGCTCATGCATAGGTCCATTCCGAGCAGATCGGCCTGGACCTGGACGAGATAGCTGAGCGAGGAAAGTCCGCCGGACACGGAAAAACAGCGGGGTTCCAGGCCCGCTGACCTGATCTGCCCGGCAATGTCCTTGACGAAGAAAGCTATCCCTTCCACCGTTCCCCGGATGATGTCTGCCGGCCCGCTTGCCGGGGACAGGCCGTGGAATGCACTGGAGATGCTGTCCTCCCAATGAGGAGCGCCGGTTCCGTTCAGCCCCACGAAGGCGACCACGTCCGTCGCTGCCTGCCAGCAAAGATCGTCGACCTCGTCATATTCCTTGAACAGGCGAAGGCCGGTCCTGAGCCATTCGAGCGCGTCGCCCGCGGCGTTCACGCTGCCTTCGAGAAGGTAATGCCGCTCCCGATCGGTCGAGTAATGGACGGAAGCCATCAGGTTC
>MHEA01000224.1:89-1533 GCA_001805085.1 Nitrospirae bacterium GWC2_57_9
TATCATTCCAATACGAACCTTCATACGGTTCATCGCTGGCTGCTCAGGCTTTTATCATCACCGCCGACAGCATTCTGCCGGTGCGGCCTTCCCGCCGGAATGAATAGAACAGGTCCGGGTTGCAGCTGGTGCACAGGCCGAAGGAATAGACATTGATCCCGGGCAGCCCTGCCTGGATAAGCTCCAGCCGGTTCAGCCTGGCCAGGTCAAGGCTCCACTTGCCTTGGGTGCGGGGAGAGGCAACTTCCTTCCAGAAAGGGAACGTCTCTCTCACCGGTCCCATCACCGGCTCGTCCACTTCATAGCACTCAGGGCCGATGGCAGGACCGATCGCCGCGATGATGCGGGAAGGATCGGAGCCGAACCCGGCCTGCATCTTTGCGACCGTCTTCTGTACGATCTTCTCTACGGTGCTCTTCCAGCCTGCATGCACTGCAGCGACCGCCGGGGTCGCGGGATCGACGAGCAGGATGGGCACGCAGTCCGCTGTTTCCACGCCGATCGCAAGCCCCCGCTCCCTGGTGATCATGGCATCTGCCTCGGCGGAGCGCATTGTCCGGTAGTTCATTTGCTCGACGAGTCGGATCGTGTCGCCGTGCACCTGGTTCACGGTAACGAGCCGGTCAGGGGCGATGCCGAACGCCTCAGCAACGCGCTTCCAGTCGTCAGCCTGTTTGATCCCTTGCGTTCGCGCACCCAGGCCGTTCTGCCTGGTGGTAAAGACGTATTGAACGATCCCGAGTTCATCAAGGGCAGGGATCGCTATGCTTATGCCGACGGTATTCATAGAGCAAATTCTGAACAAATTCCAGGTTCCAAGCGCCAAATCTCAAACAATATCCAATTTCCAATGGCCAATGACCGAAACGATCGTCAGGTTACGATAGAAACAAGTTTGAAATTTAATACTTGGTTTTTGGTGCTTATTTGGGATTTGATGCTTGTTATTTGGTGCTTCGCTTCACTGCCTCACCCGCACACTCCGCAGGTCCTGCAGGAGCCGACCTTGCAGATTGGCGTGAATTTTCCTTCGAGTGCCCGGTCGTATTCGTTCCTAAGATAATCTTTCCGAACTCCGATGTCAATGAAATCCCAGGGAAGTATCTCGTCGAAGGCGCGCCGACGTGCAACGTAGAAATCCGTGTCCAGTGAAAGCTCCCGGGCCGCTGCTTTCCAGTCGCCGCCCTGGTCATGGGCGAGCTTGATGAGCGGGCCGATTCGCCGGTCGCCCCGGGAAAGCAGCGCCTGGATATATTCCCACTTGGGCAGATCATGGATGATGTTCATGTTCCCGATCTTCTTCACGGCCTTATCGAGAAAGCGCTGCTTTTTGTTCAGGCTCTCTACTCTCTCCATGGGTTCCCACTGGAACGGCGTGAACGGCTTCGGCACGAAGGAATTGACGGAAAGCGTTATCCTTCCGATCCTGCCCGCCGGCCTGGCG
>MHEA01000224.1:1546-8942 GCA_001805085.1 Nitrospirae bacterium GWC2_57_9
CGTCACGGACCTCGAGCGCAAGGGCAAGGATCGCTTCCACATCCTCCATGGCCTCGGTGGGCAGGCCGAGGATGAAATAGAGCTTGAGGTTCGGTATGCCCCGGCCGAAGATCAGGTCTGCTGCCCGCAGGATGTCCTCCTCGGCAACACCCTTGTTGATCACCCTCCGGAGCCGTTCGGACCCGGCCTCCGGCGCGATCGCGATCGTCTTGTGACCGCTCTTTGCAAGCCGCTCGATCAGCGCCTCGCTGACCGAGTCGGCCCGCAGGGACGAGACGGAAACGCCGCCCTCGATCGCCATGCAAAGCTCCCCGATATCCGGGTAGTCTGAAAGGGCTGCCCCGACAAGCCCGATCTTTCCGCAGGTATTGTCCGCCCTGGCCGCCTGTTCCTTCGCCTGCTCCAGACCGAGGTTCCGCGGCGGCAGATAGATATAGCCGGCCATGCAGAACCTGCAGTGCCTGCCGCAGCCCCGGGTGATCTCGGCAAGGCGCATATCGCTGAACTCGGTGTTCGGCGTCAGGATCATGCTGGCCGCGGGCTGACGATCGAAATGCTCGGCCCGGCGTTTCACGATTCGCTCCGGCGCGGACGGCTCCCGGCGCCTGCGCTCCCTGATCGTGCCGTCATCGTGATAGAGTACTTCGTAGAATTCGGGCACATACACCCCGGGCACCCCGGCCAGGGCCTTCAGCAGCTCCGTCCGGCCCTTGTCCCTGTTCGCTTTATAGGAATCGACGAACTCGCCAGCCGCCTCTTCTCCCTCGCCGGCGATCACGATGTCGAAAAAATCCGCAAGCGGTTCGGGATTGAAAAAGGAACAGATCCCGCCGAGGACCACGAGCGGATGGTCGCCGGTGCGCTCGCTCGTCAGAACGGGCATACCGGAGAGACGAAGCATTTCGAGGACGTTCAGGTAATCCTGTTCAAAGGATACCGAGAAGGCAAGGATATCGAACTCTCTCACCGGCCGGATGCTTTCGAGGGAGAACAGCGCCCTCTTCGTCTTGTCATATTCCTCGATATCGGCGGCATCGGGCAGGAACACCCGTTCGCAGACCGTATCGGACCGGTTGTTCAGGATCGAATAGATCTGGTGCATGCCCAGGTTGGACATGCCGATATGATAGGTATTCGGATAGGCAAGGACGATCTCGATCTCGGCACCCCTGGCTTTATACACGGTCCCTTGTTCAGCGGCAAGGAGGGACCTGTTTTTTTCCTCTAGTTTCCGTGACATAGAGGGATTATACCTTTTTTTCGGCCGGTTCAGCAAAGTAATTTCTCCCAAGCGCCGACAGGCATTGGCTGACCATGCCTTTTCCCCGGCCTGCCGAATATTATGGTACAATGTTTCAAATGATCATACTTTAGGTCCCATTGCCCCACTCCGGAGGTCCATGTCCCCTCTCTCCCTGACCACTGTTTTTCTCGTCCTGTTCGGCGCGCTCTTCCTGGCCGCAGCCATTATCCAGGGCCGGAAGATCAAAGACAGCGTTCCCTCGGAACTGCAGACCAGATGGCTTGTCATGGTCAGCCTCATGTTCTTCTTCCTGGCCGGTTACCTTTTCCTCATCATCATTCTTGTCACGCGCCTTCCCTTCTCGATCGAACTCGTCGCCGGGATCGTTTTCCTCGGCGGCGCCTTCTTCGTTTACCTGGTCATCAGTGTGAGCCGGGGAACGATCAGCCGTATCACTTCCGCCGAGAACGACCTGAAGCTGTTGAATGAATATCTTGAGCGGCGCGTAGCGGAAAGGACGTCCGAGGTCGAGCAGTCTCGTGTCTTCTTGAGCACGGTGATCGACAGCCTGAATGACAGCGTCATGATCATCCGTGTTGACGACTTCACGGTCACGGGCGCGAATCGTCCTTTTCTCGCCGAGTATGGGCTGAATGCCGGAGACGTCATCGGCCGGAAGTGTCACCAGGTGACCCATAACCGGTCCGACGTCTGCATGCCTCCGCACGACACCTGTCCTCTGATCGAGACCGCAGCGACCGGCAGGTTTGCAAGGGCCGAACACATTCACCATGGCCGGAACGGGGAGAAGAAGTATGTCGAGGTCACCACATCGCCGATCAGGGAGGCCGGCGGCCAGATCAGCCAGGTCGTGCATATTTCGCGGGATGTGACCCAGCAGAGGCTGAACGAGGAACGGCTCAGGAACCTTGCGCTCTATGACATGCTCACCGGTCTCCCGAACCGGACCCTCTTCTTCGACCGTGTCCGGCAGCTGCTGGAGCTTGCACGGCGCAACCAGTTCGTGCTTGCGATCCTCTTCATCGACCTGGACCGCTTCAAGGATGTCAATGATACGCTCGGCCATGACATGGGCGACCTCCTGCTGAAGGAAGTGTCGGCCAGGCTCACCTCCTGCACGCGCAAAGCGGACACCGTGGCCCGGGTCGGCGGGGATGAGTTCGTGGGCATCTGCGGAAAGATCGAGGCGCCTGAAGATGCCCTCGTGGTGGCCCGCAAGATCATGGAGGCGCTCTCGAGCCCGTACCGGCTGAGGGACCGGGAATGCACGATCGGCGCCAGCATCGGGATCAGCATCTATCCCCAGGACGGGGACAATGCCGAGACGCTGGTGAACAAGGCCGATGCGGCCATGTACCGGGTGAAGGAAGGTCGAAAGGGAGGCTTCATGCTTTATGGGGACATGCAGAAGTAGAGGAGAGGCGACTAAGGAACGACGAGAACGACCGAGGCGACCAAAGGCAAAACGGCTTAAAAACGTTGCCTCTCGCGGAGGCGCGGAGATCGCGGAGAAAGACTTAAGGAAAACAACGGGCAACTTGAGCGAGGACAGTCGGTTCTCGTCGAATCTAGTCGGTGCAAGTCGATTCTGGTCGGTTTTGTTGTGGGTCGGTTCTCATCGAATTTAATCACGGCGGGCATTTCGCGCAGACCGAGGTGAACAGCGCGGTGCTCAGGTAGCGGTCGCCGCGGTCCGGAAGGATCACGACCACCGTGCCCCGGTCCATCCGCTTCGCCAGTGTCAGCGCACCGAACACGGCAGCCCCGCTGCTCATGCCGGCGAAGATGCCCTCCCGGAGCGCCAGATGCCGGGTGGTGGTGAAGGCTTCTTCGTCGTTCACGCTCAGGATCTCGTCGGGAAATGGGCGGTGGAAGATCTTCGGAACGATGGACTCCTGCATGTTCTTGAGCCCCTGGATCTTGTGTCCCAGCACCGGCTCGACGCCCACGATCCTGATGTCTGTCTTGAACTCCCGGAGCCGCTTTCCCACGCCCATGAGCGTGCCGGTCGTGCCCATTCCCGCGACGAACACGTCGATCTCGCCCTTGGTCTGCTTGATGATCTCCTTGCCCGTGTTCTCATAGTGCGCCCGGACGTTGGCCGGGTTGTCGAACTGGTTGGGCATGAAATATCTGCCCGGGTTCTCTTCCGTCATCTTTCGCGCCAGCTTGATGGCGCCGTCGGTGCCCTGGTTCCCCGGGCTCAGAATGAGCTCGGCACCGAAGGCTTCCAGGATCTTCCGGCGCTCCATGCTGACACATTCAGGCATCGTGAGGAGCACCTTGTAGCCCAGCGCGGCGCCGACCATGGCAAGCCCGATGCCCGTATTGCCCGACGTAGCCTCCAGAATGGTGTCGCCATTTTTGATCAGCCGCTTTTCCTCGGCATCCCGGATCATGCAGAGGGCGATACGGTCCTTGACCGAGCCGCCCGGATTATTGCCCTCCAGTTTGGCCAGGACCGTGACCCGGGGATTGGCGTTCAGCGATTCCAGTCTTACGAGCGGCGTGTTGCCGATGCTGTCCAGAACTCCCATAACACCTGCCGGTTTTATGCGTCAGCGCAGAGTAACATCATGGTGCAGAGAAACAGTTGACTATTGCGAATTTCGGATTTGGTTATTATTGGGGATTTGTTATTTGAAACCTGGTGCTTTCCCTGCCGGCTTCCGACGGCAGGGAGAAATATACCAGATTGGCAGGGAAGTTTAAAGAGGAAGATTTGTGCGTATATCCGGCGGGATCCTCAGTCACCGTCCAGGATCGCCCGTATCTTTCTCAGCAGGTCGTTCACCGGAACCGGCTTCATGATGAAGTCGACATCGTCGTCCAGCAGGCCTTTCTGATGCATGATATCCGCGGTATACCCGCTCAGGAACAAAACCTTGATTTCGGGCTGGAAGATCCTGATCTTGGAAAAGACCTCCCTGCCGTTCTTCTTCGGCATGATGACATCGAGCAGCAGCATCTTGATAAGATGCCGATTCTCCATGAACTTGTTGACCGCTTCCTCGCCGTCCGCTGCCTCGATGACCTTATAGCCGAACTGGCTCAGGACATGACTTGTCAGCTCCCTCACCACCTCATCGTCCTCGGCCAGAAGCACCGTCTCGGACCCTCCCTTGATCGGGGAGACCTGCACGGGCAGCTCCTGCTTCACGTCAGCCTGCACGAGGGGAAGATAGATCTTGAAGGTGCTGCCTCTCCCCACCTCGCTGTCTACGCTGATCGTCCCTTTATGCTGCTGGATGATCCCATAGGCGATCGCGAGGCCGAGGCCGGTTCCCTTGCCGGCCTCCTTGGTGGTAAAGAAGGGGTCGAAGATGCGCTCCCGCGTCCGTTCATCCATGCCTGTGCCCGAATCGGTCACCGTGATCGCTGCATAGGTTCCCGGTCCTCCGAACTGGTGGATCCGCGCTGCCTCCTCGTTCAGGGTAACCTCTTCGGTCTCGATGAACAGGTAACCGCCGTCCGGCATGGCATCGCGCGCGTTCGTCGCGAAGTTCATGAGCACCTGCTCTATCTGCCCGGCATCGGCCATGACCGTCACCTCCTTGTCGGTGAGCATGGTCTTGAGCTCGATGTCCGCTCCGATCAGCCTCGTCAACAACAGCTGGACCTTCCTGATGACCTCGTTGACGTTCACGGGCTGCGCCTTCAGGAGCTGCTTCCTGCTGTAGGCCAGCAGGCCCTGGGTAAGGGCAGCTGCCCGGTTGGCGGAGGACAGGATCTGGTCGATACTATGACGGAGGGGATCGTTCTCGGGGACCTTCATCTGGAGCAGGCTGCCGTAGCCGATGATGGCGGTGAGGATGTTGTTGAAGTCGTGGGCGATGCCGCCGGCCAGGGTCCCGATGGACTCCATCTTCTGGGACTGCCGGAGCTGGGCTTCGAGCCGCTTGCGCTCGGTGATATCGATCCCGGTGGGGATCACGAACTCGACGGAGCCGTCGGGCGCGAGCAGAGCGGTATTCGACCAGTCGATCAGCTTCCGGCTGCCGTCCTTCGCGACCCAGTAGTTCTCATACCGGTTCGGGAACATCCCGGCGACCAGATTACGGAAAACCCCCTTGACCCCTTCCATCTGTTCAGGGGGGATGAGCAGGTCCCAGACATACTGTCCAATGACCTCCTGCGCCGTGTATCCGCTCACCTCTTCACAGGCGCGGTTGAAGCGGACGATCTTCCCGGTCCGGTCGAGCACGAGGACGATGGAGCCGACCGTATCGAGCACGGCATTCGTGAAATCGCGCTCTTTCCTCAGCACTTCGTCCGCTTCCTTGCGGCCGGTCACCTGCTGCCCGGCGTTATCGTTTTGCTCCGTCATCGCGGCCCTTTCGGAGAACAGTTATGCCCGTTCTGGAAGGTGCACAGGTTGCCCGTTCTTAATAATAACAAAAAAGCAACTTTCTGTCCGAGAAAAATAGGCACTTCTGTTTCTGTTGGCAGGGGTTTCGCCGGAAAGGCGGGAAAGCTCTTCCCTGTATGTCCTCACACCGCGAAGAGGTCCGATACCTTGTAGCGGTCCGCGGTATAGAGGGTCAGCGAATCGGAAAGAACGGTGCGGTGAGTATTGAGTGCGACATCGGGATGGTTGTTCTGCTCGGACAGATGGGACAGGCAGGCCCATTTCAGCCTTCTGGCTTCCGTCGCCCGGCCCAGCAGTTCCGCGGCTTCGAGGTTGGAGAGATGCCCGCGTGGACCCTTGATCCGCTGCTTCAGATAGGCGGGATAAGGACCGGCGGCCAGCATGGCAGGATCGTAGTTGCTTTCGAGGAAGACCGCGTCGAGGGAAGAAACGAGGCTGACCAGGTCCTTGAACACATGGCCCAGATCCGTCAGGATCCCGAGCCGTTTCCCTTGCGCCTCCACGATAAAAGCCGATCCGTCCGCGCCGTCATGGGGTGTCGGCACAGCGTGTACCACCACATCGCCGAACACGAGTTTGTCGCAGGACCGGAAATGGCGGATGTCCTTGAGCTTTCCGAGGGTGCACCGGGAGGCAGCGGCCGAGAGGGTGGCCGGCGTGACGTAAATAGGGAGCCCATACTTGCGCTGGAACACGCCCGCGTGCCGGATGTGATCGCCGTGGTCGTGGGAGATGATGACCGCGTCCACCTTACGGATATCCCGGCCGTGGACGGCAAGCCGTTCGGCAGCGGACACGCCGCTGATCCCCGCGTCGAACAGCAGCCGGACGCCGTGCGTTTCCACATAGATGCAGTTGCCGTTGCTGCCGGACTGTAGCGAGATCGCGATCATGTCGGGTCCCACTTTAGCAGGCCTTCTCCTGATTGTCAATCAGAGTCGTCGGCCCGAGGACGGGTCGAACAGGGCTATCTTCTCAGGCATGATTTTCACGTAGCAGCGGTCTCCCGGCACCAGCTCCTCCTCCGGCCTTGACAGGGCCGCCAGTTTCAGGCCCCTGCCGGCCAGCTCCAGCCAGGTTATTGGGCCGGAAGGCTCTGCAAGCTCGACGGTCATCTCCAGGGCCGCCGGGTCCGGCGACCGCCCGGCGATCACGTCCTCCGGCCGCATGCCGATCAGGACGTCCTCGGCCGGCGGAAAATGTTCCGCCGGTGGAGACAAGGTGATTCCCGCCCATGCTACGGCCAGCGGCCGTTTTCCGGTGACGCGGGCGGGGAACAGGTTCATGGCCGGAACGCCGATGAATCCGGCAACAAAGACGTTGGCGGGGCGGCGGTAGACCGCCAGGGGCCGGTCGCACTGCTGGAGTTCTCCCCTGTTCAGCACCGCGACCCGGTCGGAAAGGCTCATGGCCTCGGACTGGTCATGGGTGACATAGACCGTGGTGATCCCGAGCTCCCGGTGGAGACGTAGCAATTCGGTACGCATTTCCAGCCTGAGCCTGGCATCGAGGTTCGAAAGCGGCTCGTCCATGAGAAAGACCTTCGGCCGCCTGACGATGGCCCGTCCCAGTGCGACGCGCTGCCGCTGCCCGCCCGAAAGCTCCTTCGGTTTTTTCCCGAGCGATGCCGAGATCCCGAGCAGTCCCGCGACGCGATTGACCTCATCCTCGATGACGTTCCTGGCCGCTTTCTTCATCCTGAGCGGAAAGGCGATGTTCTCGAACGCGGTCAGGTGGGGGTAGAGCGCATAGTTCTGGAAGAC
>MHEA01000224.1:8953-11155 GCA_001805085.1 Nitrospirae bacterium GWC2_57_9
CCCGCGCCTGCGGGCTCAGATCGTTCACGGGCTTGCCGTCGAACAGGATCAGGCCGCTGCTGGGCGCATCCAGCCCGGCGATCATATGCAGGAGCGTCGATTTCCCGCAGCCGCTGGGGCCCACAAAGGTGAAGAACTCGCCGGAGGATATCTCGAGGTCCAGGCTCTTGATCACTTCGGTCGTCCCGAACGCTTTGGTTATGCGCTCAAAGCGAATAGTCGTCATAAAGGCCTTCTAGCCACTCCGCATTCCGCGCTCCAAACTCCGAACTCCGAACCCCGTACTCGTCACTCCGCACTTCGCCACTCAGCACTCCGCACTCGAATCACCCCTTCACCGCTCCCGCAGTAAGCCCCTCCACGATCCGCCTCTGGAACACGACGACGAGCAGGATCAGCGGAAGCGTGGCGAGTATCGAGGCCGCGGCGATCTCTCCCCAGGGGACCTCGTGCACACCCGGGAAGAGCGCGATCGCGACCGGGATCGTCCGGGAGGCGGGCGTTGCGGTGAACGTGAGCGCGAAGAGGAACTCGTTCCAGGAAAAGATGAAGACCAGCAGCGCGGCCGTGAATATGCCCGGCGCGGCCACGGGAAGCATGATGTGCCAGAAGGCCTGGAGCGGGCTGCAGCCGTCCACCCGCGCGGCGAACAGGATCTCGTCCGGGACCCGTCGGAAGAAATTGGTCACGATCCAGACGCAGAGCGGCAGCGAAAGGCTGGTGTACGTTATAATGAGCGCGGGCAGCGTATCGCGAAGCCGCAATGCGGTCATGATCAGGTAGAGGGGACTGACGGTAGCTATGGGAGGGAACATGCTGGCGGACAGGATGAACAGCAGGATAAGCCCTTTCCACCGCACCCGCAGTTTTGCGAGCCCGAAAGCCGCCGGAGCGCCGATCGCAACGGACAACAGCGTGCTGCAGAAAGCAACCACCATGCTGTTGGCCATGAACCGGAGAAAAGGCGTGCCGTTGACCACGATGCGGTAATGGTCGAGCGTGGGCGCTGACGGCAGCAGCGGGGGAAGGAGCGCAAGTTCGTTGTCCGGCTTCACGCTCGTCACCACCTGCCACAGGAACGGGCCGAGGGACCAGAGGATGGCGGCGATCAGCGCGATCGCCGTCCAAAAGCGTTTCATGAGGCATCACCTCCTGCTGTCGGGCTCATGCATGGTTGCGGCCGCTATCGCTGCTTGCTCCCCCGATCGTCCGCCGGTTGCTCATTGCCCGGCTCTCCCCAGCAGACGGATATAGAGAACGCTGATGGCGCCGACACAAAGGAAAACGACCACAGAAAGCGTTGAACCATATCCGAACTGCAGTGTCTGGAACAAGACCTTGTAGGCGTAGACAGAAAGGGTTTCCGTGGTATTGGCCGGCCCGCCGCCGGTCAGCACGTATACCGCGTCGAACACGCGAAAGGCGTCCAGGGTCCTGAAGATGAGGACCACGAGGATCACGGGCATGAGCATGGGCAACGTGATCCTGCTGAACAACTGCCAGGCGCCGGCGCCGTCGATCCGGGCCGCCTGGAGCAGTTCCCGCGGGATCACGCGGAGACCGGCCAGCAGCAGGATGACCGTGAAGGGGGTGGTCTTCCAGACATCCATGAATACTGCGGCGTTCAACGCCCAGAACGGGCTCCCGAGCCAGTTGATCTTGACGCCCAGGAGATGGTTCAGGATGCCGAGGTCGGTATTGTACATCCATTCCCACATGCGGGCGGACACCACGGTGGGGATCGCCCAGGGAACGAGCACGATCGCCGTGGCAATGCCCTTGAACGGGAACGTTCTGTTCAAGAGCAGGGCGAGCGCGAGGCCGAGCAGCAGCTCCAGCGAAACAGAGACCGCCGCGAAGTAGACCGTGTTCCGGAACGCGTTCCAGAACCGGTCGTCGGTCAGCAGGAAGCGATAATTTTCCAGGCCTGCGAACCGGGATATGCCGAAGAGCGGAAGCTTGTGCAGCAGGCTGAGCGCAAGGACCGAGAGCACGGGGTAGAGCGTGATAAGGGAGAGCAGAACGAGAGCAGGCGCGACAAAAGGGGTGCCGCGGTCCGTGGGCGGCGGGTTCATTGTTCCATCTCCAGTATCCGGGATACCTGCTGCTGGGCCGAGGCGAGGGCCGCTTCGGGATTCTTGATCTCCGAAATCGCGGCGCTGAACTCGGGCTGGAGCACCTGGGTGATCATCAGGTAGTACG
>MHEA01000224.1:11180-18441 GCA_001805085.1 Nitrospirae bacterium GWC2_57_9
GGATGCTCGCGCAGCAGGTCTGGGTCCTTATAAAGCGCCCTGCGCGCTGGATTGTACCCGACGGCCAGGGCCAGTCTTTTCTGCGATTCCGGCGACGTCAGGAACCGGACGAGCTTTTCCGCGGCATTCGGGTTGGGTGAATAGCGGTTCACTCCCAGCTGCCAGCCCCCGAGCGTGGACGCGCTTTCGTGGCCCGGGAAGGACGGAAGCGGCGCTATCCCCACTTTGCTTCTCAGGACAGCACCCGGACGGTTGTAAAGAGCCCAGGCATAAGGCCAGTTCCGCATGAACACGGCTTTGCCGCTGCCGAAAAGCTCACGCGTCGGCTCTTCCGTCGCGGTCGTGACCAGGGGAGGGCTTACGCCGTATTTCCCGATGAGATCGGCCATGAACGTCAGTGCTTCCGCGTTACGCGGGGCGTTGATAACCGGCCTGCCCTGCTCCAGGATCTCTCCGCCGTTGCTCCAGATGAACTCCAGCGCGTTGCAGACCAGGCCTTCGTACTGCCTGCCCTGCCAGAGATAACCGTAGATGCCTTTCTCCCTGCTGCTGATCTCCCGGGCTGTCGCTGCCAGTTCCTGCCAGGTCCGGGGGACGGGCAGGCTGTATTTTTCCAGCAGGTCCTTGCGGTAATACAGCACGCCTGCATCGATATACCAGGGTATGGCGTAGACCCGGTCGTTGAACGTGACCGCTTCTAGGGGACCAGGGAAAAAACTTTGCCGCTCCCCCGGCGTTATCAGATGGCTGATGTCCTTGATCCAGCCGGCGCGGGCGAACGCGGAAACCCAGATTACGTCCAGGGAAAGGACGTCGAAGTCCCTGCTTTTGGCCTGCAGATTGATCGCGTAGAACTGGTGCTGCTCGTCCGTGGACGAAGGCAGCGTCTCGTCGCGCACCCGGAGGCCCGGGTTCTCCTGTTCGAAGCGGTCGAGCAGCGCCCGGAAGGAACGGGGGTCGCCGGCCATCTTGCCGTGCTTGAAAACGATCGTCGCGGTGTCCCGGCGGCTTTCGTCGGCGCGCTCCTGGCATCCATAGGCCAGCAGCAGCGCAAGAATGAACAGCATGATGCTTCTAAGATTTATTATCGATCTCATGACGATGATAGATTCGTAAAAGACAAAATTCACCACAGAGACACAGAGGCACTGAGAAAAGCTGATTAAGGATTACGAGTTTTCTCCGTGCCTCCGTGGTTAAATCACTTTTTACGACTTTATTTATTTTAGTTGAGATGATAAAACAAAGTGGAGAACGGAAAAGATGCTATTAATAACTTTAGCAGATTGAAGCTCGCAGCAAGCTGCGGGATGCACCATTTCCAGATGGGAAGCGGGAAAAAGAAAAGGCCGGTCACGAATAGGTGAGTGCCCGGCCTGCCTGGAAGCCCAGGACTTAGTTATGGGAAAACTGCCCCCTGGGTGCTGCCGTGAACGGTAGTTGCATCATACTCTCTTTCGTCGGAGTTCATTCTCGTCATTCTTTGGTCGGCCAGCGCCGTGATCTGCCGGTCCAGTTCGGCCCGGTCCGGCGCCTTAAGAGCGGCTACTGCTTCCGCCAGTTCCGCCGTTGCTTCCACGGCCAGGTCGCGGTGCCCGATCTCGTGGATGATAAGATTGGCCATGTAATTGTCCCACTTCGCCGCGAGGGTCTCGGGCGGGTTCTCGGGCCGCTGCCAGCGCGGGTACCGGAAGGTTATGTCCACCTTGGTCAGGAAGGACCGGGCCGTGCATCCCTCGGTCGTGCAGTAGTAGTCATAGTTCCATTTTACGTTCCAGGTGGTCAGTGCATCATAGGTTTTCCCGTCGTCCCACTTGATCCCGTTCTGGGTCATCTGGCGCCGGAGATCGGTCTCGTTATCGCCGAAAATATCATAATAGACATAGCTTTCGTTCACCTCCGGCTGCAATGCCTGGCTCAGTCCCTGCCCGGGGACCGCATTGCCCGCAGTCGCGACCTGGACGGTGCTGCTGCTGTCCGCGCCGCAGGCCATCAAGGCCGTCATGCTCATCGCCACAAAAACAACGAATCCTTTGAACAGTTTCACTCGTCTAACTCCTCCAGTACTTTGTGCGTTCAGACGATGGTAAGATACGGGAGCAAGAAGCGGGAATCTGTGAGCGCGGTCACAAAAACTTGACTTTTTTACGAGGGATCAAAGTAATACTCTATTTCAATGGGGCTGCGGGCAGACGGAATGCTGTCGATTGACCGTTTAACGGTCTTAAGGGATCAATGGTTTTTTTTCAGAGAAGGGACGGGAACAAGGCGGAAAACAATCAAAGGCCGGGTAACCGGGGAGCTTGAACTGCGGTGAGATGGCGCTCGACATGGCGGTCACGGACACAGCGACGAACAAGCAGCCGGCAGAGGGCAGGCCACCGTCTACTGCTTATTGACAGCTCGGTTCAGTTTTTGGTATTATGCAGCTCATTTTGCAACAGACAATCAAGGAGAGCGCAATGAAAAGATTCTTCGTCCTTCCCCTTCTGGCCGCCCTGGTGATGGCGGTCGTCCCTCTTGCCCATGCAGGCGGCACTGCGGCGCCGCTCAGCACGCCCGATCTGCAGAAGACGATCAGCGCGGGCAAGAAGAATACCATCGTTTTTTTCCAGAACCCCATGGGCGGACCCTGCAGAGCGCAGAACGAGATTCTGCAGAAACTGCTGAAAGACAGAAAGAGCAGTTTCAACATCGTTTCCGTCAGCACCATGAAAGCCGAAGACCAGCGCGCGTTTTATGATTACGGCGTCAGGAGCCTCCCGACCGTCGTGCTCGTGAACAAGAAGGGGATCGTCGCGAACTACTTCCCGCCGGGCATCCAGAGCTACGAAGGGCTGGCCGCGGCCCTGGCTTCGGTGAAATAGATGGAACTCGGAATGGCATCGGTCTTTCTGGCAATCGGGGCAGGCCTGGCCAGCGTGCTGTCGCCCTGCGTGCTGCCCGTCGTTCCCGTTATCGTTGCGGGGGCGGAAAGAAAGGACCCCCTTCGGCCCCTGCTCGTGGTCCTCGGCCTGTCCCTGTCGTTCATGGCCATGGGCGCGGTCTCGTCCCTGTTCGGCGCCCTGCTGGTCGGAAAGACGCGCACGATCGAGCTGGCCGGCGCGGGCGTGATCATGACGCTGGGGATCATGGTGCTCTTCGATCTCAATATCTTCAAGAGACTGTACCGGCTTTCGAACATCCGCGTGGCGGGCGAAGGCAGGTTCTCCGCGATCGTGCTGGGCATGGCTCTGGGACTGGTCTGGGTGCCCTGCATCGGGCCCTTTCTTTCGAGCATCCTTGCCATGGTCGGCACGAGCGGGCAGCTGCTGAAAGGAGTCGTCCTTCTCGCCTTCTATTCCCTGGGCCTCGCCATTCCCATGCTTGCTGTTGCTTATTCTTCCCACGTTCTCCAGCGCCGGCTCAGGCTGCTTGCGCAGCACGAATCCCTTGTCCGCTACGTGAGCGGCTCGATCCTCCTGGCCTTCGGCCTGTACTCGATCCTGGCCGGGAATATCGCTTTTTAAAGCACCCTCTTCCCTTTCCAAGTGGAGCCCCCTCCGGCAGGAGCCGGAGGCTCCCCTCAACATCGCGACCTCCCGGCTTGCACCCGACGTTTACGGAGTGCGAAGCGCTAAGTGTCGGGCGAACTGCTTCCTCGCGACGCCTCATTCTTCACGGTCGCGAGGAAGCGCTTTCCACCCCCGGTCTATACAGAGAGCCGGGGGATGCCAAGGCGCGGGATGGCACGCCGACGCTGTCGTTGCATTCCTCCTTCTTGCCTTTTTTCGGACGAAAGACTTAAATCGGATTACCTGACCGGGAACCGGCGCTTAATCCGGAATTCGACCAGTTCTTCGTGGTGAAGGTTCTCGCCATTTTGTGAAGAATTAACAAGGACCACGACCGGTATGTTCTGCCGTTTGACGGACCGTCCATCCCATGCTAGCTTTAAATACAGATAAGGAAGGTACGACGATGGCTAATGACGGGGAACCGGTTCGGGTTGCAGCGGCGGCTGATCTGCACTACAGCGGGAAGTCGCACGGCTCGCTCCAGGACATGTTCGCCCAGATCAGCAGCAGTGCCGATGTGTTCCTGCTCTGCGGCGACCTGACCGATGTGGGCCTGCCCGAGGAAGCCGACGTTCTCGTGAAGGACCTTACGACCTACCTGAAGATCCCCATCATCGCCGTGCTCGGCAATCATGATTTCGAATCAGGCAAGCAGGACCAGGTGAAGGAGATATTGGTCTCGGCAGGGATACGCGTGCTGGACGGCAGCTTCTGCGAGGTCCACGGGATCGGGTTCGCAGGCGTGAAGGGTTTTGCAGGGGGGTTCGGCCGCGTTGCCCTCCAGCCCTGGGGAGAGACGGCGATCAAGCAGTTCGTCCAGGAGGCGGTGAACGAGGCGGCCAAGCTCGAGTCGGCGCTGGCAGGCCTGCAGACGGAGCAGCGCGTAGTCCTGCTCCATTACGCCCCGATCCGCACGACCGTGGTGGGCGAGAACATCGAGATCTTCCCGTTCCTCGGGTCGAGCAGGCTGGAGGAGCCGATCAATCAGTTCAAGCCGGCCGCGGTCTTTCATGGGCATGCTCACGGAGGCAATCCCGAGGGGAGGACCGGCCAGGGCGTCCCGGTCTACAATGCGTCCCAGCCGGTGCTGCGGCGCGCCTTCCCGGAGCAGGCCCCCTTCCGCCTTATCGAGATCAGGCAGAAAAAGGCAGCCTATGCATAACGATCCGCACGCCAGACCCTGTTCCGGGCCTGAACCTCGCCAGGAAACCGAGCTCGAATCGCGGGTTCGCATTGTCGACCGCATCGATGCAGCAAGCCGCGAATTCTACCGCAGGGCGATCTTGACGGTGCAGGCCGCGGGCATCCCTCTGCTCGTGGGCGGGGCCTTTGCGTTCGAGCGGTACACCGGCGTCTCCCGGCATACCAAGGATTTCGATATTTTCATCCGCGCCAGGGATACGGAACCCGTCCTCGAGGTCCTGAAGAAGGCCGGATTCAATACGGAGATTACGGCCCCCCACTGGCTTGCGAAGGTCTGCGAGGGGGACAGCTTCGTCGACATTATCTTCAGCGAGGCGAACGGCGTGAATGCCGTTGACGACGAGTGGTTCGACCAGGCGTCTCGTGAAATGATCCTCGGCATGGACCTCGCGGTCTGCCCGGTGGAAGAGATGATCTGCTCCAAGGCCTTTGTGATGGACCGGGACCGCTATGACGGCGCCGATGTTGCGCACCTTATCCGCGCCTGCGCCGAGAGGCTCGACTGGGACCGCATCCTCCGCCGCTTCGGACCGTACTGGCATGTACTCCTGAGCCACCTCCTCCTCTTCCTGTTCATCTATCCCTCAGAGCGGGCACGCATCCCGGAGGCGGTCCTGCAGGAGCTTCTTGGCCGCGTGCAAAAGGAATTGAAAACCCCGCCTCCCCGGGACCGTATCTGCCGCGGGACCCTCGTATCCATGACTCAGTACCGGATCGATACGCTGCGCTGGGGGTATACGGATGCGCGGGAATTGAGACAGGCGGTCTGAAGCGCTGCGGTGAGCAGAGACGCAAAAAGGGCAGCCTTCTGCGGCTGCCCTTTTTGATTTGCCTGGATGCGGTTCGAAACTTTACTGCCTTTTCACGGCTGGATGCCGCGGTGGCAATCGTAACAGTTGCCCTGCTTCCACGCATCTCCCACGTCCACGGGATGACTGAACTCAAGGCCGGTCCCGGCCATGATCTTCTTTGCAGCCATTTTCGGGCCCTGGGCAAGAATCAAGTGGCAGGCACGGCAGTTGTTCGTGATCACGGTCCCGGCCTCGTTGACGTGCTTTCCGTCATGGCACCGCATGCACCCGGGATAGAGAAAATGACCGATGTCGTTGGGATAGATTGACCAGTTCGCCTTCATGACCGGAAAGATGTTCCGGCTGTATGCTGCCTGGATAGCCAGGATCGCCTCTTTGATCTCCCGTTCTTTTTCTCCCGCCGCAGCCGGATGGTTCTGCCGGTAATAATCGGTGACCCCGCCCGCGATCCCCTTCATCGCTTCAGGCTCGGTTGCGTACGTCCGGGCCATGGATTCGACTGCTATCTTCTTGATCCCGGGAAGCCGGCGGTCGATCTGGCCGGTCTGGAGCGCGAGATCGATCTCGTGGTCCGGCGACCTGAAATCGTGACTGGGCCGGTTGTGACAGTCCATGCAGTCCATGATCCGTTTCCTCGCCGTCTTCAGCTCCTGTTGACTGACGGGCTTGTCGCGGCCCTGGTAAATCGTTATGCGGCCGGTGCCCCTGTCCGTGACCCTGATCCAGGGAATGTCCTGGCGCCGTTCGTCCCGGGCAATGTATTCGACCTTGACGGCGATGTTCATATGCCAGTGGATTCCCGTCGTCGGTGTCGTCTCCGGAGTGCCGCCTCCGATCCTGATCAGCATATCGATGGGCCAGGGTGAATTTGCCTGATCATACCGAAAATGAATGAACTGGCGCTGCTTCGAGCCGAAGAAGGCGCGGGGCCAGTGGCAGGTCTCGCAGGTCTCCTGGGCCGGCCTCAGGTTTTCGATCGGCGTGGGTATGGGCCGCGGATACACATTCGCCAGAACGGCATACACCTGGTACAGGCCTTCGAGCTTGGACCGAGCGTACCACCCGGCTCCCGGACCAATATGGCAGTTCACGCACCTGACGCGGGCATGGGGCGAATCCTGGTATGCGGTATATTCCGGCTTCATGACCTTGTGGCAGGTGAGGCCGCAGAATTCCACGGACTCCGTATAGTGATACGCCTGGTAGGTCCCCACGGCGCTCAGAAGCGTGAACAGGAAGGCGCCGAGCAGGAAGAGAAAGGCCGAACGGCGCTGCGACGGGTTGTTGAGATCTACGGAGGGCCACTTACGGTAGGAAACGACGCCGGTCCGCTGCCGCTGCCGCCACTCGATAAACATGCCGATCGGGACCAGGAGCAGGCCCAGGAGCAGGAACGCGGGCAGCACCATGTAAGTGATGATGCCGATATAAGGGTTGATACGGTCGGAGACGAAGCTCAGGACCAGGAAAAAAACGATGACGAAGGCTGAAATGACTGCGAGTACGATTCCCGCGCTGCTGATCCAGTTCTTGATGAGATGAGGCGTTCTCCGGTCATTCATCTTCTACCTTCCAGGCGGGCGAGGACCGTTTGTAGTGCAGGCAGGTAATCAGAACGAGAGACCTCGCCCCTCCCCGGGAGAGCGCAGTCCAAGCGGGGTCCCTTTTCACTTTGCAGAAAAGTCCGAG
>MHEA01000224.1:18462-20187 GCA_001805085.1 Nitrospirae bacterium GWC2_57_9
CCATCCTAGACCCCTGCACTCGCGGTTGCACTCGTAAGCACTGGGTTCAATACCCGGTCCCTCTGCTTGACACCCTGCACTCGCGCTCAGCACTTATAACCGCTGGACGCAAGAGAGGAACCAGCGGACAAGGATAATGCTATCCGCCGCGCGCTGGTTCGCAGGAACTACCGTTTCAAAACTCCCTGCACATTACCGTCATTTCCGTTTCTTTTCGGATTTCTCGGCAGGCGCCGCAGGCTGCCCGCCGCCCGCTCCTTCACCGGAACCCTGAAACGCCTTGCTCATCGCACTTGCTGTTTGCGGATCGGCCTTGGTCGGGTGACAGGCTGCGCAGAAGTTTTCCATGGATCCATTGGCCGTATCGATGCGAAGATATTTTCGGTTCACGTTCGAGGGATGCGGATCGTGGCAGCTCGAGCACTCGAAGCGGCCGTTGCTCAGCAATTCGGCGGGAACGACGGCGACCTTCGGGTTTATCGAAGACAACCCGTAGGGATGGCTCATATGGGAGTCGATCGGCGTCATGCCGTGGCCTCCCTTCTCGGATGTCTGATGACAGCCGAGACAGATAGCGGTAGTCCCCTGGTAGGGTTGCTTGGTCTTGGGATTGACGTCTTTGGTATTCGGCTGGACAGCGAGAATGAAGTCTTCCGTTTTTGCCTGATGAAGCGAGTGGCAGCCCGTACAGGACAGACCGTCGTGGCCGCCCGCGGCAAAGACAAGGGCGGGGAGAGCAAGGAATGCTGCAGCGATCAAGAAACTGTTCCATTTGGTCATGGTACCACCTCCTGAGATGTTTTCCCGGCTGGGGTCTTCAATTACTGTAAACAGTTTTTTTATTTTGCATAACCTGTGTGAAGGGAGAAGATTCTATAATCACGCTTCAATCATGGTTGTCATGACGGGAGGTGTTCGCCTCGCGTGCAGCCGTCTGAAACTTAAGGCTTCTGATGATTAACTCTGCTGTTAAAATGGTAATAGAAGGGTAAGAGCTTGTCAACGGCGGTGAGAAAAAACAAAAAGGCCGGCGTTAAGCCGGCCTTTTTTCTCAAAACGTTATCTGCTGCAGCTCATCCGTCAAGCTGCTTTTTTGAGTTTATCCAGGATCTCGTACAGGACCTCCTTATCAACCTTCATCTCGTCCCGCAGATCCTTCCGAATCCCGGATGCGATCATACCCCGCAGTTCGGGCAGGATGCTTTCCAGCTCCGTGATCAGCAGGTCTCTTTCTTTGGGTTCAAGATTTATTTGCATACCTTCTCCTTATTTCGGCAATACCGCCATCCGGAAAAGGGCCGTCGCGGCGGACCTTCCCCTCGCCCTTTTTCGCCCTCTTCCGTCCCGTCTTCTGTATAATAACTCGGTTTCCTATCGAGGCAACAAAAAAGAGACTGGACAGGTCCTTTTTCCGTCCATTCAGCTCATCTGGCCTCGCTTTTCTCTGCTATACTTTTCGCCGGAGGGACCCGGGCATGGAGAAAACAAGCAAAACGCAAAGAAAGTCGGAAGCGCTCTTGCTTCAGGAACTGGGGGAGAAGCTGGTCGGCCTGACGGACCAACACCTCGGCAGGCTTGAGCTGCCCGAGGACATTTGGAATGCCGTGAAGCTCGCGAGAACCATCCGAAAACGGGGCGGGCTGAAACGCCAACTGCAGTATATCGGCGCCTTGATGCGCAAGATCGACGCTGCCCCCCTCCGGGAGGCTATCCAGGACATCGAGG
>MHEA01000224.1:20238-20850 GCA_001805085.1 Nitrospirae bacterium GWC2_57_9
ACGCGTTGGCGGAAGAGCTTGCATCCCGGTTCTCCCTTGACCGTGCGCGTCTGATCATCCTTGCGCAGACGGCTCGCGAGGAGCAAATAAAGAAGGACCCTTCTCCCGCTCCGGCCCGGGCCCTCTTCCGGTATCTCCGGGAGGTTGCCGTCCAAGGTTGCTGAGAAATCCGCTTATGCTGAACAGCATCGGTGGGAAAAGTTTTCCTCGGTCTCTTCTGTTTCCCGGTGTTAAGAGGTGTTAAGATCCGAAGAGTCATCTCGCATACCGCTTCCTCGGGAAGCGGTTCATCCTTTCTGCGGAATCTCCTTGGCTGCGGCAGTGCTAATATTGAAAGAGAGGCGACTCTGAAAGGGGGTGGTTCCATGACCGGACTTTTGGAAAAGATAAAAGGGCAGCAGAAACGGGAGACGCTGACCGAGGCCTACGAAGTTAGGGCGTTCCGGGATGAAGGAGAGCAGCCGGGACTGTTCGAGATTTCTCCGCCGGTACCCGATGCTCCTCATCCTGATCCGGGCGCGCTGCAGCTAGCGAAAGGCCGTGTGCTGGGGCATGGGGAACAGCGGGTCGTTCCGGACGACTGTCAGTTCGGCGACAACGACCTTTGCAACC
>MHEA01000224.1:20892-21138 GCA_001805085.1 Nitrospirae bacterium GWC2_57_9
AACAGCGGCGGTATGCCGGGAGGATGCCCTGCTCGGTCCTGTTCGTAAGAGCGAGACCCATGCACTCGCCGAAGATGAGTGAAGGACCGGAGAGGGGCGAAGAAGCCCAGGCTGCATGACCGCTATTTCTGTCCGCTGGCGCCACATCCTGGCCAGAAGGAAGTGGTTGCTTTGTGTGCTTGAGAGGGACTGCTTTCTCGGGATCTCCCGGCGAAGGTGGTTGGGACGATAAAACCGAACCGCCTT
>MHEA01000224.1:21252-21458 GCA_001805085.1 Nitrospirae bacterium GWC2_57_9
TCGGGCGAAACATCATAGTCGTCAGCGTGCTCTTCTATCCAGTCGATCACATCGCTCCAGCTGTTCCAGTCCTTGTCATGCTCGTACACTGCCTCGATAAGTGACGGCCCGTAGTCGTCCCCCCACTGCTCGGCCTCGCTGATCTGGGCTCCTTGAAATCGTGCCATGCCGGAAGTCCTCCCTCGGATCAATTGCGCTTTCTAATC
>MHEA01000224.1:21543-23551 GCA_001805085.1 Nitrospirae bacterium GWC2_57_9
GTCGATCAGGTAGATCTTCTCCGTTTCTGCTCCCTGCTCCTCTGTTCGCCGAATATCGGCACACCATTTTCTATTCTTATTAGATCAGGATCAGATGAAGGGCCACGGTCTTTCCGCCATGCGAAATTATTATACCGCAAGTACAGTGAGACGGACATTTTCGGAGCAGAAAAGGCGGGTGTGTTCAGAAAAAAGGCGTTCGCAAGACCTGCTACTACAGCGTCAGTTCCATGCCTGCTTCCATGCCGTAGCAGCGGACCCGCGAATTTTCGCGGCCCGCGATCCGGCGGCAGTCTTCCACGATCCGGTCCAGCTCATCATCGGACCGGTCCTGGTTGTGATGGAACAGGCCGAACTCCTTGACCCCTGCTTCCATGGCGAGACGGAGGGCGTCGGTATAGACCGAATGGCCCCACCCTTTGGTGATCTTGTACTGTTCCTGGGTGTATTCGGCGTCGTGCACCAGGATGTCGGCGTCCCGCGCAAAACGGAGATACTCTTCGTAGTCGCAGCCGCCGGAATGACGCAGGGTCAGCTCGTTGTCCGTCAGGAACACGAAGCTCTTGTTGTCCTCGGTGAACTTGTACCCGATGCCCCGGTTCGGATGGCTCAGCTGGATGGGCGTGACCAGCACGGGCCCGATGGCGAAAGGCTCTTCGCAGACGGTGCGGGGAATGATGGCGGCCTGCAGCTGCGTGAAGTCGACGGGGAAATAGGGCGCGATCATGGATTTTGAGAGGACCTTCTCGATGGACTGCTGGGTGTAGGCGCATCCGTACAACTTGATGGCCGTCTTCTTGCTGTAAATGGGCTTGAAGAAGGGGAAGCCCATGAGGTGGTCCCAGTGGGCGTGGGTGAAGAGAATGTTCAGTGCCGATTCGCCGCTTGCCAGGAGCTTGTTCCCGAGCTTTCTGATCCCGGTACCCGCGTCAACGATGATGATATCGTTGTCCCTGCTCCTGATCTCGAGGCAGGTCGTGTCGCCTCCGTATCTCTGGTATTCCTTGCCTGAAACAGGTATCGAGCCCCGTGCTCCCCAGCAGGTGATCTTCATTCTGCCTCCGTACGTGGTCGAGATCGAAGCTCCCCGTCTGCTTCCGGGTCCTTGGGAGCCTAAGAACGCTACTTTGGATAAAACCTCCCTGTTACTTCGTTCTACCGTCTCCTTCGCCGCCAAGCCCCTTCTTCTCCGTCATGTCCCCGAGATAACTCGGCAGCTCGACTCCCGCCATCTTCGCCACGTCATGGAGAGGGGGAATGCTGCGGACAAGGCTTGAGAGGAAGTTCGAAGTCGAGGAGCCGTTGCCGTTCCCGCCCGCCGAATCCCAGACCGTGACTTTATCGATCTTGATGTTCTTGATGGCCTCTACCTGCATGGAAACGATCTGCTCGATCTTCTCGGTCATGAGCAGCGTTGCCACCGCCCGGGCATCGCCGTTGCAGCTCTTCACGAGATTTTGATAACCGGCTGCCTTGCTCTCAAGCACCTGCCTGATGCCCTTTGCCTCGGCTTCGTACTTGAGCAGGATGCCGTCGGCTACGCCCTTTGCCTCGCGCCGGGTCTTCTCGGCCTCGGCCTCTGCCGCGATCTCGATCTTCTTCTTGCCGATCTCCTGCTTCACGACTTCTTCCGCGTTCAAGCGCTCCTGTTCCGCTCGGTACTGGGCCTTCTGGATCTCCACCTCGGCCTCGCGCTTTGCCACCTCGCCCTTCTGCAGCGCTTCTGCCTGCCGCATGGCAAGTTCGGCGTTGGCTGCGGCGATGTCGGCCTTGGCCTTGTTCTCGCCCGAGACCGCCTCCGCTTCCTGTCCCTGGACGTACACCCGGCGGTCGGCCTCTGCTTTTTTCTTTCCCTTTTCGGACTGGGCCACGTTCTCGGCGATCCGGATCTCCTTCTCCCGGTTGGCTTCCGCTTCGCCGACCGAGGCCGCGGTCTCCTGCTGCTGCACGAACACGCGGCGGTCAGCGTCGGCCCGTTTCTTTCCCTTTTCCGCCTCCGCCGTGTTCT
>MHEA01000225.1:0-3951 GCA_001805085.1 Nitrospirae bacterium GWC2_57_9
GGTTACCGGCTGCTCCTGGGTCTGCTCATGCGGAGCGCTTTCGCTTTCCGTTTTCGCGCTTCGCGTTGTTTTCGCTTCTTTTTGAGAGACGGTTTCTCATAAAAGCGGCGGTTCTTCAGCTCCCGGAAGATGCCGTCGCGCTGGATCTTCCGTTTGAGGTCACGGAGAGCCTTTTCGACGTCCCTGCCGGTGACGGTTATCTCCAACTCTTCTGATTCCTTCCACCGCCGCCACCGCCGTACCCGCCCCGTCCTCCTCGGTCACCGCCACCGCCGCCTCTGCCACCGCCGCCGAATCCGCCCGACCGGGTTGCCTGGGGACGTGCCTCATTCACCGTGATCGTCCGGTCCATCAACATGCTGCCGTTCAGCGTGCTGATCGCCTTGTCGCCGTCGTCATCGGAAGCCATCTCGACGAATCCGAACCCCTTTGATCTGCCGTTCGTCTGATCGATGATCAGTTTCGCGGACTGCACCTCGCCGATCTTGGCGAAAGCATCCCTCAGATCGTCCTCGGTGGTGCTGTACGACAGGTTCCCCACGTAAAGCTTCTTGGCCATGTACCCTCCTTGGTAGATAAGCGCACTTCGGTCAAAAAAAAAGACCGCCAAAACTCGCTCGTTTTTGCGGTCGCCTTCACGACAAAAACACGCTCTTATTTTTATTAATCATAGACGTTCGGGAACGGAAAGTCAATCTGTTTTCCCCTTTTTCCGGGCAAATCCCGTAAAAACTGTCTTTTTAGGGGGTTGGAGCGGTAGCGGGCGCGGAAGCTGTCTTGAGGTCCCGGTAAGTGAGGTGGGACAGCGATCCGAGCGCGCAAAGGAGGAACACTAATTTGAAGATCCAGCCGAGAAGGGGGATCAGCCCCAGGACCTGGTAAACCAGGACACCGGCAAGTATCATCGGGCTGGACAGGGGATCCTTGTTCCTGAGCACGTATCCGCCCGCCCAGCGCGTGAACACAAGGGCTCCGAGCACGGTCGAGAGCGCCACGAAGGCCATATAAAAGAACAGGACGGGAAGCGCGATCAGCCATCCGATGACGGTCATGAAGAGCAGCAGCACGGTCACGGGAACGGTGGCCAGCACGATGAGGCCGGTTATCAGTCCCTGGCCGAAGCGGTTCACGGAGAGGGCGGTCAACTCCCTTGTTTTGTCCGGGAAGGCGGCATGGATGACGAGGGCCGCAGCCATGAAAGCGATGACTTTCACCACCCACCAGATCCCGAGGAACGCCGCTCCCTTCTCGCCAAGACGGACGGGCTCTGTCCGGGTGAACAGTGTTGTTCCGGAGATCACGGCTCCCTGTGCTATCCGGGCCTCCTCGGGAGCTTCATAGCGGAGGTTTCCTTTTATGATGCCGTTCTTGCCGATAATAAGCCGCTCTGCCCGTATGACCGCGTCTTTATCAATGGTGCCGTTGATCGTGACGGTCTTGCCGATTATCCTGGCCGTGCCGCCAATGGCGCCTTCGATCGTTATCTCGCCGGCGGCTGCGATCAGTCCGCTTCCGATCTGCCCATCCGGCGTCAGGGTAATCTTTCCTCCGGCAAGGACCGCTTCGCCTCCGATCTGGTTCATGACCGTGATCGTTCCGCCGGCAAGCCGGGCGTCGCCCCCGGTCCTTCCTGACAACAGGACCGAGCCGCCGGCAGCAAGCACTTCGTTGTCCGCGCTTCCGCTGATCACGACCTGGCCTCCCGCTGCAACGATATCGTGGGAAGCGCGTTTCGCAACGTCGATGCTGCTTCCCGCCGCGTAGATATTTCCCCTTTCGGTCTCGAAGGTGATCCCGTCCGCTCCTGCAACCAAAGGCGCAAAAAGAAAAGCGGCGGCAGTTATGAATAAAAATGCTCGCATATGGAATTGAGTATAGCACCCGGCGGGCAAGACGGAGCCCGAGGCAAAGCAGCGGATTACAGCTCGATCTCGTTATAGGAGGTGTACACGTAGAGCATGAAGTCGTTCTGGATGCGGTCATGCCTGAGGGCCACGGAAGGGGAGAGCTGCTCGATGCTGAACCTGAGCATCTCCTCGGGGGACGTGAAATGCAGCTCGGGATCCTTGATGGGGGTGTAAGAGGACAGGGCGCTCAGGGCCAGTCCCTTGTTGCAGTGCCTGAAGAGCCGGGAGAGGGCATTCTTCATGTCCTCGTCCACGCCGGGCACATTCAGGTTGAAGACGCCGCAGATGAAGATGTAGTCATAGTAGCCTTCGAACTCGTCGTCATCGGCGTTCATGACCCTGAAGGTGCAGCCGGGATATTTTTTCCTTGCCAGGTTGATGAAGTTCTCGTTGATGTCGACCCCGGTATACTTGACATTGATGCCCCGGCGCTTCAAAAAGCGGTAAAAGTCCCCGGTCCCGCAGCCGTAATCGAGCACGGTGCTGTTGTTCAGCTCCTGCGGGGATGCGATGTCCGCCAGCATGTGATAGCGTTTCAACTGTCCCTGCGGCGTCCAGCGCAGTGCTTCGGGCCGGTCGCCGAACTTCTGCAGATGAAAATTATAAAAGGACAGGAGCTTGTCTTTCGAATAAGGGTCCACGGGTCCTCCCTGAGCGTGCATTCGGCGTAATTGTACTCCCTTGCACCCGTGAAAACAAGCATTGCCCCCGGATTTTCTTTCCGGCTGCGCCAGCGATACACTGTTCTAAATCTATTATGGTCTTATAATTTTTTTTTATTGACAAAGGGTGCCCGATTATTTTAATATGACGCGTTTTTAGAAGTTGTATTAATTCAAAATTTAATAACCCTGCAGGGAGTAGCCATGACGCCAGCCAGCTACCTTCCGGAACATTTTTTACCGGTCGCGATATTTCTCCTGATCGGAGTTGCAATGGGTATCGGTCTCCTGTTCGTCGGATGGCTCATCCGGCCGCGGAATCCCTATCCAGAGAAGTTGATGACCTACGAATCCGGCATCACCCCCTTCATGGATGCACATCAGAAGTTTTCCATCCGCTATTACATCATCGCAATGTTGTTCCTCATATTCGACATCGAAGCCGTATTCCTCTACCCCTGGGCTGTTGCGTTCAACAAGATCGGTCTCTACGGACTGATCGAGATGGTGATCTTCGTCATCATCCTGCTGGTCGGATATTTTTATGCCTGGAAGAAGGGAGCCCTGGAATGGGAATAGTACAGAACGTCCTCGAGGAAGGATACGTATCCACCACCGTCGATTCATTCATCAACTGGTGCAGGGCCAGTTCACTCTGGCCGCTGACGTTCGGGCTGGCATGCTGTTCCATCGAGATGATTGCCTATATCACCGCTCCTCAGCATGACTTCGACCGTTTCGGAAACGTGTTCCGACCTTCACCCAGGCAGTCCGACCTCCTGCTGGTCGCGGGCACGCTTACCAAGAAGATGGCCCCCGTCGTGCGGCGCGTGTACGATCAGATGGCTGAGCCCCGGTACGTGATCGCGATGGGAAGCTGTGCCAGTTCCGGCGGTATTTTCAATACCTACAGCGTGGTGCAGGGTGTCGATAATATCATCCCCGTGGACGTGTATGTTCCCGGTTGCCCGCCGCGGCCTGAGGCACTCTTGAACGGCATCATCAAGCTGCAGGAGAAGATCAAGAAAGAGCACTACATCCGGAAGTAACTTCTTTAACATCATCACCGTCCTACCATCATTATTCATTATAATGAAAGAACTCAGCACCCGGTGATAGGGGTGCGCCATTAAAAAGAGGTTGTATGGATCCCTTACAGATCGCGAAAATGATAGAAGAGAAGTTCGCCGGTCAGGTCCTCGCAACAACGAGCCACGCCGGACAGGTCGGCGTCCTGGTCAGGAAGGAGACGATCAGGGACATCTGCCTTTACCTTCGTGACGAACCCTCCCTCAAACTGGACCACCTGGCAGACCTCACCGCAGTCGATTACTCAAAATATCCCGGAGATACCGGACCCCGCTTCGAGGTCGTGTACAACA
>MHEA01000225.1:3964-7532 GCA_001805085.1 Nitrospirae bacterium GWC2_57_9
TGCCGGAAGAGGATCCGCGCATCGATTCGGTCTCCTCGATCTGGCAAACGGCCAACTGGCACGAGCGCGAGACCTACGACCTGATGGGCGTCAGCTTCGACGGCCACCCGGACCTGCGCAGGATCCTGCTGGCCGAGGACTGGGAAGGGCATCCGCTCCGGAAGGAATACCCGCTGAAAGGATACTAAATTTAACAGCAAGCACGAAATAACAAGCACTAAATCCTAAAAAATTTTTTACCTTGTTTAGGGTTTAGAATTTCGATATTCGAATTTTGTTCATGGTGAACCGTATGTCTCCTACCGATACCGAGCAAAAAAAAACCATTCAAAAAGAAATGACCCTGAACATGGGGCCCCATCACCCGAGCACGCACGGCGTGCTGCGCCTGGTGCTCGATCTGCAGGGCGAGACCGTCGTCGGGGTCGATCCCCGGCCCGGGTACCTCCATCGCGGCATTGAGAAGTGGATGGAGAGCAGGACCTACCATCAGATCATTCCCATTACAGACCGGCTGGAGTACATCTCCTGCATGACCAACAATGTGGGATGGGTCGTTGCGGTGGAAAAACTCGGTGGAATCACCGTGCCGGAGCGGGCGCAGTTCATCAGGACCATCACCGCCGAGCTCGGCCGGCTCAGCGCGCACCTGATCTGGCTTGGCAGCAGCGTCATCGACCTGGGCGCAATGACGCCATTCTTTTTTGTATCGAAAGAGAGGGAATTTGTCCTCGATCTGCTTGAAATGGCATCCGGGGCGAGACAGACCGTGAGTTATGCCCGTATCGGCGGCGTCCGGAACGATGTCCCGCGCGATTTTATCGACAAATGCCGGGAGTTTACCGCGCTGTTCCCGAAACGTATTGATGATTACGAGACTCTTATCCGGAACAACCGCATCTTCATGCAGCGGACCGTCGGTATCGGTGTGATGACCGCGGAGGAAGCGATCAACTACGGATTGACGGGTGCGACCCTTCGCGGTTCCGGCGTGAACTACGATCTGCGCAAAGTGGACCCCTATGCCGCCTACGACAAGGTGGACTTCGATGTTCCCCTCGGCAAGAACGGTGACGTCTACGATCGGTATCTGTGCCGGATGGAAGAGATGCGCCAGAGCAACCGCATCATTCAGCAGTGCCTGGATATGATGCAGCCCGGCCCGGTTGTATGTGAAGATGCGCGGTACGCGGTTCCGGAGAAGATGAGCGTCATGAACAGCATGCAGTCCCTTGCGCACCAGTTCGTGCTGATGAGCAAGTGGGTGCCCATGCCCAAGGGCGAGGTGTACGTAGCCACGGAAGGCGCGAAGGGCGAACTGGGCTTTTTCATCGTGAGCGACGGGAGCGGCAGGCCGTACCGGGTCAAGATCCGGGCCCCCTCCTATGTGAACCTGAGCGCCATCCCGAAGATGGTCACCGGGCACATGGTGTCGGACGTTATTGCGTGCATCGGCACGATCGATATCGTGCTCGGCGAATGCGACCGCTGATAATGAGGGACGCTGGATGAATCTCCGAGAGATCATCAGGCACCTGGAAGCCCAGGTCCTCGCGGGCGACGGCCTGATCGACGGGATCGAAGTGGACCGGTGCTTCAGCGCGGACCTGATGAGCGATGTTTTGGGCCGCAGCCACGCGAACGGCATCCTGATCACCGGTCTCACCAACCCGCAGGCGGTGCGGACGGCGGATATCGCCGATATCAAGGCGGTCTGCGTAGTGCGCGGGAAGATACCGGAAAAGGAAACGGTGGCCCTCGCAAAACAGAAGGAAATACCGCTCTTCACCACGAAACTGACCATGTTCGAGGCCTGCGGCGTCCTGTATACCAAGGGGCTCAAAGGCGTGGGTGAGCGGCAATCAGCGTGATGGCAGAGCAAGGCACAAGACAGGGCGCCATGGACCGCTTGACCAAGACCCAGGAGATGGTCTACGAACTCCGGGTCGGCGAGGTGACGGCGCCCAAGATGGTGACCGTCACCCCGGACCAGACCATGGCTGAATTCCGGGTGCTCCTGCGGGACAACCGGATCTCCGGTACGCCGGTGGTCGACGAGAACGGGAAGCTGGTCGGCATGGTCAGCATCGAAGACCTGATCAACGCCCTTACCGAAAACGCGATCAACGCTCCCATACGGGAGCGGATGAAGACCAAGGTCGAATGCCTCTACGAAGATGAGCTGCTGGTCCATTGCATCGCGAAATTCTCCAAGTTCGGCTACCGCCGGTATCCCGTACTGAACCGGGACAATGAACTGACGGGCATCATCACCAAGGGCAGCATTGTCGAGGGCCTGCTCAAGAAGCTCGAGGTCGAGTACGAACAGTCCGAGTCCAAGGCGTCCGTTTCACGCCAGCGCCCGACGATGCGGAAGTTCTTCGAGGACGTATCGGCCGACGAGATCAGTTTTACGTTCAAGTACTATGTCGCCGGCCAGACGCTGAAAGACGCGGGCAAGGCGGCAAGCGAACTGAAGAACGCGCTCAAGAAGCTGGGCGTCTGTCCGCCGCTCCTCAGGAGGATCGGCGTGGCGACCTACGAGGCCGAGATCAACGTGGCCTCCTATACCAAGGGCGGCGAGATCCGCGCCCAGGTGGAAAAGTGGGGGATCACGGTCGAGGCCGTGGACAACGGCCCGGGGATCCCCGACGTGGAACAGGCCCTGCAGCCGGGCTATTCAACAGCTCCCGACTGGGTCCGGGAACTCGGGTTCGGGGCCGGCATGGGCCTGGTGAACATGAAAAAATGCTCCGATGAAATGGTCCTGAAGTCATCGGTGCCTGAGGGCACGCACCTGACCATGCAGTTCTACTACACGAGTTGACCGGGGGCCCATGAAACTGAGCGACGTCGTCAAGGAGTTCGGTCTGGAAGTAAAAGCCGCTTCCGGCAACCTGGATCAGGAAGTGACGGGGGGATACGTGAGCGACCTCCTGTCCGACGTCCTTGCCCATGCCGAGGACGGCGTCCTCTGGGTCACGCTGCATATCCATCAGAATATCGTTGCCGTCGCTTCGCACAAGGGGCTGTCGGGCATCGTCCTGGTCCAGAGCAGGCAGCCTGAAAAGGACACGATCGCGAAGGCCGAGGAAGAGAACATCCCCATCCTGGTGACCGGCCTGTCGGCGTTTGAACTGGTCGGGAGATTATACAAGGCAGGGATTCGTGGCATTGAGGCGGATTAAGGCTGATCTTCACGTGCATACGTGCCTCTCTCCCTGCTCCAGCCTGGACATGTCGCCCCGTGAAGTGGTCGGCGCCGCCATCCGGAACGGGATCGACCTGATCGGCATATGCGACCATAACTCTGCCGAGAACGTTCTGGCCGTAAAGAAGGCCGGAGATCGGAACGGGCTGCTGGTGCTGGGCGGGATGGAAGTGGCTTCTGCGGAAGAGGCGCACCTCCTGGTCTTCTTCGACAATGACGACGATCTCCTCGGCTTCCAGGAGCACATATACCGGCACCTCGCGGGCAGGAACGACGAGCACAGTTTCGGGCTGCAGGTGATCGCCGATGACGAGGACGGCGTGACCGGTTTCTGCGACCGGATGCTGATCGCGGCCA
>MHEA01000225.1:7563-11125 GCA_001805085.1 Nitrospirae bacterium GWC2_57_9
GGACCGGGAAGCCTTCAGCCTCATCGGGCAGCTCGGTTTCATACCTCCCTCGATGAGCCTGGACGCCGTCGAGGCCTCGCGAATGACCGCGGCGGAGCTGAAGAAGCAGTTCCCCGATTGCGGCAGGTATCCCGTGGTTGCCGGTTCGGATGCTCACGGTCCTGACGATATCGGAAAACGGTTTACCTGGTTTACGCTCGAGAACGTAGCCATCGCCGAGATAAAAAAGGCGCTTGCAGGCAGGGACAACAGGAAAGCCGAGTGCTGAGACGTGGAAGATATCTCGCTCCACATCCTGGACATCGCCGAGAATTCGGTCCGCGCCGAGGCAAGACTGATAGAGATCGTCCTCGCCAGGGAACCGGGCAGCGACCTGCTCCGGATCGAGGTGAACGATGACGGAAGAGGGATGGACGCCGCGACGCTTGCAAAGGCGCGGGACCCCTTCTTTACGACGAAGCACAAAAGGACGGGACTGGGCATCCCGCTGCTGTCCCAGGCCGCGGAGCAGGCTGGTGGAAGCCTGACGATCGATTCAAATCCCGGCAGGGGAACGCGGGTGACCGTCCTATTCGGGTGGGCCCATCTGGACCGGCCTCCCGTAGGGGATATGGCGGCAACGGTCCTGACGCTGATCGCCGGCCATCCCGACCGGGACTATATATATGAAGAACGGGAAGGGGAGCATTCCTTCCGGATCGATACGCGGGAGATCAAGAACGATCTCGAAGGGATGCCGATCAGCGAACCGGCGGTCCTGAGCGCGATCAGGGACCTGTTGAAACAAAATATACGGATCAGGGAATAACTGTTTAAACGGTTCAAACGGCTCAAACGGTTTAAACTGTTCATGATAAAAGAGGTAAATAATGAGTAACCAAGCTGTCGCACAAGACAAGAGCGCAGTCGCTGCAGAGGAAGATACCATCTCCCCCGAGCAGTACAAAAAGATCGATGCGATCATCGAGAAGTACAAGAACAAACCGGGATCGCTCATCCCGGTATTGCAGCAGGCACAGGACGTGTACGGCTATTTGCCGCACATCGTGCAGCGCTACATCGCCCAGGGGATGAAGATGTCGCCGAGCGTAGTGTTCGGCGTGGCCACCTTCTACTCCTTCTTCACGCTCGTTCCCCGCGGCAAGCACGTGATCCGCGTCTGTCTCGGCACGGCATGCTACGTGAAGCGGAGCGAAGAGATACTCGATAAGGTCAAGGACGAACTGGACATCGAGGTGGGCGAGGTCACCAGGGACAAGAAATATTCCCTGGAAGCGGTACGTTGCCTGGGCGCCTGCGGCCTTGCCCCGGTCGTGGTGATCGGGCAGGATACCTACGGCGATGTGGCAGCGACCAAGGTGATGGATATTGTTAAAAAGTACGAATAAAGCAAATTCGAAGCACGAATATCGAAATCCTAAGTTTAGAGTTTAGAGATTCGGATTTAGGATTTCCCCTTCAGGGGGTATACATGGCGAAATTGACAATTGCAGATTTGAAGAAGATCAAGGAACAATACCATCAGGGACTTCGGGAAGGCGGCTTTCGGGCCAAGATCACGGTTCATATGGGAACCTGCGGAATTGCGGCCGGCGCCCGGGCGATCATGAATACCGTGATGGACGAACTGGCCAAAACCGGACTGAAAGATGTGGCGATAACGACATCAGGCTGCGCAGGTCTGTGCAGCCAGGAACCCATGGCCACGATAGAACTTACGGGCGAGCCTCCCGTGAAATATATCGCGCTGACCGAGGAAAAGATGCGCAAAATCTTCGCCGAGCATGTGAAGGGCGGGAAACCGGTCAAGGAATATGCCCTCGTCGCAGGTCATGAGACGACGTACTGATCAATAAATTCGGTTTAAGCCGTTTGAACCGTTTAAGCCGTTTAAACTGTTTAATGAGGTAACCGTGGAGACGACATATCGTTCTAACATAATGATCTGCGCAGGAACAGGATGCGTGGCAAACGGATCGCTCAAGGTGAAGGATGCGCTCGAGACCGAGTTCATCAAACGGAACCTGCAGAACGAGGTCAAGATCGTCCTGACCGGCTGCAACGGGTTCTGCGCCAAGGGCCCCGTCATGGTGGTCTATCCCGAGGACATCTTCTACCAGCTGGTGAAACCCGAGGATGTTCCTCATCTCGTGGAGGAGCACTTTATCAAGGGCCGCCCGGTCCAGAAGTTCCTGTACACGCCGCCGACGGAAAAGAAGACCATCCCGGTGATGAACGAGATCCCGTTCTTCAAGCACCAGGTGCTGCGCGCGCTCCGGAACCGGAGCCTCATCGACGCCGAGAAGATCGAGGAATACATCGCCCGGGACGGGTACATGGCAGCGGCCAAGGCGCTCACGGAGATGACGCCCGAGCAGATCGTGACCGAGATGAAGAAATCGGGCCTGCGCGGCCGCGGCGGCGCCGGGTTCCTGACCGGACTCAAATGGGAGCTCTGCGCGCGCGTTCAGGGTGACGTGAAATATATCCTGTGCAACGGCGACGAGGGTGACCCGGGCGCGTTCATGGACCGCAGCGTCATGGAGGCGGACCCGCACTCTGTGCTCGAAGGCATGATCATTGCCGCCAAGGCGATCAGTGCACATTACGGCTACATCTACGTGAGGGCTGAATATCCCCTCGCCGTGCAGCGGCTCCAGTTGGCGATCGATTCCGCCAAGGAACACGGGCTCCTGGGCAAGGACATCCTCGGATCCGGCTTCGATCTGGACATCGAAATTTACCAGGGTGCCGGCGCCTTTGTGTGCGGTGAAGAAACGGCGCTCATGGCATCCATTGAGGGCAAGCGCGGCATGCCGCGGGCCAAACCGCCGTTCCCGGCGGTAAAGGGCCTCTGGCAGCGTCCGTCCGTGTTGAACAACGTGGAGACCTTCGCGAACATCCCGCCGATCATTCTGCACGGCGCAGACTGGTTCGCGAGCCTGGGTACGGAAAAGAGCAAGGGCACCAAGGTGTTCGCGCTCTCCGGTGCCTTGAACAATATCGGTCTTGTCGAGGTCCCCATGGGAACGCCGCTCAAGACCATCATCTACGACATCGGCGGCGGGATCAAGAACAACCGGAAATTCAAGGCCGTGCAGATGGGCGGACCTTCGGGCGGCTGTATCCCCGGTTCGCTGATTGAGACGCCCGTGGATTTCGAGAACATCAACAAGACCGGCGCCATCATGGGGTCAGGCGGTATGGTCGTGATGGACGAGACGACCTGCATGCCGGCCATGGCCAAGTTCTTCCTGGAATTCACCGAGGACGAATCCTGCGGCAAGTGCGTGCCCTGCCGCGTCGGCAACAAGACGCTCCTGACCATCCTTCAGCGCATCACCAACGGCGAAGGACGGGAAGGCGACATCCAACTCCTGCTCGACCTTTCGCAGCAGATCAAGGACACGTCGCTCTGCGGTCTGGGACAGACCTCTCCCAACCCGGTATTGACGACGATCAAGTACTTCCGCGAGGAGTACGAGGCGCATATCAAGGACCACGTCTGTCCGGCCAGGGTCTGCACGCCGCTCGTCAAGTTCGTGGTGGACCAGAGCAAGTG
>MHEA01000225.1:11132-11878 GCA_001805085.1 Nitrospirae bacterium GWC2_57_9
TGCGGACAGTGCTTCAAAGCCTGCCCGGCAGGGGCGCTCAAGTGGGAAAAGGGCCAGGTCGCCTATATCGATCCGGAAAAATGCACCAAGTGCAAGTCCTGCATCAAGGCGTGCCGGTTCTGGGCGATAGACTAGATAAATCTTCGGTTTAAACCGTTCAAGCGGATTGAACTGTTTAAACGGCTTATACTAAGGGTTCGATAAAAAGGTAAAAACTCATGCAGAAAATGAACGTTACCGTTGACGGAAAAAAAGTGGAGGTCCCGGCGGGCTCCACCATCTATGAGGCCTGCACGGCTGCGGGATCGCGCGTCCCTACGCTGTGCCACGACAACAAGCTCCATCCCTACGGCGCATGCCGCATCTGCCTCGTCGAGGTGGAGGGCACTCCCCGCAAGTTCACGCCGTCCTGCACCACGCCGGCCACGGACAACATGGTGGTGAAGACCACGAGCCCGGCCCTGATCGAGGCACGAAGGATGGTCCTCGAACTGCTCCTGATCAAGCACCCCCTCGACTGCCCGGTCTGCGACAAGGCGGGAGAGTGCACGCTGCAGGATCTCGTGCACGAATATGGGCTTGGCCCGAGCAGGTTCGATGCCGAGAAGGGCTACCTGCCCCCGGATTACGAGAGCGCCATCATCGAACGCAACATCAGCCGGTGTGTTCTCTGCGGCAAATGCGTCAGGATCTGCGAAGAACAGAATGCCGTGGGCGAGTGGGCGTTCACGCGCCGGGGAACGAAG
>MHEA01000225.1:11951-18463 GCA_001805085.1 Nitrospirae bacterium GWC2_57_9
TCGGCGCGCTGACCACCCGGCAGTTCAAATACAAGGCCCGGTCCTGGAACCTGGAAGCAACCAGCTCGGTCTGCAATTACTGCGGCTGCGGCTGCGCGATCAGCTATGAAACGCGCGACAACAGGATCATGCGGGTGGGACCGGCAAAGAACAATTACCTCTGCGCAAAAGGCCGCTTCGGCTGGGACGCCACCCACAGCGAAGAGCGCCTGACCACGCCGAAGATGCGCGTCGGGGGCAAACTCGTCGACTGCACCTGGGAAGAGGCCCTGGCCGTTGCTGCAACGAACCTGAAGGTCATCAAGAACAAGAAGGGCGCGGACAGCATCGGCGGGCTCGGGTCCGTCCGGACCACGAACGAGGACAGCTACGTGTTCCAGAAGTTCATGCGCACCGTCGCCGGAACGAACAACGTGGACATGCTAGCGCGGCTCAAAGTGCCGAAGGGGCTGAACAGCCTGTTCTTCTCGGGCGAACTGAACAGGATGGCCGAAAATGAGGTCATCCTCGTGCTCGACAAGAACGTCGGGGAACTCAACCCGCTGACCGGCATCGAGATCGTGCGCGCCGCGAACAAGAAGGAACGCAAGGTGATCCTGGTGAACGACGGGTTCAACAAGTTCAACAGGGTCGCATCGGTCGTGATCGCGCAGCAGACGGAACCGGCCATCGCGAGCCTGCAGAAGGCGCTTGCAGGGGGCGCGGAGGCTGCCGAACTGAAGTAGGCGGCGGAGCTTCTGAAGGCGGCGAAAAGCATTGCCGTCATCGTGCCGGCGACCCTCTCGGAAGCGGCCTACCAGCAGCTCAAGGACATCTCTTCCCGGCTCAAGAACGTCACGTTCTATCCGCTCGTCAGAAGGAGCAACTTCCAGGGAGCTCTCGACATGGGCGTGGTTGCAGGGTACGGTCCCGGCTACCGCAAGGAGGAGAAACCCGGGATGAACGCGGTGGAAATGATCAACGGGATAGGCTCGGGCAAGATCGCCGCGCTGTACATCATGGGCGACGACCCCGTGGGGAGCGATCCGAAGCTGAAGGAAACCCTCGGAAAGCTGGAGTTCCTCGTGGTACAGGACGTCTTCATGAGCGAAACGGCAAAGCTTGCCAACGTGGTCCTTCCCGCTTCGAGCAGCGCGGAGAAGAGCGGCACCTTTACGAACCTGGAGCGCAGGCTGCAGCAGCTGAACAAGGCGGAAGAGCCGGTGGGCGAGTCCCGGCCGGACTGGGAGATCCTGCAGGCCGTGGCGAAGAAGATGGGCGACCAATCCCTGCAGTATGGCTCTCCCCGGGACATCCTGAAGGAGATCCGCTCCGTGGTCCCGTTCTATGCGGACCTCGCGATCGGCGCCTGCTGGCCCGCGGACAAGTCCCCGGTGGCAGGCAAGGACATCGACCTGTCGCTGTCGTCGGATACGATCATGAAGCAGGACGTTATCACCGCCGAACGGCTGCTGTTCTCCTCCGGCGTGACCACGACGCGGTCGAAAGAACTCGGCACCATTCGGCACATTAAGATCGAAGTGTAGGAGCAGACTATGCCCGATATGGATCAGATATTAAAGATTGTTTACACCCTTGTTATACCGATAGCGGTACTGCTGAGCTTCATTCTGGCGAACGCCATGTATCTGCAGTATGTTGAGCGCAAGATCTGGGCCCGCATGCAGGCGCGGCTTGGACCGATGCAGGCAGGCCCGCAAGGCATTTTCCAGCCGATCGCGGACACGCTCAAATTCCTCCTCAAGGAAGACATCATCCCGGCAAAGGCCGACAAGATGGTCTTCGTCGTTGCGCCGATCCTGGCGCTGATGATGGCCTTCGGCGCCTTTGTCGCGCTGCCGTTTGGTCCCGACACGGTTCTTTTCGGCAATAAGGTTCATCTCTGGGTTACAAACCTGAACATCGGGGTCATCTATATTCTGGCACTCGCAAGCGTCGGAACCTATGGAGTCATCCTGGGCGGCTGGGCCTCGAACAACAAGTATTCGCTCATGGGAGGGTTCCGGTCCGCGGCCCAAATGATCAGCTACGAAATCCCCATGGCATTTGCCATTGTAACCGTGGTGCTGATGGCCGGCTCACTCAACTTGTCCGATATCGTGAACGCCCAGGCGGGGAAGTGGTATCTGTTTACACCGGTCGGACCGGTGCTCTTCTTCCTTTATGTCATTGCGGGCTTTGCAGAGACGAACCGTACTCCCTTCGACCTGCCCGAAGCCGAGAGCGAGCTGGTGGCCGGCTTCATGACCGAGTACAGCGGAATACGGTTCGGCTTTTTCTTCATGGCTGAGTTCATGAACATGCTGATCGTGTCGCTGCTGGTAAGCATCATGTTCCTGGGCGGATGGCTGCCCCTGCAGATATTGCCGCAGACGCTTGGCGGGATAACGTCGATCCACTGGTTCAACAAAGTACTGGCGGGCATACCGCCGACGCTCTGGCTGCTGGCGAAAATGTACTTTTTCTTTTTTGTATTTTCGTGGGTACGCGCAACGCTTCCCCGGTACCGCTACGACCAGTTGATGGACCTGTCCTGGAAATTCCTGCTGCCTCTTTCGCTGGCCACGCTGATGATTGCGGCTTTCCTGAAGCAGGCCGGGTGGCTGTAGGAAGCGGTTCTGCGTCGAGAGCTCGGAGTTAGGAGTAAAACCAATGGATAAAGTAAAAAAGTTGTTGAACACCATTTTTCTGATCGATATAGCCCAGGGCATGGCGTTGACGCTCAAGACCTTTTTCAGCAAGCCTGTTACCCGGCAATATCCGAAGGTCAAGCGCAAGCCCTTCCCCGGTTCCCGCGGCCTGCACGCCATGCGGCGCGACGAAACAGGAACCAGGGAAAAGTGCATCGGCTGCGGCCTCTGCGAGGCGGTCTGCCCGGCCAAGGCCATCACCGTGGTGACCACCGAGGGCGCCGACCACGAGAAGCTGGTCAATGCCTACGAGCTCGACCTGCTGCGCTGCGTTTTCTGCGGCTTCTGCGTCGATGCCTGTCCGGTATCGGCGATCCTGATGACCCCCGAGTTCGAACTTGCCTGCTACGACAGGAAGGACGCCTTCTATACCAAGGATCGCCTGGTCGAGGTAGGCGACAAGTTCATGGGCGGGAAGGCGGTAAAAAAATCATGATCCATCAGATTATCTTCCTTTATTTCGCAACGGTCATCCTGGTCTCGGCGCTGCTCATGATCACCCGCCGGAACCCGATCCACAGCGTGCTGTTCATGCTGCTCCTCTTCTTCCATATCGCGGGATTGTTCGTGCTGCTGAACGCCGAGTTCCTGGCAGCCGTGCAGTTGATCGTGTATGCCGGCGCCATCCTGATCCTTTACCTGTTCGTCGTCATGCTCCTGAACGTGGACCAGGAACGACAGAGCGTCCGGGCAAACCGCTTCTGGCCCTGGGTCGCGGCGTTCGGCGTGCTGATCGCCGGCGAGATCCTGCTGCTCATCTCGCGCAGCACCTTCCCGGGCGATGCCGGAAAGACCATGGCGACCCCCGGGGCCGGCGTGATGGAACTGGGGCAGGCCCTGTATACCCAGTATCTCGTCCCCTTCGAGATCGCGTCCGTCATCCTGCTGGTCGGCCTGATCGGCGCGGTCATGCTGGCGAAGAAGGCAGTGAAAGAATAAAAGCAGTGTGGAGTTCGGAGTGCGGAGTTCGGAATGGAAAAAGCGTCCCCCGCTCCGGTTATGGACTCCCCGTAGAAATTGAAAGATCAGATCTGGAGGAGCTATGATTCCCTTGTCCTGGTACATAATGCTGAGCGCGGCGCTGTTCACCATCGGAGTGGTGGGCGTACTGTCGCGCCGGAACATATTCATCATCCTGATGTCCATCGAGCTCATGCTGAACGCAGCCAACATCAACCTGGTCGCGTTTTCCCATTATCTGCAGTCGCTCACGGGCCAGATCTTCACGATCTTCGTGATCACCGTGGCCGCGGCCGAAGCCGCTGTCGCCCTCGCCATCATCATCCTGCTCTCGAGGAACCGCGGGAGCGTGTATGCGGACGAGTTCAATATACTGAAGGGATGAGGCAAACTCTAAATCCTAATTTCGAAATCCTAGACAAGCACGAATAACAAACAAGCGAGTTTAGATGTTTCGGATTTCGAATTTGTTCAGGATTTCGATATTAGAAATTCGGATTTTTTAACCGGGGTGCATACATGTTAAAATATGCTTTGATTCCGCTGTTGCCGTTCGCCGGCTTCCTGATCGCAGGACTGTTCGGGAAATACCTGAAGGAGAAAGCCGCCTGGTTCCCCATCGCGGGCGTCGTGGGAGCGTTCCTCCTGTCCTTCAGCGCGTTCCTCGATGTCCTGGGCGGCACCGTCATTGACGAAAATCTCTACTCCTGGATCTCGATCGGGTCGTTCTCGGTCAATGTCGGTATCCAGATCGATCAGCTGACGGCCGTCATGCTCATGGTCGTTACCACGCTCAGCTCGCTGATCCACATCTATTCCGTGGGCTACATGCACGGCGACAAGGGATATCCCCGGTTCTTCGCCTACCTGGCGCTCTTTACGTTCTTCATGCTCGTGCTCGTCATGGCCAACAACTTCCTGGTCATGTTCGTGGGCTGGGAAGGCGTGGGCCTCTGCTCCTATCTCCTGATCGGGTTCTGGTATGAGAAGAAATCGGCGTCCGATGCCGGAGTCAAGGCCTTTGTGGTGAACCGCGTGGGCGACTTCGGGTTCGTGCTGGCCGTGCTGCTCATTATCGCGACCTTCGGGACCCTGGACTTCACGGAAGTGTTCGCCGCGGTCAATACGCCGGTCGCGGACGTTACGTACTCGCTCTTCGGCGGCGAGATCGCGGTCGTCACCCTGATCGCGCTGCTCCTGTTCCTGGGCGCCACGGGCAAATCGGCCCAGCTGCCGCTCTATGTCTGGCTGCCGGACGCCATGGAAGGCCCGACCCCCGTCAGCGCCCTGATCCACGCGGCGACGATGGTGACCGCCGGGGTGTTCATGGTCGCCCGCTGCGCGCCGATCTTCTCGCTTTCCGAGGTCGCGATGAACACCGTGGCCATCGTGGGCGCGCTTACCGCCGTGTTCGCCGCCACCATCGGCCTCGTCCAGAACGACATCAAACGCGTCATCGCCTATTCCACGATCAGCCAGCTGGGGTACATGTTCCTCGGCCTGGGCGTGGGGGCGTTCTCCGCGGGCATTTTCCATCTCACGACGCACGCCTTCTTCAAGGGCCTCCTGTTCCTGGCCTCGGGCAGCGTGATCCATGCGCTCTCCGGCGAGCAGGATATGCGGAAAATGGGCGCGCTCAAGTCCAAGATCAAGATCACTCATGCCGTGTTCTTCATCGGTTCGCTCGCGCTTGCGGGCATCTTCCCCTTTGCCGGTTTCTTCAGCAAGGACGAGATCCTCTGGAGCGCGTACAATTCCTCGGACCTGGGCCGGGTGCTCTGGGTCCTCGGCGTGGCCGGCGCCTTCATGACCGCCTTCTATTCCTTCCGCCTGATCTACCTCACGTTCTGGGGAAAATCGCGGGTCGACCACGAGGTTGCGCACCACGTGCACGAATCGCCCAAGGTAATGACGGTGCCGCTCATGATCCTGGCCTTCTTTTCCATAACCATCGGCCTGATCGGCATGCCGGGCGCTCTCATTCCCCATGCCAACTGGTTCGGCAATTTCCTGGCGCCGCTCTTCCCGCATGCTGAGCACGCTGCCGCAGAAAGCCACGGCCTCGAGCGCATGCTCATGGTCTTCTCGGTACTGGTCGCTTTGGCCGGCATCCGGATGGCCTATTCCTTCTATGTGAAGAGCACGGCCATCCCGGGCAAGATCGTTGAAAAGTTCCAGGGCACCTACAACCTGCTCCTGAACAAGTACAAGGTCGACGAGATCTATAACTATATCTTCGTCGACGGCCTGGTCCACAAGCTGGCGAAAGTGCTCCACAGCATCGGCGACGTAAAGATCATCGACGGGTTCATCAACGGCCTGGCAGCGGCCATCGGCAATACCAGCGTACAGGGCAAGAAGTTCCAGACCGGGTATGTGCAGCAATATGCCTTCGCCATGGGCGCCGGAATGGTGGTGCTCGTGGGGCTGTATTACGTATTGAAGTAAATAGTTAGCGAGGCAACGCCTCAGACCGATGAATGACAAAATCAAAGCAAAAGCGGTCTCACACGAAGGCACGAAGGCACGAAGAACTTCATGATTCAAAATATAAGATTGAAGCCTTTCTTTGTGGCTTAGTGGCTTCGTGTGATAATCGGGTTTTGGTTTTGACTCAAAAAGTTGACTCAAAATTTTAGATGTAGGTTCGTAAAGTACTTTAACGAGGCAAACGCCTCAGACTCATGAATCACAAGATCAAAGCAAAAGCGGTCTCACACGAAGGCACGAAGACACGAAGAACTTCATGTTTCAAAATATAAGATTCAGCCTTTCTTTGTGGCTTAGTGGCTTCGTGTGATAATCGGGTTTTGGTTTTGACTCAAAAAGTTTCAAACGCTTTTGAGTCTTGAATTTTTCAAA
>MHEA01000226.1:0-7178 GCA_001805085.1 Nitrospirae bacterium GWC2_57_9
AATCAAGGAAATATTTTTACCACAGAGCGCATATCCTGCACTCGCGCATGCGCTCGTAAACGCTGGGCACAGGCAGAGACACAGAGGAAATCGAGGAAGTGAATGTTCAAGTTTATCTCGGTGTCCTCGGTGACTCTGTGGCTGATATTTATTACGGAACTCGTCTTATTCTTCCCAAGAGAGATGAGGACATTCATCCCCTTCATACTTCCTGTCCCTCGTCTCTCGTCCTATTCCTCTTCTCCTCGATCACCGCGTCGCCCCGTCGAAACTCCGTCTTCCCGGCGACGTCGCTTCAGCTCCTCAGGTCCTTCCCGGTCAGCGCCAGGAACAGGTCCTCCAGGCTCCAGGAGCGGATGCTCATGCGGTTCAGGGATACGCCGCGGTCCAGAAGCGTCCTGAGCGCGCCGTCCACGTCCCGCGTCTGGATCTCGCACCATCCCGGTCGTGTTGAAACGCAGAGTCCCAGCCCGGCGAGCTTGCCGCCGATCTCCTCGTCGGGGAACTGGAGGACCACGTCGCCAAAATGCTCCTTCAACAGCCGTTCGGGCGTTCCCTGCGCGATGATCTTTCCGTGGTCCATGATGGCGATCTCGTCACACAGCGCGTAGGCTTCATCCATGTAGTGCGTGGTCAGCACGACGGTCCTGTTGCGCGATTTGATCAGATTTATCAGGTCCCAGAAGTTCCTGCGCGACTGGGGGTCCAGCCCGGTCGTCGGCTCGTCCAAAAAAAGAACGATCGGGTCGTTGATGATGGCCAGCGCCATGAGCAGCCGCTGCCGCTGCCCGCCCGAGAGCTTGCGGGTGTCGCGGTCGAGGAAATCATCGAGCGAGCAGAGCCTGACCACCTCGTTGACGGCCAGGGTGCGCGGGTAGAGGTTCTTGAAGAGCCGGAGCGTTTCGCGTACGGTCAGGAATTCCTGCAGGGACGTGACCTGGAACTGAATGCCGGCCTCCCGGCGAAACTTCGAGCCTGCCGGTTCACCTTCGTACAGGACCACGCCGGAATCCGGCTGCTGGATCCCTTCAACGATCTCGATAAGCGTGGTCTTGCCGGCGCCGTTCGGGCCGAGCAGTCCGAAGCAGACGCCCGGCCGGATGCCGAGACTTACACGGTCCACGGCGCGCACCCCGGGATAGGTCTTCACGATCTCCTGTACTTCAATGACCGCATGCATGGCTTGAACCTATCATGCCCACCTGCAGGTGTCAAGCGTCCGAGTGCGGAGTGGCGAGTGCGGAGTTCGGAGTGCGGAGTTCGGAGTGCGGAGTGCGGAGCGCGGAGTGCGATAAGGCCTGGGCATCCAATTTCTTCTTCTTGTGCGTAAACTGAATATCAGGTAAAGTAAGGGCATGATCGAGGTCACGAAGAATATCTGGCTGGATGAGAACGAGATCCAGCTGCATTTTGTCCGCGCTTCAGGGCCCGGGGGCCAGAACGTGAACAAGGTTTCTACCGCTGTCCAGCTGCGGTTCGATGTGGGCAATTCGCCTTCGCTTCCCGGCGATGTGCGGACGCGGCTCATCCGGCTTGCCGGCAGGCGGATCACGCAGGACGGAATCCTGCTCATCGAGGCGCGTCAGCATCGCACGCAGGAGCGGAACCGCGAAGACGCCATCGAGCGGCTGAAGGAACTGATCCGGCTGGCGACTCAGAAACCGAAGCCCCGGAAAAAGACGAAGCCCTCCAAAGCGGCTAAGGAGCGGAGGATCGAGAGCAAAAAACAACGTGGGAAGACCAAGCAAATGAGAAGGACTTCTTCGGACACGGATTGAGGGCAAGAGGCGTAAGCGGATAGGCGACAATCCGAACACCCTGTCTCGCGCAATACCCTGCACTCGCGCTGAGCACTCGTAAACGCTGGGCACGAGAGCCGCCAAGCACGCAAAGAACGGCAACAGCGACGGCTGAAGGTCTGAGCGGAATTGATCTTATTAACAGTGAAACACGGTTAAATTATAGTAAGCGTATCTACAGGAAGCCTTGAAGCCGCGGAGGAGAGCTTGTAAAAGCGATAGCGTCTTTCTTCGTGACTTTGTGGCTTCGTGTGAAAATAAGCATTTCCCGTTTAGAACATAATGTTTTCTTTGCGCCTTTGCGTCTTTGCGCGAGAAAAGTTTTTTGTCAATCAGAGTGCTTTCATGGCCCAACCCTGGATCACCATAGAGAAGGCAGATACTCCCGACGGCGTGCTCGAACTCCGGAAACGGGGAGAGCGTGATTTCCTGATCCTGATCAACAACCGGGTGCTGATGAACAGCAGCGCCAACCGGTCCGAGGTAGAGCTCGGCCGGCTTGCTTCGGAGGCCGTGGCGCGCGGCCTGCAGCCGCGCGTGCTGGTCGGCGGATTGGGGATGGGATTGACGCTCCGGGCCGCCCTCGATGCCCTCCCGGAAACAGCGACCATCGTCGTTGCCGAGTTGAATCCCGTTATCGAGAAATGGTGCCAGGGGCCGCTGGCAGGTCTGACCGGCAGCGCGGTTCAGGACCCGCGCGTGAAGCTCGTGGTCAAAGATGTTGCTGCTGTAATCGCAGATGCGGCAGAACGGCAGAAGGATCAGTTTGATGCCGTTATCATCGACCTGTACGAAGGTCCAGGCTCGAAAACGGATGCGGTGCACGATCCTTTTTACGGCAGCAGGGCGCTTGAGAGGGTGTTCAGGGCTCTTACTCCCGGGGGCGTGTTCGCGGTCTGGGGCGAGGCGCCTGATTCCGGGTTCGAGAAACGCCTTACTTCTGCAGGATTTTCATTCGGGCGCGAACGTCCCGGACGGGGCGGGCTTCGGCATGTGGTTTATGTGGCGAGGAAAAAGGGTTAACAGGTAAGGCTATGCACGTCAAAACACGCACCTAAAGGATGCGGCTACCAAAATGGATTCTTGATTTGTAGGCGCAGGCTTCAGCCTTCGGGTATTTATATAAAGATTTCTTTCTGCCCTTTGCGTCTTTGCCACAGGATAAAATATCACTTCTCCCGTTTCAGCAGCTCCGCGATCTTCGGCGTGCATCGCTTCCCTTTGCAGGTCCCGCTGCCTGCACCCGTCGCTTTCTTCAATTCCTCTACCGTCCTCACGCCGGCCCTGATCTGCTTCAAAAAGACGCTCTTCCTGATGCCTTTGCACGTACAGACCGTTCTCAGCCCCTCGATGATCTCCTGCTCGTTCATGGCTCGTTTATAGCATAACCGGCGCTTCAGGGCAAACGTTCCCGTATGTTTTTGATTGCAAATCGCGTCCGCTCAAGGTACATTACCGGTTCCGGACAGGCGGAAGGGGAGCAACTGCCATTCCAGGGTCCGCCGGAAATGATCGTATCAAGGGAATTCAGAATGGCACTCATAAGTCTTCAAAACATTACCGTCAGCTTCGGCGGACCGTTGCTGCTCGAAGGCGTGGACCTTTCCATTGACCGCGGCGAACGCGTCTGTCTCGTGGGCAGGAATGGGACCGGCAAGTCCACGATCCTGAAGCTCATTACCGGCGAGGTGAAGCCCGATGGCGGCAAGATCGTGTTCCAGCAGGGCGTGCGCATCACCCTCCTGACGCAGGAAGTGCCCCAGGCCCTCTTCGGCACCGTGTTCGACGTGGTAGCGAGCGCCTTCGGCGAACAGGGGAAACTGCTGGCAGCGTATCACCACATAAGCGGCAGGCTTGCCCACGATCACAGCGAGAAGCTGATGGCCGAGCTCGAGGATGTTCAGCACAAGTTCGAGTCTGCCGGCGGCTGGCAGATGCAGCAGCGCGTCGAGGAGATCCTGACCCGGCTGCAGCTGCCCGAGGACGCCGAGTTCTCGGAACTCTCGGGCGGCCTCAAGCGCCGCGTGCTGCTGGCCCGGGCCCTTGCAGGAGCGCCTGACCTCCTGCTCCTTGACGAGCCGACGAACCATCTCGATATCGATTCCATCGCCTGGCTCGAAGAGTTCCTGCTCTGCTTCGGCGGGACGCTGCTCTTCGTGACCCATGACCGGGCGCTGCTCCAGAAGCTGGCCACCCGGATCGTGGACCTCGACCGGGGCAGGCTTACGAGCTGGCCGGGGAGCTACCAGGCGTACCTCGAGCTCAAGCAGGCGGCGCTCGACGCCGAGGCAGTGGAGAACGCCAAGTTCGATAAGAAACTGGCTGCCGAGGAGGTCTGGATCAGGCAGGGGGTCAAGGCGCGCCGGACCAGGAACGAAGGCCGCGTGCGGGCCCTCAAGGAACTGCGCAGGATCCGGAGCGAACGGCGGGAAGTGACGGGTACGGCCCGCATGCAGATGCAGGAAGCGGAACGCACCGGCAAGCTCGTGATCGAAGCCGTGAACGTGAGCCACGCCTATGACAACAGGCCCGTTATTCGGGATCTTTCCACGACCATCATCCGCGGGGACAAGATCGGCATCATCGGGCCGAACGGCTCCGGCAAGACCACGCTGCTCAAGATTCTCCTCGGGGACCTCACGCCGCAGAAGGGGAAGATAAAGCACGGAACGAACCTCGAGGTCGCTTACCTCGACCAGCACCGGGAGCAGCTGGATGATGAAAAGACGGTGCAGGACAACGTGGCCTTTGGCAGCGATCATGTCACGATCAACGGCAATCGCCGGCATGTGATCGGCTATCTGCAGGATTTCCTCTTCGCGCCTGCACGCGCGCGGAGCCCCGTGAAGGTGCTCTCCGGCGGCGAACGGAACCGGCTTTTGCTCGCCCGGATCTTCACCAAACCCTCGAACGTGCTTGTGCTCGACGAGCCCACGAACGATCTGGACATCGAGACCCTGGACCTGCTGGAAGAACTGCTGCTGGATTATCCCGGCACGGTGCTGCTCGTGAGCCATGACCGGGCATTCATCAATAACGTCGTGACGAGCACGCTCGTGCTCGAAGGCGGGGGCAGGGTGAATGAATACGTGGGCGGGTACGACGACTGGCTGCGCCAGAGCAGGAACAAGAGAGAAGCCGCAGCGGCGCCGGCCAGGACCGGGGAAAAAAAGGCGGCTGAGCCTGTTGCTCAGAAAGAAAAGCCGCGCAAGCTGACCTTCAAAGAGCAGAAAGAACTCGATGCCCTTCCCAAGCGCATCGAAGAGCTTGACGCGGAGCAGCAAAAGATCACGGCAGCCATGGCCGACCCGGCCTTTTACCGGGAAAGCGGCAAGAAGGTGGCCGAAACCAAGGCGAGGCTCCAGGCTGTTGAAAAAGAGCTGGCCGCAGTGTATAAACGGTGGGAGGAGCTGGAGGCGTTGAAGGGGTAAGTGACGAACCGACAGCTGCTACCGGACGACCACATACCTGCTTTGAACCAGCCCATCGGAGAATTGCCGGGTTTCAATATGCCGTAACAGCACATCCTGTTGAAGCGGTCCGAAAAGAGGAATGCCCCTGCCGATCAGAACCGGGACTCTTGTTATGGTAAGCTCATTGATCAGGCCCGTCTCAAGAAAGCCCTGGATCGTTTTGCCCCCGTCTATGTATAAATGTTTCAGGCCTCGCTTCGAGAGCCGGCTGACGATTTCGGCCGGACTGCCTGACATGGTCTCAACTGATGTCAGCTGTGCGGGAATCGTGAGCGGAGCATGGCTCAGCACTATGAGGGGCTTTTTGGGGTACGGCCACTCTCCGAAGGTCAGCACCTTCTCATAGGTGTTGCGTCCCATGACTATGGCATCGACGGTGGCAGCGAATTCTTCATACCCGTAGTCCTCACTGCCGCTGGGTTTGGGCAGCCAGTCCAGATCACCATTTTCCCTCGCGATAAAGCCATCAAGACTCGTTCCGATAAAGACCGAGGCTTTCACAACCCCCTCCCCGCTATTTCTTTTTGTCCTTCAGCAGGTCCTGCAGAGCTGCAAAGGGTTTGTACGTGGCAGCCGGGTCCTTCCTGCTTTCCGGTTTCACCTTGCCGAACGTTTCTTCGTCCAGGTACTCCTGGTGCTCGTTCTCATGGCAATAGAGGCAGAGCAGCTCCCAGTTGCTGCCGTCTGGCGGGTTGTTGTCGTGGTTGTGGTCCTTGTGATGGACGGTCAGCTCGCGCAGCTTCTTGCCGGCAAACTCCCGGCCGCAGCGCGCGCAGAGATGGGGATACCGCTTGAGCGCCTGCTCCCGGTATTCCTTTTCCCGTTCCGCACGGTGGCGGCGTGCTTCGGCAATGATGTCTTCCTGCGATCTTTCTTGCGCCATATCCCGGTCAGCGAAACTTCATGCTGCCTCTCTAATATAACTCTATCAAAATAGGACGACCCCGGCGTGCACTTTTTTATAGCGCCGTGCCGCACTCCCTGCAGAATTTACCGTACACATGCGCGGGCCTCTTGCAGTTTCCGCATGCTTTGAACTGTGCGAACCCGCAGAAGGGGCACGCCTGCGACCCTGCCGGCAGGCGCCTGCCGCATTGCTGGCACTGGCCCCTGGATATTCTGCGCTCGGACAACTTCTCCCGGGAGAACAGTTTTTTCTGAAAGATATAGATCACGAACAGGGCAACGGCGATCGCGGCCGCGATCACGAGATAATGCCAGAGGGCGACGAGGTTGAGGGATTCGAGCAGGTCGATCAACTTCTTCAAGAGCTTCTTCGGAATGATGTCATAAACCATTTCGATGAGCTTGAAGAAGATCGGTATGAAGGCGACGACCAGGAGGTGCGCGGAAACGAGGGCCTGAATACCGCGGTTCTTTCCGAGGCTCCAGCTGTTCCAGGCAGAGAAGATCGCGAAAAGCGGCAGCAGGAAAACGAGCTGCATAGCCAGCCTTTTCACCGGGAACCAGAAATACATGCTTCGCAGATCTTCCCGAAGCTTTTCCCGGTCGGCCTGCTGCAGCGCCTCAAGCTTTGCCCAGAGCAGCCTGACCTTTTCATGCGCTCCGATCTTCTGCTCCAGCGCCGCGATCTGGCCTTTTAAGGTATTTAAGGCGCCCGTCTTCGCCTGGACGTCCTTTTTTATCTTGTCGACGTTTGACTGCCCTTCCTTCTGCTTCGCGATGGTCTCGAGCAAAGAAGTGTCGTACGCGCCTTTCAGGTTATTGATCTCCCGCTGCAGGTCCTTTGTCTCGTTCGCGAAACCGTTCCGGTCTTCGAAGGCGTTGCTCAGTTCCTTGTCGTTCTTGATCTGGTCCAGGAGTTCGAGATAGGGTGCGCAGACGGGGTGGCGGCCTTTCTTCCTTTCCAGTACCTGGTAATAGCTGTTGTTGTAGGAAAGGACGA
>MHEA01000226.1:7283-14146 GCA_001805085.1 Nitrospirae bacterium GWC2_57_9
TATGTTCGTCAAGCCCGTTGAAGATCGAGGTAAGGATGAAGATGTCGAGGAAGAGGATGACGATCAGCGCCGCCTTGCTCAGCGGCTGGTTGTCGAGGCTCGTCAGGTTCGTTCTGATCCTCGCTGTCTTGCCCTTTATCTTCGCAAAGAGATCCATGCCTGCCTCCCTGTGATCTAAGTTTTATGAAGTTAAAGAGTAGAACTTTCGGTAAAAGGTGTCAAGAAGCGGTCCGAAAAATAAGAAGCGGCCATCGACCCCAAAGATGCAAAGCCAAATCATACTACTTCGGCAATCTTGACTGCTGAACAAAGGGGCGCTATAAGTTGTCTATGCATCAAGAAAGGCATGGTGCGGACATGGAACAGAAAACTGGCACTTTCGCAACGATATCGATTGTCGCTGCGATCGCGAGCTACTTCCTGACGTTCAGCGGGCATACGGTCTACGGAGTGGTTGCGGCATTGATCTCGATACCGCTCGCCGTCGGCGGATTCGTAATGGCTGCTTCGCCCCGGGGAAGCGGAGGGATCATAAGCATCATCGCCATTGTGCTGGGCGTATTCGCCATCGGGATCGCCCTGCTCGCGATGATATTCTAAATGGTTCCCGGTGTTACTTTTCGCCGTTGACGATCGTCAACCTCGACGGCTTCAAGCACCTGGAGAAGCGCGGGGACGGCGAAGTGCATGCCGTCCCCTCCAGGGCAACAATCCCCCCTTGATGGTGCCTCCTCAACTCTTCCGCAAGTGGTCCGGTGAGCACCGTATCTTTTCCGTCATCTTCCGTGAGTACCAGGTGCGTGAACGGTTCGTTCCCGACGACCCTGATCGTTCCGGTCATGGTCAGGACTTCGCGGTCCTTGCCTCCGGCAACACAGCTTTGCGTCGTACACAGGAGCGCGAGCAGGAGAACAGCCTGCGTGAATTTAATCATTATGCCTCCCCCGGAGTTTCCTCGCCTTCTCCCTGAGCGGTTTTTCCTTCTCTTTTATAAAAGAGTGGATGCACAGTGCCTCAGGTTCGCCTGTCTCCGCAACGCGGCGCCGCAGCACGGGGTCACTGTTCGCCCGGTCCAGCATGGCCCTGGGGCTCATGGCCGGTCTTTCGGTCTGTACGGAACTGAGCGCGTCCGATGTAATGTTCTGAAACAAAGAAGTATTGGTTACGTCTCCTGCCCCGGCGGTCGCTGAGTCCGAAGAATTGCTCAGGATCAGGTAGCCTGTTGTGAGGAACGTATAGTTCTGCCCCGAGACCAGATCGGAGAAAAGACTGGGGGCTTTATCGGCAAGAGCAGCTTTCACCGCTCCTGTTCCCCCCGACCAGTTTATGGTACCTATCGGATCCATAACCGGAGTGTAGCTGTAGAAGGCGAGGCTCGACCTATCGAGGAGCGGAAGATTCGTTGGCGCGGGATTCGGCAAAAGACCAGGGAGCGTATAGCCGTTATAGGTCCCGGGCCAGGTGTCGATCGTTATATAGGACCATTCGGGATGATCGGGCCAGGTTCTGGTATTCCCGGAGTAGACCGCGATGGCCCAGTCGTGGAACGTCGAGGTGAAGGTCGGGTCGGTATCTAACGCTGAAATTTCGGCTAGAGCCGAGTTGACCGAATCTATTCCCGTATTGCTGTTCTGAAGCATCGCCCTGAAGATGTTGTATGAGCCGAAGTGGTCCTTGAAATACTGGCCCCACATATAAGCCACGCCGTAGTCGATGACCGAACCTCCCCAGTCGGTCAGGGAGTCATTAGGATAGTATTCAAAGAGTTGGACTCTGTTATAGCTCGGCCCGTATCCGCAGTACACCGGCGCGACCTCGGACATGGCCTCGTTCAGCCACACTTCGTCGTTAGCATGGTTCTTATAAACTTCCTCCTGCTGCCAATGGATCATGTGCTGGAACTCGTGCGCCAGTGTCGAGAAGAACCTGATGCTGCCGGGGGTCGCCGGGTTTATGTCCATATAGAACATTTCTTTTTGATTGGAATAGGCGTTGACGGACAGGGGGTATTCATTCCCTGGATCGAAATACCCGCCTACATAGGAGGGGCTGCCGACTGGATCATAGCCATCCTTGATATCAAGCAACAGGATGTATACCTTCGCGTCATTGTCGATGCCCGGGTTCGGTTCGTTCCCGAACGTTGTTGTATTTTTCGGATATATCTTCGTATCGAACTCGTTGATGATGGAAGTGATTATGCTCCCGTCGACTGTTCTGCCCTGCTCGACATATATCTGGCAATGAACCCCCTCACCGACCTTGACCCCGGTCACCTTATAAAGAGTATAGGTGGTAAAGTCCGCTGCCCAGAACGTGGCCGTCGTGACCGGGGATTCCGCGGAAGATGAATCTCCTCCGCAGCCTGAAAATACTGCGGCCAGAACCAGGAGCACGCCCGCGAAAACAACCGATCTGCACATGTCTTTTTTCATCATCATGTACCTTATCCTCCCTTTCGTCGGGCCAACCGCCCGGAACGATGCAAGTTCTCTATCCGCTCCCTGCCGGACCCATCAATGACAGACGGGACCCGCATTCATGCTCATAAAGAAATCCCGGATCTCCTGCTGAACATCGTCGACACGGGAAAGCGCATTGATCCTCGTTCTGAACTCGGCGCCGCCCGGGAGGCCCTTGGTATACCAGCAGAGATGCTTCCGCATCTCGCGGACCCCGATCGTTTCGCCGGCCAAGACGGCCATGTCCCGCAGATGGCGAAGCATGACCGCTTCCCGCTCCTCCAGCGAGGGCGGCGGCGGCACCAGGCCGGTCTCGAGGTACTGTTTTGCCTCGCGGAATATCCAGGGATAGCCCTGGATGGCCCTGCCGATCATCACTCCGTGGCAACCGGTCTCGTCCATCATGCGCTTCGCGTCAGCTGCGGACCGTACGTCGCCGTTCCCGATCACCGGGATCCCGACTGCCTGCTTCACGGTCTTGATCATGCTCCAGTCGGCATGGCCGGAGAACCCCTGCGCCTTGGTCCTGGCATGCACGGTAACAGCCGCGACCCCGACCGCTTCGGCGGCCTTTGCCAGGTCCACGGCAACGATGTTCCCGGCGTCCCATCCGAGCCGGATCTTGACCGTGACCGGCACGAGAGAAGCGCTCACGACCGCAGCCATGAGCTCTTTTGCCAGGCCGAGGTCCTTCAGGAGCGCCGACCCGGCCCCGCTTTTCAGGACCTTCGGCACGGGACAGCCCATGTTGATATCGATGAAATCCACTTCTCCCCGGGATACGATCTCGGCTGCCCTTGCCATGGTCTCCGGTTTTGATCCGAAGATCTGGAACACCACGGGCCTCTCGATCGGATCGGTATGGAGCATGCTTTTGGTCCGCCGGTGCTCACGGACCAGGGCTTCGACGCTCAGCATCTCCGAAAAGACGAGGCCTGCTCCCAGCTCCTTGCAGATCCTGCGAAAGGGAAGGTCGGTGATGCCTGCCATGGGCGCAAGGACCAGCGGATTATCCTTTAGTATTGCATGAAGCGACATAGCACGTATTATACCCGAAAGACTGATAAAATTAAAAAAGAAAGTTTGCGAAGACATTCAGGGGGGGAACAAAAAAGGCCCCGGAGGACGGTTGTCCGCCGGGGAGTCTGCAGATGGGGAAACAGGGGAAATTGTCCGTCATTCCACCGGTTCGTGAGAAAACCGGAAGGAATCGCGGAGATAGAGCTCCGCCTCTCCGACCTTTTCCACGTCCGTATAGAAGTAAGCTCCTGCCTCGATATTTTCTTCCCGGATCGCCGTGACAGCAGTGCGTATAAGGGATAGCTCGCCGAGCGCGGGCGCCACCCAGACCACGAACAGAATGATCGTCATGATGCCCAGGACCAAAGGCGCCCATTTTTTCAAAATACGGGGCGGGCCCGGAGGCCCGCTCCATTCCGCATTCTTCATGATCAATTCGGCGGCCATGTTATTGCGCCATCAGCTTTTCCGTGATCTCGGGGAAGACCACGAAGAACATGAGGTAGGCCATGGCCAATGTCAAGATCAGGTTGAAGGACTGGCCGCAGACATACAGGATGATGGGCTTGCCGCCCTTGAAGAACTTGGCCACGTCCTTGAAGTTGGTGGCAAGTCCGATGCTCACAAAGGCCAGGCAGAAGAACCAGCCTTGCAGTCCGCTGGCCCATCCCTTGACCACGCCCTCGTCAATCATGACCTTGCCTGCATCGCTTCCCAGAGACTGATAAATGTACGAGAAGAAGATGGATGCTCCGACGAACCCGAGCACGAACTTGGGGAAGCGCGCCCATATTTCCTTCGCGGCTCCCTGGAACGTGAGCTTTGTACCCTCGGCGCAGTCCACCTTCATGCACCAGTAGGTTGCCACGCCGAAGGCGATGACGCCGATCATCACGTTCTGGATCATCTTGATGGTCGCGGCCACGTGCATTGCTGCCGGGCTCAGGATCGCGCCTGCCGCCACCACGGCGCCGGTCGCGTCGATCGTTCCGCCCATCCACGCTCCGCCCAGGACATGGTGCATGCCGGTGAGCTTGATGACCGCCGGCATGGCAAACAGCATGACCGCGGTGAACGCCATGGATATGCCCACAGCCAGGGTCAGCTCTTCCTTCTTGGCGCGGCACGCGGCAGCCGTTGCGATCGCCGCGGAGACCCCGCAGACCGACATGTCCGCGGAGATGGTCATGTTCAGGGTCTTCGATTCGATCTTCAGGATCTTCTGGCCGAACCAGAAGGTGACGATCAGCACGATCGGGGTGACCACCCAGGTAACGAAGATCCCGGGAATGCCGATCAACAGGATCTTGCCGAAGAGAATGCTCGAGCCCAGCAACACCAGGCCCGTTTTGATGTAATACTCCGTCTGCACGGCCGGGGTGAGCCATTTCGGCGTCCCTACGGTGTTGCTGATCAGGAGGCCGAGCACAAGGGCCCAAAGCACGTACTCGAGGCCCAGTGCCTTGACGTTCGCCTGGCCGGCGAGGAAATAGGCAAGCGCTGCGAGGACGAATACAACGGGGAAGGCGACCAGGAATTCCTTGACGCTCTTGCCCATGAATGTAAGGCCGATGGAGAAGAGCAGGGCAATGCCCACGCACAGGACCGCCATGGTTCCCACTACGTTATAGGGCTTGGCTGTCGCGGCTCCCTTGGCCTTGGTCTCGGCGGAATGAGCGCCGCGCCACTTCTTGATCGCGTCCCGGGCCTGCTGGTTCAGAGCATCGTCCTTGAAACCTGCCTTGGCAGCGTTCGCTTCCGCGGCCTTTGCCAGCGCCTTCGCCTCCACGGCAGCGGTTTTCGCCGCTTCATACTTTACCGTGGCCTTTTCCCTCTTCGCAGCGGCGCCATCGGCCGTCATGAAAAAAGACGACGCCGGGCTGTCCGTCCAGCCTTTTGGTTTTGCCAGATAAGCGGAGATCGCCTTGGCAGACTTCTCATCGCTTGCCTTGAGCTTGCCCTTGGCATCATTCGCTTCATGCCATGCAATGGTCTTGAAAGGCGCTCGCTCCGCTTCGGCCTTCATCACGGCATTCGCCTCGCCCAGCTTCTGCTCCATGTCCCTGGGCGGATTAGGCAGGTAAATGAAGAGCCCGATCACGAGGATGAGGGTCCCCAGCCAGATGGCCCAGTAGTCCTCTTTTTTCCAGAGATCGGACCAGCTGGTTTCGGGTTTGTCAACGACAACATCGTTTGACTGCTTGACGGGAACTTTCGGCGCTATGTCCATTTTCCTCCCCCTTTGTCAAAAAATTTTCTGACGGCAACCCGTCCAATCAATTGCCGTTTCACCGGAGTTGCAATTTTACGAAACCATTCGACCTTGTCTGTACCCGAAGCTGAAACTCCAGCTATTAAAAAGTCAACGCCTTATTATTTCCCGGCCTGCGTCTTGAGCTGTTCCTGCAGCTTCTTCAGATCGTCCTCAAGTTTCTTGATCCTCGAAAGGTCGATCCGCTGCTCTTCCTCGACCGGGTATTTTTCGGTTGCGCCGTAAATGATCCAGGAGTCGTCGTAGTTGGCGGGATTCTTGAAACCGAGGAGCCTCATTTCCATATACGTCAACGTGGACCGTGAGCCCGTCTGGCAGTAGGCGATGGTCCTCTTGTTTCTATCCAGATCGGCGTAAACCTTGGCAACCTTTTCCGCGGAGAGCGTGCCGACGGACTTGTCCTTGCCGGATGCGGGGTCCTTTACCGTGTCGTAGGTGCTTTCGTGCGGGACATTGGCCGTGCAATTCGGTATCCTGCCTCCGCGGGCCGCCCGGATGTCGTCGCCTGCGTACTCATTCTTGGTGCGCGAATCAATGACCTGTACTCCCTTGACCTGCCCCTTGGCGATCTGGACCACCTCTTCGGTGGTGGCGATCCTGCTTTTTACCGGTTTCGCCTTGAATGCGGCCGCAGGTTTGATCGTCGGCTGCGTGTCCAGCTTCTTGCTCTTCGTCCAGGCCTCGAGACCGCCGTTGAGCACATGGACCTTGTCGTGGCCGAGGTACTCAAAGATCCAGAAGGCGATGGTCGCATCGTCCATGCTCTTGGTCTTCATGTCTCCGTAAAAAACGACATGGCTGTTGTTCCCGATGCCCGCCTTGCTGAGCATGCTGTCGTATTTCGCGGTTGATTTGAATACCCGCGACGTCCCGTCCCTCAGGGCCTTCTTGCACTCCTTGCCGAAGCTGATCGCGCCGGGGATGTGGCCCTTGGCGTAATCTTCGAGCTTCCTGCAGTCCACCACCACCCAGTCGGGTTTGGCGAGGTTCTGTTCCAGCTGGTCCGCGCTGACCAGGATCTGCGGGTTCGTCCAGTCGGCTGCCCCTGCGGTCCCGGTCGCCAGGACGATGGCCAGGACCAGGAACAATGACATTAGCGTTCTTCTCAT
>MHEA01000226.1:14160-14291 GCA_001805085.1 Nitrospirae bacterium GWC2_57_9
TAGCGTTAAAGATACTTTACTTCGTCACATCTTGAAAAAATTTGAGTCAAATTTCAAAACAAAAAAACCAATTATCACACGAAGCCACGAAGCCACAGAGAAAAAATAAATTCTTAGTTTTGGATTTACTT
>MHEA01000227.1:0-3213 GCA_001805085.1 Nitrospirae bacterium GWC2_57_9
CAGGGAATTTCGATTCTTAAGGTTGGAAAACTCGTATTCGCAGGGAATTTCGATTCTTAAGGTTGGAAAACTCGTATTCGGGATAAAATTCATCTTGACAAAGAATAATTACTAGTTTAGAATTGGTATTAAGTAAATCTTATTGCAGGCTGGATTATGGAACGATACCGGGACCGGGGACTGAAACTGACGCCGCAGCGGATAGCAATATTCGACTATCTGGAAGGCAACAAGGCCCACCCCTCGGCGGACGAGATCTACAAGGCCGTTGCTAAAAAGTTTCCCACCATGTCCTTTGCGACCGTCTACAACACCCTAACGGCCATGAAGGACCGGGGAGCCATCCGCGAGGTCACCATCGATCCGTCCAGGAAGCGATACGACCCGGACACCATGAACCACAACCATCTGATCTGCATCGGGTGCAAACGGGTCTTCGACGTACCAAGGACCTACGACCTTGAACTCCCGGCACGGCTCAGGAACGAATTTACTGTTCTGGCCAATCATGTCGAGTTCCGGGGTCTCTGCCCGGAGTGCAGGAAGCGGAAGCCGTGAAAGAAAAACGTATCCGAGAATTCGGGCGTCTCACCTTCATGACTTCGCCTTGCACCCAGCGGTGAACGCTACGCCGCGAAAGCAGGGCGTGATTGTGAGAGAGAGTTTTACAGCTTGCTATTCTTGACTGATACGCAAACTACCGACCAAGGAGGTTTTCAATGTGTGTCGACCATAAGATCCTGTGCACCTGCGGCAGGAACAGCGCCAGCTTCAATTTCAAGGACGATCTGCTGCCGGTCGAGGTCGTGAACAAGCTCTACTGTCCTGCCTGCTCCCCGTCAGCCGGCTTCGACGCCGGCAGCATGCTCTCCGACAACGGCTGGATCATCGATTACAATATGGAGATAGCCCGCTTTATGACCGGGAAGATAGAACGCGAGAGGCCGGTCACGCCTGAATTTCTCTTCGATCAGGGATACTGCACCTGGAGGGGCGTCTACCCGAATGACCATATCGACTCCGCGCGGGAACGTGAGGAATTGCTCAAGCTTGCGAAGACCGAACCGAAGCGCTACTTTCAGGAACTGAGATCATGGGGCAACAGCAGGATGGAACGTCTTGCCCGGGAAGGCTGGAGGAAGGCCAATGAACCGGAACGAGTCACCGCCTAAAAAATCATACACCCTGGTGCCGCCTACGGATGAAGCTCCTGGATTTCTCACGACCTGTCCGCGATGCGGAGGAGAGATAGATCTGATGTCGCGTGAGGAAGAGACGCGGTGCGTATTCTGCGATCACAAGCTCTATGAGCGGGAAAGCACCAGCCATTGAGCCGCCTGGAGGAGCGAGCATGACGGTCAGTATTCAAAAGATACCCGGAGGTTTCAGCGTGGACGGGCTGGAACTGAAGAGTGGTAAGTGCGGCTGCACAGCCGTACTCCCCTGCTGCTACAGTTGGTCGAAAGTGAAGCGGTCGGGCAATGGATTTCTCTTTACCGCGAAGACCGCTCAGCCCGACGCCGAGGACCTCTTTACCTGGGGCTACGCTGTCAAAAAAGAGGAAGTTACCGTTGAAGTCACCATGGAGGACGCACGGGACAAAAAGATCTTCTCCGGTTATTACCCTCCGACGCTCGAGGAATGGACCGCCAGGGGGTGGGAGCTCATGAAACAGGAAGGAGCGCGCGAGGACTTCGGCATCTGGCGCTGCTCGGCCTGTAAATGGCTCTATAAGAACAAGGACCAGAAGGTACTTTTCGCGGACCTTCCTGACGACTGGAAGTGTCCGGTCTGCAAGGTGAGCAAGGCTTCCTTCGAGAAGGTCGCCTGACCGTTCCCGCCCGTTTCATCGGCAAAAATTCCGGCCATACATTATTCTTTTTTGTTATAGTAGTACTACTTGCTTGTTAAATTCTATTTCAACAGGAGGAGAACCATGCCATACGCAGCAAAGGATTATGCAAAGCTCATCGGAATGCAGGGGTTCAGCGAAAACCTGCTCAAGAACCATTTTACCCTTTACCAGGGTTACGTGACCAACACGAACAAGGTGCTTGACACGCTTGACCAGTTCTTGAAGGACGGCAAGGCGGCGTCCCCGGAATTCGCCGAACTCAAGAGACGGCTGGGCTGGGAGTTCAACGGCATGCGGCTGCACGAGTATTATTTCGAGAACCTGGGTGGTTCCGGCGGCATCAGCAAGGACGGCAAGGCCGGGAAGAAGATCGCCGAAAGCTTCGGAAACTACGACGCCTGGGAAAAGGACTTCAGGGCAACCGGGGCCATGCGCGGCATCGGCTGGGTCGTCCTGTACCAGGATACGGCAGCCAACCGGCTGATCAACTTCTGGATCAACGAGCACGACGTCTCTCATCCCGCGGGCTGCGTTCCCCTCCTCATCATGGACGTGTTCGAACACGCCTTTATGCTGGATTACGGCCTGAAGCGAGCCGACTATATCGAGGCATTCTTCAAGAACATCAACGGGGCGGCTGTCGATGCGAGGGTCAAGTAGACCGCGAAACACGGATCATCTATAATATTAAAAACGGGCAAAACGTTCGGACAGGTATGAATTCGGATTGAAGCGGAGAGATGAAATTGCTCTAGTCCGGCAGTTTCCCTGTTCATCCCTGTCCACCGGCCCGGACTTAAAGGAGAAGACACATGTCAAAGACCGAGCAGGACCTGAAGGACGCCTTTGCAGGCGAATCCCAGGCGAACAGGAAATACCTCGCTTTCGCGAAGAAAGCGGAAGAGGAAGGCTATACGCAGGTGGCAAAACTGTTCCGCGCTGCAGCGGCAGCCGAAACGATCCATGCGGATAACCACCTGCGGGAACTCAAGGGCGTCAAATCGACCAGGGAGAACCTTCTGGAGGCCATCACCGGCGAATCCTACGAGTTCCAGAAAATGTACCCCGGCATGATCGCCGATGCAAAGGCAGAGAACCACCAGCTCGCGCTCCGGACCTTCACCTTTGCGAACGAGGTGGAAAAGGTGCACGCGGCGCTCTACCAGAAGGCACTGGACAACCTGGAAGCGACCGGCCGGAACAAGACGCTCGATTACTACGTCTGCCCGGTCTGCGGTTACACTGCCGAGGGAGAAGCTCCTGACGAGTGCCCGGTCTGCAAGGCGAAAAAGCAGGCCTTCAAGAAGGCGGAATAGCGAGTGAAGATCATCGCGTTCAACGGCAGCCCCCGCCCCGGC
>MHEA01000227.1:3259-10524 GCA_001805085.1 Nitrospirae bacterium GWC2_57_9
CGGACGGGCATGAGGTCCGGGTCTTCGAGCTGAACAAGATCGTCATCAGACCCTGCCAAGACTGCGCCGGCTGCCTCAAGACCGGCATCTGCATCCATAAAGACGACGCCATGTGCGAAATCTATGGTGCCATACGCGCGGCGGAGCGCATCATCCTTGCATCACCCATCTTCTTTTCGAGCGTCAGCGCCCAGACCAAGGCCATGATCGACCGGTGCCAGTCCTTCTGGTGCGAAAAGTACCTCATGAAGAGGGAGATCCCGGCGGGACCGCGCGGACGAAAAGGCCTGCTCCTTCTGGTCGGAGGGATGACAAAGGAAGGCAGCGAAACATGCTCTGAAGAGACGGCGAAGGCCTTCTTCCGCACCGTCAGCGTTCCCCAGCACAAGGTGCTGGTCTACAAGGGCATCGATGCCAAGGGAGATATTTTGAAACATCCCACGGCGTTAAAAGAGGCGTATGAAGCGGGGAAAGAACTGGGGAACTGATCAGGATTGCTGCAGGCTCGAATCGGAAAGGTTAAAGAGGGTTCTTCAATAGAAGAACCCTCTTTTTTATTTGAAGGTGATAACTACAAACTGCTTACCAGAAAATATAAAAGCTGCCTCGCGCAAAGCCGCCAGGACGCCAGGAAAAGCATTGAATCAAGATGCCGGGTTTAACCAGCACTCTTTTTTTTGATTGCTTTTTGACTTTCTTCGCGCCTTTGCCTGCACCCAGCGCTTACGAGTGCGGATGCGCGAGTGCAGGGCGCGGCTTTGCGCGAGACTGGTCTTGATTTTATCCTGGGCCTTGCTCCGCGGGCTCCGCTCTCTGGAGAGTCCTTACTCCGCATTTTCCCAAGCTACAGATCGATATCCACCTGGAACGTATACGTCGGCTTGTAATTGTCGTTGTTATACTTGTCCATGCCGAAGATCACGCCCACGTTGGGAGAGAACTTCCAGGCAACGCCGTAGCTGAGGGCGCCGTAGCTGTTGTCCCCGCCCATGTAATCCACGGCCACCCAGAGCTTGTCCGAGATCTCCGAGATCGTCCGGTCCCAGGAAAGCAGCACGCCCTTTTCATCCTTCTCCCCGTTCTTGTCCAGGAGCAGATCGTCATTGCCCTGGTAGTATCCGGCCGATACCCTGCCCGCCTTGCCCAGGGTCTTGGCCGCCAGCGCATATACGATGTTATAATCGGTGCCGAAATTCGAGACGCTGTCGTACTTGTTGGTGCCGAAATCGTAGGCACCCACGGCGAGCGCCGGTGACCCGGTAAAGAGCGATCCCTCGGGCGTACCGACCTTGGCGTTGAAATAGAACGGGCTCGAATCAGCCGGCTCGGTCCCGTACGACCGGTAGTCCACGCCCAGTTCCATCTGGATCTTTTCCAGGGGCAGGACACCCACGGTAATGCCGTTATTGATCACGTTCGCTTCCCGGGTCGCGCCGTCGATCCTGCGCGTCTTGATGTATTGATCGAAGCCGAGATGGACCTTGCCGAAAGGCTGAATGTCCGTTGACGGGATCCAGATCTGTGTTGACGGTGTGGCGTAAGCTGCGGTGCCGGCCAGCAGCACCATACCAAGGACCAATGCTATCTTCTTCATTTCTTCCTCCTCCAACTGCTTAGATTATATCTGCTTGATACAAGCAGGAACTGCAATAGCAGCGACGAAAGCCTCCGGAGCTTTCAAACTGTTTCACTTCCTTGCGTTGCTCTAAAGCAAGGCACATGCCATCCTTTGGATAGAGGAGTGAGGCACGTTAAGCTTCTGTTTTCATTGTCCTGTTCTCATGGAGAGTGACGAAACGTCCGAGAAACCGCATAGGACCAACCGTCCATCTTTTAGGCTAATGATTAAATACCGGGCACTTGCTTGATTTTGAACGAGCTATCTGCTACTGTATTCGCGCTATTTCAGATAAGGAGTGTGCGAAATGAGTCTGAACGAAAAAAAAGTCCTGATGGTGATCGCAGCGAACAATTTCAGGGATGAGGAGTACGCCGAGCCGCGCAAGGTGCTCGAAAAAGCAGGCGTTCGCGTGACAGTTGCCTGCTCAACGCTGAACACGGCAAAAGGCAAGCTCGGGTTGGAAGTTGAACCCGATGTGCTGATCAGCAATGTGAAGGAAGCGGACTATGACGGGATCGTGTTCGTGGGCGGAGGCGGAGCGCAGGAGTATTTCGAAAGCCCTGTTGCGCACAAGCTGGCCCGGAATTTTTACGGCCACGGCAAGCTCACCTCTGCCATCTGCATTGCTCCGGCGATCCTGGCGAACGCCGGACTGCTGAAGGCGAAAAAAGCAACGTCATTCCCCTCTTCCAGAGAGACCCTCCAGACAAAAGGCGCTGTCTTCACCGGGACCGGCGTCGAGAGTGACGGACTGATCGTAACCGGAAGCGGACCGGAGGCGGCAACGAAGTTCGGAGAGAAGCTGGTGGAAGTGCTGGGAGGGAAGCAGTAGGGAGCTGCGAGATGCTTCTTCAATTTGCCGGAGACCTGCGCTGTTGACAATAATGACAAATTTCGTTATTATATAGACAAATGTCGCCTATAATGCGGAGGTGCTTTATTATGCCTGCAGCTAAAACGCTAAAAAAGACATGCCAAATTAAAACCTCACAGATTTTCCCAAAGCTCTTTAATAAAGAAATAAGCTCTGAGATGGATGTAATAGAAATGAGCAGGCAAGGAGTTACCAAGGGCTCGCTTATCTCTCTTGGGGTTTGCTTTGGATTCACGCCCGACAGACTTGCTTATATGTTGCCTGTCACGCTTCGTACCATTCAGAGATATAAAAATGCGCAGAAATTTAATCCCATCATATCAGAGCATATTATTCAATTGGCTCGGTTAATGGTGAGAGGAACTGAGGTATTTGAATCGCGTGAAAATTTTCTGCGTTGGTTCACTACTCCAAACACTGCTTTAGGAGGTAAAGTTCCAAGCGAGTTGGTCAATCTTCAAACCGGAGCCCAACTCGTTATGGACGAGCTCATTCGAATCGACCATGGTGTCTTTGCATGATTGTCGTTTATCGAATAGCGAGATCAAAGTTTGCAAAGGATTTGTCGGGAGAAGGAGCAAGACTTGCCGGTGGCAGATGGAACCATAAGGGGACGCCGGTTATTTATGCGGCTGAGAGCAGATCGCTCGCTGCTTTAGAAGCGCTTGTCCATATGTCGCAAGCAGAATTTCTAATAAAGCGAAAGGTAGTTACGATCGAAATTCCGAAGTCAATTATTCCGAAGACAATAAAGACATCTGATCTCCCTAAAGCTTGGCGCAGATATCCGCCATTTTTTAAACTGGCCGATATCGGCACGGAGTGGGCCCTGGAGAAGAAAGACTTGCTACTTCGCGTGCCGTCAGCCGTTATTCCTGAAGAGTTTAATATTCTAATCAATCCCCTCCATCCGGATATAAAACTCGTCAAGATCAGCCGGATCGAGGATTTCGTGTATGATAATCGACTGCAGAACTCAATGAAATGATCAGGCTCACCTTTTCTGCCGACTCGTTGGTTTTGATTTAATCAGCGCTTCTGCATTGAGTGAAATGCGATGAGATCAAAGAAATTGTTCCTGGGACTTTTCGCTTCACCTCTTGCCACATCTGTCACCATCTCAGCTTTCGCAATTTTACTTGTCACGATAACACTGAATGAGAGTTTGCGAGATGCAGCCAACGGCATTCACCGGCTGCTCATATTCAGCACATTTTTATCGTATGCAATAGTCATTGTTGTTGGTATCCCTTTAAGTATTCTCTCGATAAGACACCAGTGGCGTAAATTATGGCAGAATTCTCTTGCGGGATTTTTCTTGGGTCTCGGTTTAGGAGTTGTTATCGCGTTAATAATGTCGATACTTCCTTCTTTTAAGTGGATCGATCCATATTCTCCATTTATTACGATGTTATTTATTGGATTAGTCGGTTCAGCAACCATGACTACGTTATGGCCATTCATCGAACATAACAATGACAAATAATTAAGCCGGCAGCTCGAACCCCGGGACATTTACTCCGCGAATTCATGAAAAAACTGTTGCCGCTGGTGAAAGACGATTTTGCAAAAAACGGAATTGCAATACTCGTCGTGGTTGGACCTGACGACGCTGCACTGCCTGCCCTTTCCAGACCTCTTTCCGTAAAATACCTGCATATTTTTTCAGGCCCTGCCGCTTCCAGCACATCCTCTGATTTTATATCTTGAAGGAGAGATGCAAGATCCTTGTCAGCATGATGAAAACCACGCCGTGAAAGGTTCATCTGCAAACCCGTTCTGCCTATCAGTTTGCTCAATACGAAAATTCTTTTCGACCCAGCCTTATCCGGATCGATCGGCTCTTAGTTTACGGGGTCTTGAACACTTTAGGAGCCTATGTACCTCAAATACCATAGTAGGAGAAAGAGTAGTAGTCCAAAGAGCAATTGAGAACTTTACAGTAGTATAATATCCTAACAATATAAAGAATAATAATCTCCGATGAGCGGCGCTGTTGAGCAGGTTCAACGCCTGGAGCCGCTTCCTCCTCCGTTGCAATGGGAGGAATTCGAGGAATTGATGAATCTGAGTTTAACTGTTTTGGGAAGACGATCTCTATCTAAAAGATATCAATCGTCAATGCTGAGGAAAATCTATGGGAACAGCGGTTGGTGTAGGTTACAGTGTTCACAGGAACCCTGAAGAGGCAGGGAAAGAGGCCGCCCTGAAGGCCCTTGAGCGGAAGGGTCCCGGGAAGCCGGATTTTGTCTTCGTCTTTGCCACAGTCGGGTATAACCAGCAGGTCCTCATCAGGACAATAAGAGAAACAATGTCAGGAGCTCCTTTAAGCGGCTGTTCCGGTGAGGGAATAATCACGCAGGGAATGGTTGCCGAGACCAACTTCGGTGTTTGCGTCATGGCAATAAGTTCCGACGAATTGAGGTTTGACAACGTCCGCGTCAAGGAGATTGCCCGGGGTGCCGGTCCGGCCGGAGAACGGCTGGCGGCAGGGCTAAAGCCTTTGTTGACCGCAGACAGCTTCGCCTGCTTTCTTTTTATAGACGGTCTGGTGTTCGACTTCGACCCATTCCGGGCTGCGTTCGAACAAACACTGCAGGACAGGCAACTTCCTTTGTTCGGCGGATTGGCTGCCGACAACTGGGCTATCAGAAAGACTTACCAGTATCATGACGACGAGGTTTTTTCCGAGGGGATATCGGGTGTCCTGATGTCAGGTCGCGGGGAGGTTGCATCGGGGATCAGTCACGGCTGCGTCCCCGTCGGGACCAAACGCACAATAACCCGCAGTAAAGGCAACATCATCTACGAGATTGATGGGATTCCAGCCCTTGAAGCCCTGAAGGATTATGCCGACGAAGACTGGAAAACCCAGTGGAACAAGCTCTCGTTAAACCTCTGCCTCGGCTTTAAAACGCCGGAGCACATGAAGAAGGATTACGGCGACTTCGTTGTCCGCTACATGGTAGGGAAGGACGACCGGGAAGGTTACGTGACGATCCAATCCGATGTTCGGGACGGCACGGAATTTTGGATGGTGCGGCGCGACAAGGAGCTGATACGAGACGGCCTGCAGGCCATATCCCGCCAGATACAGGAGAAGAGGGGCAGTCGGAAACCCAAGTTCGTTCTTCAATTCGAATGCATGGGGCGGGGAAAGGTCGTCTTCAGAGAGCAGGAGAAGATCGAGTTGATCAGGTCACTGCAGGAAGAAATTGGCAAAGATATACCATGGATCGGGTTTTACACCTACGGTGAGATCGGGCCTGTTGCCGGCTATAATTGCATGCACAATTTCACCGCGGTGGTCGCCGCTGTCTGCTGAATTTGCATAATTTGCATATAAATAATTAATTCACACCAAATGGGACGCGGAATAACGTGGAAAAGGCGGATTACGCTTTAGAGGCTTCGCCCGAATCAAATGTTTGAGTCAGAAGCAATATTTTCACACAAATTGCCGCGAAGCCACAAAGAAGAAAACTGTTTTTGTCTTTCTTCGTGTCTTATTAGCGGCTTCGTGTGAGACCGGTTTTAAGATTGTATTTTGCCTTAGTGGTCTTTGAGGCGCAGCCTCGTTAAGTGTTTTCAAGCGAAGAATGCTATGAAATCAAACGATATCGAAGCCAAAATAGCTGAGTTGCATCGGGAAAAAGAAACGCTTTCTCAGCAGGTAAAGCGGCTGATCAAAGCGGAGGGCAAGCTCTACCAGTACCAGGAGGAGCTCGATGCCCAACTGAAGGAGTATAAGGATCTTTATGAGTTGAACAGAAAACTGAACACGACCTTCGACATCGCGAAAATATTCGACTATATCGTGGACTACGCCACCCGGAACCTTGAATACGAGAAAGCCGTTCTTTTTGAGCGACTGGAACATAACGGAGAGTATCATGTCTGTGCCGTTGAAGGATACTACGATAAGCGGGAAAAAAGCTTGGTTACGGGGCTCGTAATTGAGCAGGATGCCCCTTTCCTGTCACCTCTCTTTGAAGGGAGAGAGTATCTGATCTGTAAAGCAGACGCGGAAGAAAAGGAACTTGTACAGTACCGTGCAAAATTGCGCATGCACGAATATTTTATCTATCGGTTGGGCGGCTCTTCGTCTCCGCATGCGGTTCTGGCAGTCGGGAACTCGGCGGAGAACGCTCAGTTTTTTCGAAAGGTGAGCGATAGTCCCGGTATGCTGCTCAGCCTTGGTAATCTCGCGGGCTTGATCTCATCTTCGATCGAAAAGCATATCTACTATAGAAAAATGGAGACAGCCCTCAAGCAGGAAAAACTTGCCGAGGGGAAGTACCGCGGCATTTTTGAAAACGCGGTTGAAGGTATTTTCCAGACGACGCCTTCCGGGCAGTTTCTGGATGCCAATCCCGCCATGGCGCGCATGATGGGCTATGCGTCTTCCCGGGAGCTTTTGGCAAATGTGACCGACATTAATCGGCAGCTTTATGTTGAGCCGGAACGCCGCTCTGAATTCCAGCGATTACTGGAAAAAAGTGATACTCTGGAGGGATTTGAAGCCCGATTTTATCGGCAAGACGGCAGCGTGATCTGGGTCTCAATGAAAGCACGCGCGGTGAGGAATGACACCGGACAGGTCCTCTATTATGAGGGCATGGCCGATGATATTACCGGGCGAAAGCGGGCTGAAGAAGAACGCCTTTCACATCTTCAATTTCTCGAAAGCCTCGAGCGGGTCGACCGGGCCATCCGCAAGGCGGACAGCCTCGAAGGAATGATGACGGATGTCCTCGACACGTCCCTGTC
>MHEA01000228.1:0-152 GCA_001805085.1 Nitrospirae bacterium GWC2_57_9
TTTCGCCGGTCGTCAAATTTTGCTGGCAGGAAGGGAGGCTTTGGGGCGTCTCCTTGTGAACATTCGCCCTCTTCACGATGAGCCCATCGTTTTGAGGACCTCATTTTTTATATACTCGATCACCCGGTCTACTTCTTTTTCCATTCGCTCTT
>MHEA01000228.1:264-10181 GCA_001805085.1 Nitrospirae bacterium GWC2_57_9
CATGATGGCCCAGGCCAGGGTCCAGGCACGGGCGACGTTGGCGATGTCGTATCCGCCGCCGCCGAGGGCGACCCACCGCGGCGCCAGGTCCCTGATCTTCGCGACGGCTTCGCAGAAACCGTTCGTCGTGCAGTTCAGGTGCGCCAGGGGATCGGAGCGAAACGTATCGACCCCGAGCTGCGTCACGATGATGTCCGGCTTGAAAGCCTCGATGAGGAACGGCACGGTTCCGTCGAAAGCGCGCAGGAAGAGTTCATCATCCGATTCCGGCGGCAGCGGGATGTTGGCGCAGTACCCTTTTCCGCTTCCGGTCCCGGTCTCGTACTCGAAGCCGGTGCCGGGAAAGAGCGCGGCGCCTGTTTCATGGATAGAAATCGTCAGGACCCGGTCGGTAGCGTAGAATGCCTCCTGCACGCCGTCGCCGTGATGCGCATCGATATCGATATAGGCGACCCTTTTTCCCTTGTTCACCAGGGACAGGATGGCGAGTACCGGATCGTTGACATAGCAAAATCCCGAGGCCCGGGTCGCCAGGGCGTGATGGAGCCCACCGCCGATGTTGAAGGCGATACTAACCTGGCCGCTGTCCACGAGCGCGGCCGCCAGAAGCGATGCGCCTGCCCCCAACCTGGATCCGTCAAGGAGACCGCGAAACACGGGATTGTCGCCGGGACCGAGGCCGAAATGGGCCGCGCCCGGGAAATGCCTGCCGCTGTTCGCGACCTTCAGCGCCTCTAGGTAGTCGCCCGTGTGAAACGCAAGCAGGTCCTCCTCTGTTGCCATGAAAGGTTCTACCAGACGAGGGTCGTTCGCTGTCAGCAGTCCGCAGGCGACTATCAATTCCCGCGTCAGCGTGAGCCGGGCCGTCTTGAGCGGATGCGCGGAACCGTAGTCGTATCCGGCCAACGTATCTGTATAGACAAATGCCGTTTTCATGCGCGTCCTCGCAGCCACGCGGACATTCGGTTATATCGTTATTATGAATCAATTCTTATCAAAAGGGTGGAATTTCTTGCCGGATCAGTGGCCAGGGAGAGCAAACCGAACGATTATCACATTTTCGGTCTGCCGGTATTCCCGGTGTCTTTGAGCGCCAGCGAAGCACTCTCACCTTAACCGGATCACTTCTTTCTGCAGGGATCGTCGCAAAAGAAGTCAGACTATGAACGACCTGTCGTTTTGAGCAATGCGAGAAACTTCTTTTCCATGCATTGAAAGACAACTCCCCGTTTTTAGAGAGCACGGCGTCATCTCGTTCTTTTCGCGGTCCAGGTGCCGGAATGGCTCGCTGAGCGGAACTTCCCGGTCATGCGGTCCCCATCCACCTCCCCGGTGAACCTCGCGCCGGCAGCGAGGGATCCCAGTTCCTGCTCCACGGTGAACTGGATGGACCCTCCCTGGAGGCCCGCACCCGCAACTGCGATCTCCCTGTTGCCCGACCGCAGTCCTGCCTCGATGTTCTGAAAGGCTTGCTTGAACCGCAGGGAAGTGCCGCTGTCCATATACTTGTCCGTGATCTCGAGGCTCCACGATCCGGCAACATGGGCCGGCACCAGCCAGGAATAGAGCATATGGTTCTCCACGCGGGCTTCGTTGTCCGGTTTCCAGTCGCCCATCGAGTGGCTGTGGGAAACGATCCGCGTTCCCGGCTTCAATTCCCTGAGCAGCCGCGGCCGCAGCCTGAGGTTCGCTTCCGGGCTGAGGTAGAGCATGACCACCGTTGCCTTCGAGAAGTCCGTCTGGAAGAGGTCTTCCTGCAGGAACTGAACGAGCCCGCTCACGTTCTCCCGCTCGGCAGCCGTCCTGCTCTGCCGGATCAGTTCTCCGTCGAGGTCCACGCCGATGCCGCGCGCTCCCGCCGACCGGGCAGCCGCGATCACAATCCTGCCGTCCCCGGAACCCAGATCGAACACCACATCGTTCGAGGTCACGGCCGCCATCTTCAGCATTTCCGAAACGATGGCCGGAGAAGTCGGTTCGAACCGCGCCGCCAGGGCAGGGGCGCCGTTCTGTTCCAGGGGATGGGGAATGCCGAGATCGGGGATCGCGATCCCGGAAAATGCGGCAACCCAGGAGAGCGCCGCGGCCAGTACGCCGATGAATACGAGACCGGACATGAATGTTCTCATGAAGAAGTCCTCGTGGATGAGCAAGGCCGGTGTTTCACGCCTTCCGAACTGTTTGCTGTTCCCGCGTATTCAGGGAGTGGAGCCCCCTCCGGCAGGAGCCGGAGGCTCCCCTCAACATCGCGACCTCCCGGAACTGCTTACTCGCGACGCCTCATTCTTCACGGTCGCGAGGAAGCGCTTTCCACCCCCGGCGGGAGCCGGGGGATGCCAAGGCGCGGGATGCCGACGCTGTCCGAGCCGCAGGTCAGAGCTGAATCATCTTCTCCGCCGGCAGATCGATCAGAGATTTGGTCGAGGGATCCTCCCGTTCGGCGGTCCACTGCTTCCGGCCGGGTCCCTTTGCGGAAGCCGATATGCTGCCCCTGATCGAGTTGTTTTGTATTTTTCCCGAGAAACGGAGCTGGTGCTTCCGGCCGTTCATGGCCCCCTCGGTCGTGAATTCCAGCTTGTCGCCGCTGATCGCGACCGCGCTCATCTCCTGTTCCGCCCCATCCACCGCCAGTTCTGCCTTGTCGACGTTCTGGTACTTCTGGCGAAGCCGCAATTAGTACTGGCGCGTCTCATTTCCGTCGGTAAGGCTCCACTTCCAGGTGCCGCTCATGTTCGCCGGAACGACCCAGAAGTATACGGTGTGCGTGCCGACGGCGATGATGCGGTCGGCCTCCCAATCGCCCATATCGAAATCGTGGGACACGATCCTGGTGCCCGGCGCCAGTTCCCGCAGGAGCCGGGGCCTGAGTTTCAGATTCACCGAAGGGAGGAGATACATGCTGACGACGGTGGCTTCCCGGAAGTCCATATCGAAGAGGTCCTTCTGGTGGAACGTGACCCGTTCGCTCACCCCCGCCTGGCGGGCATTCTCATTGCTTTCCCTGATCCGCTCCGGGTCCAGATCGATCCCCACGGCACGTTTGACCTTGCGCTCTTTCGCCGCGGCTACCACGATCCTGCCGTCGCCGCAGCCCAGATCGTACAGGATGTCCCTGCTGTTCACGTGAGCTGCGGTCAGCATCGCCTGCACGACCTCGGGCGGAGTCGGCACGTAGGGTACGTCGAGCGCCGGCCGGTCCTCGGTCGGCGTGGTCCATGAAGGGGCCCACTCGGCCCCTGCCGGAAGCAGGGGTGCGGATACCAGGAAGAGGAGCAGAAGCGAGAGCATAAAAGAAGACAGTTTCATGATGTTCTCCTTAGTGTAGAGCCCTGGCGAAAGCGAAATGCCGAGGACTTCTCGAGATCAGAAGTAGTTCTGGCCTATAAGAGCAGAACTCTTTGCGCTTACGCTTGTAACATCAGGAACTTTATAAGTTGATTCTCATTGTGTTGAATGTGAAACTGAGATGGAAATACTTGATTCACAAGGATGCAGCCCTTGGCCTATCAGTGAAAATCATATTTTATCGGCTTTTGTCTGTGTCAAGGCTTCCTGGTTCATTTACCGTATCTAAAAATCGCCCTCCCCTCGAACGGTCAGTTCCATCACGGGAACGCCGGCCAGGAGCACACCCAGCCCGGCAACCGCGCCGATGCCCGCGTAGGTGAAACTCGCCTGGAACATATACACGCAAAAAATACAGAAGAGAACCGGCGTGAGCGGATAGAGGGGCACCCGGAAGGGGCGCTCCCGTCCGGGGTCCTTCCTGCGCAGGACGAAGAGCGAGATCCCGACGAGCAGGAAAAAGAACCAGAACACCGGCGCGGTATATTCGACCATCGTCGTGAAGCCGCTGCGGGTAAGGGCTCCGAGCGCCACGAGGGCGATGGCGATGGCGCACTGCAGCAGCAGCGCGTTCACGGGCGCACTGCTCCGCGCCTGCCATTTTCCGAGGGGTCGGAGGAGCGGGAAATCCCTGCCCAGCGCATAGTTGGTTCGCGCTCCCGTGATGATCACGGCGTTCATGGTGCTGACCGCGGCAAGCACGATGAGCCCGCTGATGAAGCGCGCTCCGTTCTCGCCCATCACGAGACGCATCAGGTCGGCCGCGACCGTTTCGGAGCGGGCTGTTCCGGCCAGGCCAAGCCCTTTCAGGAAGACAAGGTTTGCGGCGACATAGATGGCGGTGATGATGGCGATGGAGATGAGCAGAACGCGGGTCATGTTCCGCTTCGGCTGCCTGATCTCGGCCGATATATACGCAGCTTCGTTCCATCCCCCGTAGGTGAGCAGGACAAAGACCATGGCTTTGCCCGGAACGGCGGGACCCGAACCTGTTGGGAGCGCGGGATAGGACAGGGATAGTCCGGCGACGACGACGAAAAGGAGACCCAGCACGATCATGCCCGTCAGCACGTTCTGCGCGCGCGTTCCCTGCCTGATGCCCGCCGTATTCAGCAGCGTCAGCACGATCACGACGAGAGCCGCGTATTGCCACGATGACGCGGCATTGGTGCCGAGCGCCGCGGCGGTGTAATCACCCAGGATGAACGCAAGCATGGCAATGGATCCGGTCTGGATGACGGTCATGCGGGCCCAGGCGAACAGAAAGGCCGTCCTGTTGCCGAAGGCGCGGCGGAGAAAATGGTAATCGCCTCCCGCGTCGGGATAGGCCGTTGCCAATTCCGCGTAGCAGAGAGCGCCCACAAGGGAGATGACGCCGCCGAAGATCCAGAACAGCACGACGGCCGACATACTGCCGGAATGGGCAGCCACCATTGAGGGTGTTTTGAAAATTCCCGCCCCGATCACGATGCCGATGATGATGGCAACAGCATCGAATGACGAGAGGGTCCTGACGGGTGTTTGCATGCGCACCTTTTTCTGAAGCAAAAGACTGAGGGGATAGTGGTTTCTTTCCTTAGGCTAGCACTGAATGGTAGTGCCGTAAAGAGGACGAAAGAAGCACTGCGGGATTGAGAGAGAAAAAGACCGGTGCTGAAAAATGCGGAAGGCGGCCACCTTCGCTCTTTCGGGCGAACAAATGACCGCCTTCCCGATGTTATCGGAGAGTTACACCCGGGGGCCTGGTTCTGCCAGTTCCCTCCGTGCTCCGAGCCAGCCGCCGAAGGCTGCAGCGGCTGCTTCAAGCACCATCAGTATGAAGATCCAGATGCTCGCCTTGGAAAGCCCTTCCATGGCTGTTTGAGTGGTCTGGAGCGCCTGCTGCTTTGCCTGCTGTGCCGTCTGCGCCGCCTGCTGATACTGCTGGACCCAGCCGTCTACGGTACGCTCGGCTTCCGGACGGCTCATGTTGGCCTTTGTCGTCAGTGTATTCACCAGCGTTTCCCTGTCCTGCGGGGTTACCTGCTGCCCGCTCGCAAATATTCGCTGGAGCGTCTGGCGCAGATCCTGCTCCACAGCCGATGATGCTCCGCCGGCCCCGGCTCCTTTTGCGCCCTGGCCCAACATCTCCTTAGCCTGGTTCAGGAGAGAGTCGACGGAAACGCCCTTTTGCGACAACTGCTGCTGGATTGCTTCCTTTGCTTCCGGTGCGACCGCCGCGACGCCGCTCGAGATTGCGGAAACTCCTTTCCCGACGATCCCGGCAGCTCCGCCGATCAGTGCGCCGACCGCGGTCGTCATGAGGTAAAAGGATACGAGCGTCACCAGCCCCCACATCACGATGCTGTGCAGGACGCCGTTCAACCCGCGCACGGACCCGGCAAGCTTTGCCGTGACCCAGCCGCCGAAGAAGAAAGCGATAAGCGCTGAGAGGCCCAGCCAGATGCCTGCTCCGAGCCCGACGCCGCCCATCGGGTTTTCTTCAGTTGCCGGATTGATTACCCCGAGCCCGATGCCCATGCCGAGCAGCGTAAGCACAAGCATGATCACGAGCGACACGATCAGCCCCGCGAACAGCGCTCCCCAGGAGACTCTCCTTAAGATACCGCCGCCTTCCGGTGGTATATATCCATATGGCTCTGTTCCCGTATAGACGTTCGCCATGTTAGTATACCTCCTTGTTCTCGTCATTCATTTCACACCTAATCTAATTAAAGCCCATATCAAAGTTATTGTCAAATAACTGCAATTTCCCGATACATCCTATGTCGCAGCCGTTTCTCCCGGCAATTTCTCCGGTTGGTCGAGATTTGGATGGCGAGATCCGGGTGTCTGCGGGAATCGCAATGTCTCCTGTGATAGACTTGAGCCATTAGCATCGCTTTGCCGGGAGAAAAACAGGATTAATGCCGTTTTTTAAATACTTTAGTCACTTTTCGGGGCATCTGTACGCTTGAGATGCAGAACAGCTTGACTTGCCCTTTAGGCCGGGTTTATCATCCGTTGAGAATTGCATAGGGCATTCAATGCGTTCGAGCACGGCAGTCAACATTGTTGCTTTTTCGAAGTTGTTTCTTGTCGCACTTCCCGCAACAGCACCAACGAATAACCGGCACTTCCTGCGGCTCCCCTGCATCGCGGCCTCTGTCATTTCTCTGTTACCGGCCTCAGTTCTGAATCATTAACGGGAATACCATGCCATGACGCTCCGAAGAACAAAAGTGACCGCGATCATTGCTTTCTGCCTGATGGCGCTCGCAGCCCTGTGGGCTGCAAGAGACCGGAAACCGCAACCCGAAAAGATCACGATCGGGGTAGCGGTGCAACCCGTTTCCGCACCTGTCTATATCGCTTATGAAAAGGGCTTTTTCAAGAAGGAAGGCCTGCAGGTGACGATGCGGAACTACTGGGCGGGCAAGGACGCGCTTCAAGCGGTGATGGAGGAAAAAGCGCAATTCTGCACGGTTGCGGAAACCCCGATCATGTTCGCGGGGCTCAAGCACGAGCCCATCGCCGTTGTCGCGACGATCGCTGATTCCAGACGATACATGAAGATGATCGCCCGAAAGGACCGCGGCATTGCAGGCCCGGGTGAACTCCGGGGGAAGCGGATCGCGGTCAGCCTCGGCACGAATGCTCAATACTACCTGGATGTGTACTTAATGTTCTTCGGCGTTCCCCGAAGCTCGGTTCGGGTCGTACCCCTGGCTCCGGAGAAGATAGCCGATGCTCTTGCGCAGGGCGGCATCGACGCCGCCGTGAGCTGGGAGCCTCACCTGGAACGGCAACAGAACATGCTCGGCGTAAACGGCCTGGTCCTGGAAAACGAAATAATCTATGAACTCTACTGGAACATCGCAGCCCGGCAGGATTATGCAGCAACCCATGCCGACGCGGTCAAGAAGCTCCTTCGGGCCCTTCTGCGGGCTCAGCAGTATATGGAACAGCATCCGCAGGATGCGCACGATATCACCGCGCGGTATGTGGGTGTTTCCCAGTTCGATTTGGCGGATTTTAATTTCGATGTGCGGCTCCCCCAAAGCCTGATCCTCAGTTTGGAAGAACAGGCCCGCTGGGCGGTCAGGAGCGGGCTGGCCGGGGCGGATGAAGTACCAAATTTTCTGCGGCTCGTGTACACTTCGGGCCTGGAGTCGGTAGCGCCCGACGCGGTCAACCTGCCCGTAAAAAGATGAGAACCTCGTGAAGATTGCGACCCGCCTGAAATTCAATTCGCTGCTGCTGGCCGTCATGATGCTCATCATCGTCGTGCTGTTCGCGCTGGCCTTCAGGGTGCAGCGGGCCGCCCACGAACGATCGGTGATCTTCGATGAGATCATGAAGGCATCCTATGAGCTGAACAGCCTGAGCAACCGATATCTGCGCTATCCCGGGGAGCGTCCGAAAGAGCAGTGGTTGCTGACGTACGACTCGCTTGCACGAAACTTGAACAGCAATTTCCTGGAACGGCATGCGCCCCGCGTGGTCCTGGCCCGGATGAAACAGAATCTCGCCGACATGCGAGGCCTCTTCCGCGCTCTCGTGACCGCCGACGAAAGCCGGGGGAAGACAAACCGCAAGCAGAGCGATCCCGCTTTCGAGCAATACCGGGCGCAGGTTTCCGATCTCATCATCAAACGGTCGCGAGACCTGACCCTCGACGCGGCGCGGCTCACTGCCATGGCGGACAGGGTGGTGGTGGACACCAACCGGAAGATCGCATGGTTGTTGCCGCTGGCCGGCCTTCTGCTGACGATCACCACTGTCTGGCTCTCCCTGCGCATCGGCACGAGCATTGCCGCGGGGATCGAGAGGCTCCGGACCGGCGCTGCGGCCGTGGGGGCAGGCAACCTCGACTACAGGATCGGCCTGGCCTCTTCCGATGAGCTCGGACAGTTTTCAAGAACGTTTGACGCCATGACGGCGGGACTGCAGGAGATCACGGTTTCCCGGGATGAACTAACACAGGAGATCGCCGAGCGCAGGCGATCCGAGGACGAGCTGAAGCACAGCAAGCACGAGCTGGAACGGTATTCCGCGCAGCTCGAAACGATCCTGAATTACATTACCGACGGGTTGGTGGTCGCCGATTTGGAAGGCAGGCTTTTCCGCTGGAATCCCGCTGCGGTCGCGATGCATGGGTTCACATCTGAAGCAGAGGGCCGGCGGCGGCTGCCGGAGTTCACCGACATTTTCGAGCTGTCCACCGAAGACGAAGGGGTCCTGCCGCTGGAGCGGTGGCCCCTTGCAAGGGTGCTTGCGGGCGAAACGCTGCACGACTGGGAGGTGCGCATCCGGCGGCCGGCGACCGGCTGGCAGCGTGTTTTCAGCTACGGAGGCACGCTCGCCCGGGACGGAGAGGGAAGGCCGCTCCTGGCCGTGATCATCGTGAGCGACGTTACTGAACGGAAGCGCCGCGATGAGGAGTTCAGGAAGCTCAGCCGCCAGAACGAGCTGATCCTGGAAAATGCCGGCGAGGGCATCTTCGGCCTCGACCTGGAAGGCAAGGTCACGTTCGTCAATGCCGTGGCCGCTCACCTGCTCGGGTATGCCCCCGAAGAACTGCAGGGAAGCCATAGTCACACCACCTGGCACTCCAGGAGACCGGACGGCTCGGATTACCCTTCGAAGGACTGCCCGATCTATGCAGCCTACAATGAAGGCACCATCCATTCAGGAGAGGAGTTTTTCTGGAGAAAGGACGGTACCGGCTTTTTCGTGGATTTTACGAGCAGGCCGCTCTACGAGCAGGACAGGATCAGCGGCGCCGTCGTCGTCTACCGCGACATTACGGCGCGCAAGCAGGCCGAAGAGGAGCTCAGGCTGGTGCTTGCCGATCTGGAGCGGTCCAACAGGGAGCTGGAGCAGTTCGCGTACGTGGCCTCCCATGACCTGCAGGAACCGCTCCGGATGGTGGCCAGCTATGTGCAACTGCTGGAAAGGAAATACCGGGGACAGCTTGATGAGAAGGCCGACCGCTACATATTCTTTGCCGTCGACGGCGTACAACGCATGCAGAAACTGATCGACGGCCTGCTGGCCTACTCCCGGGTGGCACGGGGGGCGAAATTCACAATGATAAATGCGGGCGAGGCCCTGGGCGAGGCGATCCTGAACCTTTCCGTGGCGATCAGGGAGAGCCGGGCCGTGATCACCAGGGACCAGCTTCCCGAGGTAACGGCCGACGAGACGCAGCTCTCCCAGGTGTTTCAGAACCTTATCGCCAATGCCATCAAGTTCGGGAAGCCGGGGATTCAGCCCGTAATCCATGTCTCGGCGCAGCGGGCTGCCGCGGAATGGGTCTTTTCCGTGCGCGATAACGGAATCGGGATCGAGCCGCAGTATCACCGAAAGATATTCCAGATCTTCCAGCGTCTTCACACCCGCGAGCAGTACCCGGGCACCGGGATCGGCCTTTCCCTCTGCAAGCGGATCGTCGAGCGGCATGGCGGCAGGATCTGGGTGGATTCGACGCCCGGCATCGGGACCGCCTTTTTTTTCACGATCCCGTTCAAGGCAAAGCAGCGGCCGGCGCTGGCCGCATAGGAGGCACGGCATGAAACAGGAATTCGGAA
>MHEA01000228.1:10199-13611 GCA_001805085.1 Nitrospirae bacterium GWC2_57_9
TGGTGGAGGACAACCCGGGCGATGTGGAACTCGTGCGGGAGTCCCTGGGCGAGGGCAAGATACGGAATGAGCTGCATGTGGCCTCCGACGGCGTGGAAGCGCTGCGGTTTTTGAGACGCGAGGACCAGTACGGTCACGCTCAATGTCCCGATCTCATCCTGCTCGACCTGAACCTGCCGAAGAAGAGCGGCAGGGAGGTGCTGCAGGAGATCAAGACGGACCCCAAGCTGAAATTCATCCCTGTCGTCGTCCTGACCAGTTCGAAAGCGGAGGAGGATATTGTGAAGTCCTATGATCTTCACGCCAACTGCTACGTGACCAAGCCGGTGGATCTTGAACAGTTCATGCACGTGGTGCGTTCGATCGAGGATTTCTGGCTCACCGTGGTCAAGCTGCCCTGCAGCCATTGAAGGAAGGGGGCCCGAGGGATGCACGCCATGCTGAAAATACTGCTTATCGAGGACAATGCAGGCGATGCCGAGCTGTTCAGTGAAATGGTCGGCAACTGCCAGGGCAACTGCAGCCTCGAGGTCGCGGACCGGCTCACGGCGGGAATGAAGCTGCTTGACGAGGACCGGTTCGACGCCGTATTCCTCGATCTCGGCCTGCCCGACAGCGCCGGCATCGACACGCTGCGCACGCTGCAGGAGCATACGGCAGATGTGCCCGTCATCGTGCTGACCGGCCTCGCCGACGGCGAGCTGGCTTCGAGCGCTATCGCGATGGGCGCCCAGGACTACCTGATAAAAGGCAACATAGAGGGCGGCGTCCTTTACCGTTCGGTCCTCTATTCGATCGAGCGGAAACGGAATGAGGTGTCGATCCGGGAACGCAAGGAGCTGAGCGACGCCCTGAACCGGCTGGACAACCTGATCCATTCCACGCTCGACCTCGATGCGATCCTGAGCCGGGTGGTCGGCGGCGCCGCCCGGGCCATCGGTGTGGAAGCCGCGGTGATCGGCCTGCTGCAGAACGATTTTTATATCATCAAGTCGGTCCATAATATGGACGAGTCGCTGGTCGGCCGCTTCGTGCAGTCCCGGGAGATGCAGGGGATCTATCATGCGTCCCTCGTTCGCGACGTTGTTTCCTTCAGCGACGCCGGCAACGACGGCCGCTTGAACCGCGACATGGTCGCGAGCAGCGGCATCCGCTCCATGATGGTGGCGCCCTTTATTTCCCGGGGCATGGTTCTGGGAGCCATCAGTTTTTACTCGCTTTCCCGGCCGTTCCTGTTCCGGGACGTGCATCTCGATTTCGCGCGAAAGCTTTCCTTCTCGATCTCCACGGCGCTCGAGAATGCCCGGCTGTATGAAGCATTGCGCCGGTCCGACAGCCTGTCGCGCGCCAGATTCGCTCAGCTCCAGGCGGTCTATGCCACGGCGCCTGTCGGCCTCTGTTTCGTCGACACCGATCTCCGGTACGTGCATATCAACGAGCGGCTTGCCGAACTGAACGGCAGGCTGCCGGACCAGCATCTGGGCAGGACCGTCGGCGAGGTGCTTCCCGCCGAACTGGCCGACCTGGTGGTCCCCTATTACCGGACGGTCCTTGATACCGGCAAGGCCGTGGAGAACGTGGAGCTGAAGGCGATCCGGGGAACGGCCGCTGGAGATGAACGGCACTGGCTGAACAGTTATTATCCCGTCACGGACCCGGACGGCAGGATCATGGGCGTCAACGCCGTGGTGCAGGAGATCACGGCCAGAAAGAAGATGGAGGAGGAAATCCGGCATCTGGCGAACCACGACGCGCTGACCGGCCTCCCGAACCGGCGGCTGTTCCTGGAACTGATAACCCTTGAGCTAGCGCAGGCGCGCCGGCACGGCTCGAAAATGACGGTGTTCTTTCTGGACCTCGACCGGTTCAAGAACATAAACGATACGCTCGGACATGAGGCAGGCGACGAACTGCTGAAACAGGTGGCTGACGGGCTGAGAAGCACGGTCAGGTCCTCCGACACGGTCGCCCGCATCGGCGGCGATGAGTTCAATATCATCGTGGCCGACGTTACCCGGGCGGAAGACGCCGCGGACGTGGCCCGGAAGATCGTTGAGTATTTCGGAAGGAACTTTCTGATCGCCGGCCAGGAACTGCATATTACCGCCAGCCTGGGCATCAGCGTCTTTCCCGACGACAGCGAGGAGGTCGAAAGCCTGCTGCGGTTCGCAGATATCGCCATGTATCACGCAAAAGAAAAGGGCGGCAACAACTGCCAGTTCTATAACCCCGACATCAACACCCGCTCCCTGGAACGGATCCGTCTCGAGAACCTGCTGCGGGCGTCCGTGGAGCGGGACGAACTCGTCGTGCACTACCAGCCGCTGGTCGATATCGCGACGAACAGGATGGTCTGTGCCGAGGCCCTCGTACGCTGGGAGCATCCTGCCATGGGCCGGATCGAACCTGCGCAGTTCATTCCCCTTGCCGAGGAATCGGGCTTTATTACCAGCATAGACGAATGGGTGCTGCGCACGGTCTGCGGGCAGTTGAACCGATGGCGCCGCGCCGGCCTTCCGGCGTTCCGCGTCACCGTGAACATCTCCGCGCGCTTTTTCGAGAACAGCGCGCTGGTGCCCACGATCGCCCGAATCCTGCAGGAGACGAATGTTCCGCCGCAATACCTGGACCTGGAAATCACCGAGAGCCTGGCAATGAGCAACGTGGAACGCGCTGCCGCCCGTTTGAAGGAACTGGCGGGCATGGGCATCCATATCTCGATCGACGATTTCGGAACGGGCTATTCCTCCCTCAATTACCTCAAGCGGCTGCCCATCGAACGCCTCAAGATCGACCGCTCCTTCGTCAAGGACATCACCACCGACCCCGACGACCGCACCATCATCAGCGCGGTCACGGCAATGGCGCACAACATGAAGATGAAGGTGATCGCCGAAGGCGTGGAAACAGAGGACCAGCTCGCGTTCCTCAAATCAGCCGGATGCGACGAGATGCAGGGTTTCCTCATCAGCAGGCCGCTCCCTGCCGGGGAGTTTGCGGACATCCTTTTGCGTGCAGCATAACGGACGATGCATGAGGAGCCTTCCGGGCTGCTGAATTTTCAGAAAAGGGGCCGGCGCATTTCCTGCTCCGGCCCCCCGATAGATGTCAGACACCCTCCCTACCCGCCGAGATATCCGGCGGAGAACCTGTCGCTGTCAGGCGCCCGTTCCACCTCGTTCACCTGGACATCGTTCTCGAATTCGAGCGAACCCTTCCAATCATAGGGGCAGGAATGGGCCAGGATCTGGATCTTCCATTCGATCTCGTCCACCAGTTCCGCCAAGTGCCGGTCGAACATCTCGACGACCTCATTGTCCGAGCCCCGGGAATCGTTCCGCATTCCGGCAATCCTCTCCTTCATACCCGAGAGTTCGGTAAAGACCTGGTCGCAAAAGCCCTTGCTGTCCTT
>MHEA01000229.1:0-11805 GCA_001805085.1 Nitrospirae bacterium GWC2_57_9
GAAGGACGAATTCGGCGAGGTGGCTGCCTCTTTCAATGAAATGGCCCATTCAATCAGGGAGGACCGGACCCGCATGCAATGGACGGAGCAGCTCGTCGTGCTCGGGGAAATGGCGGGCGGCCTTGCTCACGAGATCAAGAATCCCCTTGCCGGCATCAAGGCCTCGGTGGATGTCCTCTCCTGCGATCCGACGCTCGGCCCCGAGAACCGGCTGATCGCGTTCAAGGTGGCGGAGCAGATCAGGCGGATCGAAGCGCTGATCAAGAGCGTTCTCAATTTCGCACGGCCGCCCAAGCCGCAGCTCATGCTGGTCGACATCAACAGCATACTCGACGCGACGGTGGCGCTCACGGAGCGGCATCCGGCCTTCATGGGCGGGAACGGTGAGCCCCTGCAGATCTTCAAGGATTTCGACCGGCTGCTCCCGGAGACCCTGGCGGACCCGCTGCAGCTCCAGCAGGTGTTCTTCAACCTTCTCCTGAACGCCGCGGACGCAATCGGAGCTGACGGCAGCATCACCGTCCGATCGTCGCGCACCGCGGCTGGCTCGGTCGAGGTCAGCATCACGGACACCGGGAGGGGGATCGATCAGGCCGTGGCCGGCAAGATATTCCAGCCTTTCTTTACGACGAAGCCGAACGGAACGGGTCTGGGCCTGGCGATAACCAAGGGGCTGGTGGAGCAGCACGGCGGCGCGATCGCCGTGCAGAACAACCGGGACCGGGGGGTCACCTTCACGATCACCCTGCCGGTCCGGATGGCGCCGGAGGTGGTTGCGGCATGAAAACGCCGGTAAGGATCTTTCTGGTGGACGACGACGAATTGATCGTGACCATGCTCACGCGCGTCCTGAAAGGGGACGGGTACGAGGTGCGCGCCATGACCTCGCTGCAGGACGTGATCGCCGAGATCCGGTCCTGGGCCCCGGCCGTAGTGCTGCTCGACATCCGGCTGCCGCTGCGCAGCGGGATCGACATCCTCAAGGAACTGGTGGAACAGGAACTGCCGACCCAGGTCGTCATGCTGACCGCGGACGACACGGCCGAAACGGCCGTCAAGGCCATGAAACTGGGCGCTGTCGATTATCTTACCAAACCGTTCAATGTGGACGAAGTCAAGATCGTGCTCCGGAACATCGTGGAGAAGGGCCGCCTGAAGCGCGAGGTGGACTACCTCCGGAAGGTGCATTCGGAACTGTTCGACAAGGACATTGTGGGGGATTCCCAGCCGGTCCGGGTGCTCAAGCAGAAGATCGAAAAAATGGCCGACGCGGCCGTTTCCACCATCCTGATGACCGGGGAGAGCGGGACCGGCAAGGAACTGTTTGCCCGGTATGCCCACCGCCTGATCCATCATGACGACCGGTCAGGCTGCCTGCCCTTCATCCGGGTCAACTGCGCCGCCCTGCCCGAGAACCTGCTCGAGAGCGAGCTGTTCGGACATGCCCGGGGCTCCTTCACGGACGCCAAGACCGACAAGAAGGGCCTGTTCGAACTGGCCCAGGGCGGTTCGATCCTGCTGGACGAGATCGGGGACATGCGGCTGAACCTGCAGGGCAAGCTGCTCCGCGTGCTTGAAGAGCGCACGGTGCGGCCCGTGGGCGGCACCGCCGAGGTCCCCGTGGACGTGACCGTCATCGCGACGACGAACAGGAACATGTCGGAGGCGGTGGAGCGGGGAGAGTTCAGGATGGACCTCTTCTTCCGGCTGAGCACCTTCTACCTGCATGTGCCGCCGCTGCGCGAGCGCGTGGTGGACATACCCCTGCTGGCGCGCCACTTTCTTTCGGTCCTGACGAAGCGGTACAACAAGAAAACGATCAAGAGCTTTTCGCCCGAGGCGGAGAAGATGCTGATCGCCTACCCCTGGCCCGGCAACATCCGGGAACTGCGGAACCTGATCGAACGCCTGGTGGTGCTCGAGAGCGCGGAAATGGTCGGCCCGGAGCATCTGCCCGGCTGGCTGACATCCGCCGCGGCCCAGTCGAGCCGTGCAGCCGCGGACAAGTTCGCGCTGCCGGAAAAAGGGGTGCGCCTCGAGGACGTGGAAAAGGATTTCATTCTCCAGGCGCTGGACCGGACGAAGAACAACAAGGCACAGGCGGCCAAACTGCTGAATATCAGCTACGATACCCTGCGTTACCAGGTCAAGAAACTGGGCCTGGAATAGCAAGCCCTAGGCGCCCTGCGCGGCCCCGTGGCTGCCGGGTTCAGCCGGCAGGAACTGGATGCCCGCGCGGTAGCCTTCCTCGTTCCCTTCGCTGGCGCTCCACCGCACAGTGCCGATACATGCGTTCTCGTCGTCCCGCGCGATCCTGAGGGTAGACCCGGTATGCAGCGGGTACTTCGTCAGGAGGCAGAGGCCCTCCCGGCTGACGTTGATGACGCTGGCGGTCCTGATAAGGCCGGGAGCCGCGACCGAACAGGGGTCCGGCACGGAACGCTGTTGCCTTTCGTACTTTCGCTGGTTGCTCTTCAACCCCAATCCCAGCCCGGCGCCGTCGTCATGGACGACGGTGCAGGCAGCGGGATTACCGCCGGCAAGGAGACAGTTCACCAGGTTTTTTACCTTGAACAGGTCGAAGGGTTTGGACAGCAGAAGCCCGGACTGCGAGAGGATATCCGAAAGCATCTCCCTGGTCACCTCGCCTCCGGTCATCATAAGGATGCAGGTGCCGGGAGAAAGCTGCCGGATCCTCTTCATGATATCCACGCCGTTTCCATCGGGAAGGTGGATGTCCAGGCAGCAGAGATCAAAGGCAAGGCTTTGGATCTCCCTGATCGCTTCGGCCCCGCTTGCCACGGTCGTCACGTCGGCAGATGCGCTCTGGAGCATGTGCGCGAGCGAGTACCTGATCAGGAATTCATCATCAACGATCAGGATCTTTTTCAACGGAAACACCCTCGGGAAGATTCGGCGCAGTCCGCCGCTGCATGAACGGAAAGCAAATCCCGTACCACCGGCACCCGGGCAGCATTCGACGGAAATAAGCGCATTTCGTCCCAGATTCTTGCAGAGAGTATGCACCGCCGCAGCGGGCGGCTGGTGAAATGACAGCTTAACATGGTTTTTTCCCCGCAGGGGAGAGCCCCTCATACCGGAAAGAGACGATGAGAAGAAGACTTTTTCTTGCAGCTGTTATGATCTTTCTGCTGACCGGTGCAACCGGTGCCCGGAACCGCATTTGGCAGAGCGAGTACACGCTCTCCGGCGATGTGATCCAAAAAAGCCCGCGCAAAGCCCGGGGACACAATAATCTGGGGCTTGCCTATGAGAGCATGGGCAGGACGGAAGCGGCCATTGCCGCCTATTCCCGGGCCATTGCCCTGAACCCCGGCTATTTCCCTGCCCGCAACAACCGGGGCCTCCTGTATGCGCGGCTCGCCCGGCTGGAACAGGCGGAGCAGGAGTTCGTTGCAGTGCTCCGGCTGAAGCCCGACTATGCCCTGGAGCGGTACCGGACCGGTCTTGAGCCGAACAACGAGACCGATATACGGCGCATCTCCGCCGCCTTTGCCCATTTCAATCTCGCCCTTTTCCTCCGTGATAGGGGGAAGACCGGCCAGGCGGCCGAACAGTACCTGCTGGCGCTGCGCTTTGCGCCCGACTATCTGGACGCACATCTGAACCTGGGCATAGCCTACGGCGAACTGGGTCTTCTCGACAAAGCCATCTCTCATCTTGCCCGGGCAGAGCGCCTCGATCCCGGGAATGCCGTGGTGCATCATAACCTGGCCTATGCGTTGAAGCTCGGGGGGCGCACCGTCGAGTCCGCAGCGCATCTGGAGCAGGCGAAAATTCTCGCCCGCTGATCTCCGCTTTCCTTCCGCTCCCCGTCTTCATCATGCAATATCTCAATTCAGCTTATTTTCCCCCCCCTCTGTATTCTCCATCCTCAGCACGGTCTCGTTGAATTCCGGAGAAAGCATTCCCCGTCCCGCCATGGCGGGATTGCGGGGCGCCCCCAGCGCTTACGAGCGCTTGCCGCGAGGCTCGCACCCAATGTTTTCGAGTGCTCCGCGCGAGAATAGGGTGTGCAGGGTGTTCCAACTTTAGAATCAAGATTCCCTGCAGATGCCTATAGGAACCTTCATTTGCTGCAGGGAGCTTCAATACGAGGCGGCTCCATAACAAACTGCAACTCTCCACAACTTTCATTCTTCGCACTGGTGAAATTGCCGGGTAGGAGCTGGTGTTTTCACCGGAAGTTCCCCCCTTCTCTTTGGCAGGCCGAAACAGCCGATTGAATAATCAAGCATATTTGCAATCAAGGACATGGCATGTTCGTTGCTATGTGCATGATGATCCTTCAGCTCTAAAAAAAATGAAAAAGCCAGGGAACTCACATTTCTTCACCGCAGCACTTTTCGGACTGGTCTTCGCCTTCGCCGCCATGCCGGCAGCGGCGGGCGTGCAGCCGGTCTACCTGTATAACCTTGCCGATTTTACCGGCACGGTCGCCTACGACAGCCCGCGCGTCGTCGCTGACCGGGAGCGGAACGAGATCTATGTGCTCTACCGGAACACGGTCAGGGTATTCAATGACGCAGGCATGGAGGTCTACCGCTTCGGCATTGCCGACCCCGAACGGATCCAGGACGTCGCCGTCAACGCCGGCGGGAATATCCTGACGCTCGTCTCCCGAGGCACGGAATTCCGGGTGACGCAAAGCAATTACCGCGGAGAGCCGCTGGAAACGACCATCAGCGCGGGCGACGTGAAGCAGCTTTTCCCTTCCTTTTCACCGAACCGGATGGTCTACCATGACGGCCTGCTCTATCTTGTCGATATGAACCAGATGCTGATCGTCATCATGGACGAGCAGGGCCGCCGGGTGCGCAACCAGTACGATGTGGCCGCCATTCTCAAACTGGAGGAAGAGGAGCGAGCCGACAGCGGCATGGGCGGCTTCAGCGTGGACCGTGAGGGGAACATGGTCTTTACCATCCCGGTCTTCTTCAAGGCTTACCGGCTGTCGCCGGACGGGTCCATTGCTTCATTCGGACAACCGGGCAGCGTCCCGGGCAAGTTCAATATCGCGCGTGGCATCGCGAGGGACAGCAAAGGGAATTATCTCGTCGTGGACGTCGGCAAATATGGCGTCATGATATTCGACAGTGCGTTCCGGTTCGTGACCCAGTTTGGGTCGGACAAGGGCAGGCCCGGGGAGCTGATCTCTCCCCGGAACGTCGAGGTGGACGCCCAGGACCGCGTGTATGTCAGCCAGGCAAGAAACAAAGGGGTCAGTGTCTTCCGGTTGCTGTACGACTGATCCGGCACTATCAGGCAGGGCATCCCGCCTGCATTAAGGAGGTGATGACACAAAAAAGGAACGAAAGGGATGCCAACGGAAAGGTGCGGCAGTTTCAGTGCAAAATTTGATCACAACTCCTCCGTACAAGGTAAACCCATTGCGAGATGGGGGCACAAAGCCGACGGGTCCCTCCGGGACGGCCGGGCTGCCGGAGAATACATGGAGGATACGATGAAAGGATTGAAATGGAGTATGGCCGTTATGACCGCAGCCCTGCTGGTCGTCGGCTTCGGCAGCATGGCATTTGCGTTCCATTCCGGCGGCGTCGCGCAGTGCGAAGGCTGCCACAGCATGCATTCCGCCCAGAGCGGCGCGCTCCTGACCAAGAGCGATATCGGCTCCACCTGCCTCAACTGTCATGAGAACGCGGAAGGCGATACCGAGCCGACCAGATATCATATCAGCACCCGCACCCAGGACCTGGATGCGGGAAACGGCAAGGCGCCTATCCAGAGATCGCCGGGCGGCGACTTCGGCTGGCTCAAGATGTCCTACACCTATGTTACCCACGGAGATACGATCAACGAGGCGGGCGCGAGCCACGGCCACAACATCCTGGCGGCTGATAACGGATATACCGAGATCGACGGCGCAACAGCTCCGGGCGGGACCTTTCCCTCGGCCCAACTGACCTGCACCAGCTGCCATGATATGCACGGCCAGTATCGCCGGTTCGCGGACGGCACGATCAAGACGACGGGCCTGCCTATCGCCAACTCGGGCTCCTACAATGACAGCGCCGATCCCATCTCCGGTTCCACGGCGGTCGGCGTTTTCCGGCTTCTGGCCGGCAAAGGCTGGACCCAGGACGGTATTCAATTCGTTGTGGATCCGCCTGCAGCTGTCGTGAACAAGAACTACAACAAGAGCGAGGACGTGCTGCAGGTCCGCGATGCCTACGGCAAGGGCATGGCTGAGTGGTGCTCAACCTGTCATCCCGACATGCATACCAACTCGGGCAGGCTGACCCACCCGGTATCCCAGAACCTCGCCAGCCTCACGGCAACCTACAACAGCTACGTGAAATCGGGCGACATGACCGGCAGCCAGCTCACGTCGTTTAACTCGCTGGTGCCCTATGAGGAAGATACTCTCAATTATGCCACGTTGAAGTCCATCGCTTCCAACAATGCCAAGCAGCAGCCCGGCCCGACCGTAACCACCTCGGACGTCATGTGCCTTTCCTGCCACCGCGCCCATGCATCCGGCTGGCCGGATATGCTCCGTTTTGAGTACCAGAGCGAATTTATGGTGTACAACGGCCTCTACCCCGGCATTGACAACGCCGCTGCCGGCTATGCCATGGGCCGTACGGAAGCTGAAACCAAGGCCGCCTACTATGACAGGCCGGTCTCGGATTTCTCCATTTATCAGAGAGTACTCTGCAATAAATGTCATGCCAAGGACTAGAAACTGCCTTCCTGTCTGCTGGATCAATCGTTAATTCTAAAGGGCTGGCGCATTTGCCAGCCCTTGTTTTTTTATCATCACATACGATTAGGCGCTTTCCCGCGACGTTAAACCTAAAGTCGCCCAATACCTTCTCTCCTGGAAGGGGGTGAATAGACGGAACGGGTAAAGCCTCGGACTATTCATCAGAAGGCGTGTTCTTTTTGGCACCCTTCTGAATCTTAATGAACTTTAGCGTTTAGAAAAGAAAGAAGCAACAGAGTGCAACCAAAATTCCTGCATCTTGAGATATATTAAAAAAAGTATTCTTTTCTTTCCTCAGTAATCCCAGACAAGTATCGATGACCGTGTGCTCAGGGGGGGAGATGGTCCAAAGAGATATCTTTGCCGTGATCATTCTCATTGCCTGCTCCCTTTTTTCAGGGTGCCTGATGAGAAGCCTTCCCTTTCAGCCCTTGTCCGGTACGGAGGGCCTCCTTTCGGTTTATCTTGATCCGCTCCAGCAGGACGCCGAAGGTCTCGTCTTTGAGATAACCAGGGTTGCTGCCGTGAGCGAGGACGGAACGCACCACCCGCTCGTTCCCGCGATTACAGGCTTTCCTGTGCAGGACCGCAACCGTCAACGTCTACTAGCTTTCGGCAACGTTCCCGCCGGCCGGTATCAGGGCATCGCCTGCACCGTACAGAAGGCGGTCCTCAAGCGCGGAGACGGTTCCGCGGAGCTCCTGACGGCTGAGGCACCGGCTACGGCCGCGGTCACCTTCGATCTTGCCCCGCGAACAGCGGCCATGGTCAGCCTGAACCTCGTTTATCCGGACTCGGTCAGGACCGGGTTCGCCTTCGATCCCGTCTTCTCCGCAATGGTTCCAGACCGTCCTCTGACCGGCTTGACCGGCTATGTGGCCAATGCCGGCGACGGCTCACTAACCCTGTTCGACAAGAAGAGGATGCAGGTGGCAGGCGTATTGGCCACGGGGAGCAGGCCGGTCTCAATCGTGCTCGATCAGGGCCGGAAACGAGGCTATGTTGCGGATGCAGGCGAAGACCTGGTGGAGGTGATCGACCTGGCGGAGGGTCGTATCATCAACAAGGTCCGTCTGAACACGGGTGATGTGCCGGGAGAACCGGCGCTCACGCCGGACGGCGGAATTCTTATCATCCCCAACGGCGGCGCGGATTCCGTCACGTTCCTCGATACCCGGACCCTCCTTGAACTGGCCCGGATCCCGGTTGCCCAGGGACCTCGGTCGGTTCTGCTCGACCGGACGGGACAACGGGCGTACGTGTTCAGTCCGACGTCAAATATGATCTCGGTGATCGACGTGCCCTATCGTTCGCTGGCCGTCTCGGCGGCAGTGGAAGCGGAGCCGGTCCGGGGACAGTTCAATCGCAGCGGCGACCGGCTTTACGCGATCTGCGCCCGATCACCGTACCTCCTCGTGCTGGATCCCGCTTCGCTCGCCGTCATCACCCGCCAGTTCATCGGCATGGGCATGACCGCGATCAAGGTGGATACGAGGACGGACACCCTCTACCTGGCAATGCAGTATGATCCCGTTCTCGGCGTGTATGACCCGTTCTCGCTTTCCCGGGGGGCGGGGATCCCCCTGGGGGGGACGGCAGCGGCGCTGGCGATTGACGGGGACGAGAACAACCTGTACGCGGTGGTGCCGGAACGCAGGGTCGTGAGCGTAGTGAACCTTGTGAGCAGGAAGATCATCGGCGAGTTCGACGTGGGCAGCGGACCTCTGTGGGTCGCGATGATGGGCGAACGCTAAGGACAGGAGCGGCATGCGCAACAGGTACGTTCAACACAGGAAGCCCCTTCTTTCCGGAACAGGCGCCTGCTCGCTGCTGTTTTTTTTTTGGATCGCCGGCAGTGCGGCAGCCAATGAGGTGACGGGGTACGTGGATCTTATCTCTACATACAATGAGACCGACATCAGGAGCGGCGGCCGCAGCCGGCACTCCGAGACCGATGGTTTTCTCCAGCAGTACGGGCTGACGCTGAATAAAGCGCTCTACCCGAAGCTGTTCCTGCTCGCGAACGGCGTGTTCGAAAAGAACAGGTTCGATACGACCACCGACGGGACAGAGAGCGTCGTAACGGCGGTGCGGTACCGGCCCTTCGTCGATCTGACGCTGCGCGACCCTCTGTTCACGGCAGGAGCCAACTACGGGGTTCAGGAGGTCAAAAGAGAGACCTCGGGATCATCGTCCCGGACGACCAGCGAGACCACCAGCGCCGTTCTGAGCTGGAGGCCATCGGACCTTCCGATGCTCCAGGCGCGCTGGTTGCGGAACGAGGTCTACGACCAGGGCCGGACCAACATAGACGATGAGAACGAGATATTTGCCTTCACCACCCTTTATGAACCGGCCGACCGGCTGACGCTGCGCTACCAGTATACCGAGGACGATTCTTTGGATAAGATCCATGATGTGGAGCAGAAGACCCGGGCCCATGACGGGAAGGCATCCTATGACCGCAGCCTCTTCAACACCCGCCTTGCCCTGTATACCGATTACGAAATGATCCGGCGGGAAACAGAGGTGTTTACCACCGGGAGCCCGGAGGCGACCGTCCAGCTGTTCGCCTCGTCCGGACTTTCGCTGGTGAATGACAATACGGCATCCCTGCCGCTGGAAACAAACCCGGCGCTGACCAACAACGACACGTCCTTGCCTGCCGGGATTGCCATCGGCCTCCCGACGACAACGCCGGGCGCCCGCAACATCGGTCTTGATCTCGGCCTGGACCAGGAAGTAAGCTCGCTCGCGGTCTGGGTCGGTTGGAACAACACCTCGCTCCCGGCCGAGATTGCGAACGTGTTCTCCTGGACCGTTTACACCAGCCGCGATAACCAGACCTGGTCCCCCTGGGCCACGGTCTTTCCGGCCGTTTTCGATCCGATCCGGAACCGCTTCGAACTCCGGTTCCCCACGGTCAGGACGAGGTACATCAAGGTCGTGGTCAGGCCGCTGACGCAAGCGCAGGCGCTTGCGTCAGCCACTTTCTCGGCAGCCGCGGACCAGCAGATCTTCGTGACCGAACTGCAGGCGTTCCTGGCCAACGTCCCCCTCAACGGACCTCTTACCACCACGACGCGGATCGGCGATGTAGTCCTGCGGGCGCGGCTCCTCAATGTCCCTTTCGTCACCTACGATTTTTCCTACTTCACGGTCGTGACCGAGGGCATCGACACCAGGAGGCGGTCCACGCTCGCCAACATCCTTTCGGCCAGCGAGCGCTTCGACGACAGACTCACGGGAAGCGCGCGGGTCGGGATCGAGCGAAGCTCCGACAACGGGGGGGAAACCACGGGCTATCTTTACGGCGCGACGCTGAATGCGACGCCGCGGATAACCGTGAGCAACGTTCTGACCTACAGCGGCAGGTTCGAACGCACACCCGAGAGCGAGGTTAAAAGCAATGCCTTGTTCCTGAACAACACGGCGAGGCTCTACCCGGGGGTAGACGCCTTCGTGAGCGGAGGCGCCTCCTTCGAGGCAGTGGATACCGGGCGAAGGTCCGAGAGCAGAACTCTCCTGTTGGGCGCTTCCATTGTTCCCCGGCCGAAAATCACGATCACGCCGAACTACTCCGAGACGCGCACCGAAGTCCGCGTGCCGGACGAGGACCCGGTCGTTACGAAGACGAAACGCGAGGATCTGAGCATCACCTACATTCCGGTCCCCGCGCTGTACCTGGCCGTCTCGTGGAGTATCATCCGTCAGGACGACCGTGCCGACCGGATGCGGAACTACAGCGTCACCTGGTCGCCCTTCTCGGGAGGGGCGTTGCAGCTGACGGCATCCTATACCGAGAACACCCAGTCCTTTGACGAGACCACCAGCAAGCTGCTGACCGAGTCCGTCCGATGGAACGTCTCGACGCGCATGTACCTGATGGCGTCGCTGTTCAAAAACCATGTCGACTCGTTGTCGCAGGACCAGCGGTCCTCCGGCGCGAGTCTTGAGTTCCGCTACACTTTTTGAGAGGCGATCCATGAAGAACTGCTCCCCTCGTGCTCGAACAGGAATCAAATGCTTGCTGCTCGCCGTCGTCCTGGCAGCCTGCGGCCCGGTCGCGACCGATGTCTTCCGCGACGAAAGCATGGACTTCGCGGCGATCCGCACCGTGGCCGTCATGCCGCTCTCGAACCAGACGCGGGAGACGCTGGCCACGGAACGGGTGCGCGATGTCTTCGCGACCACGCTCCTGTCCACCGGGGCCGTCTATGTCATTCCTCCCGGGGAAGTGAACCGCGGCATTTCGCGGGCCGCCATCGCCGAGGCTGCCTTCCCGGCTCCCGAAGACATCGTCAAATTCGGCAGCATTGTGAAGGTGGACGCCGTCATAATCGGCGTGATCCGCGAGTACGGGGAGGTCCGCTCGGGGAACTCGACCTCGCAGGTGATCTCTCTGAGCATGAAGATGATCGAGACGCAGACAGGCAGGGTGGTGTGGTCGGCTTCCTCCACGCAGGGAGGCATCTCCTTCAAGGACCGGCTGCTGGGCGGCGGCGGCCTTCCGATGAACCAGATCACCGAAAAGGCGGTCAATGACATCATTGATAAAATGTTCCGGTAATCTGCGCGTTCTTGCTGCCGCGCTCCTCCTGGTCGCCGGGTGCGCGGCGCGAGTGAACGAAACAGCCGCGCCGGACGGGCGCGGACCCGTGCTCGCCGTGCTGCCCGTGCAAAATCTGACCGGCAATGCCGTACCGGCCGCTGATATCCGTAACAGGCTGCAGATTCGTCTTCACGAACAGGGGTTGCAGGTGCTTGACAATGCCGTGCTCGAGGCATTCCTGGAGAAGAACAGGATCCGCTTCACGAGCGGTGTGGACCCTGACGTCTCGAAGACCTTCAAGGAGCAAGCCGGCGTGGATGCAGTTCTGATCACGTCTTGCGAACTCTACAACGGGAACAGCAGCAGCTCTGAAAATGGCGGAAAGGCCAAAGTCTCCCTGGCCGCGCGCCTTGTGACGACGGGCCCCGAACCCCGGCTCGCCTGGGCGGACAGTGTAGGGATGTCGGGCGACGATCCGGCCGGCCTGCTCGGCATCGGCTCTGTT
>MHEA01000229.1:11820-21920 GCA_001805085.1 Nitrospirae bacterium GWC2_57_9
CTCCTCGAACAGGCCGCAGACCGGCTCTCGTCGTCGCTGGCGCAACAGCTCAAGCGGCAGGGACGGCCGGGGAAAACCGGGAACAGGGACCTGCAGCCGGAAACGGTCTTTCGATCCCCGGTCGTGGGTCTCGATCTCCGGGAGAACACGGTGGGGTTCCTTCTAAAAGGTTCGATCGGCGACGAAGGCTCGGGAACGGTCCAAATCCCGGTGCTGCTCAACGCGAGGACCATGAGGCCGGTGACGGTGGAGTACGCGGTGACGGGCGGAACGGCGTCGGGCCGGGGAATGGACTATGCGCTGCGTGAAGGGACGCTCACTTTCGCCCGGGGCGAGACCGCGAAGACGATCGAGTTGGAGGTCGTGGACGACGGCTTGCATGAAGAGGACGAGACGGTGGAGGTCTCGCTCCGGAACGCGAAGAACGCGGTCCTGGGCGAGATCGCGAAGCATACCTATACCATCGCGGACAACGATCCGCTGCCGAGCGTGCGGTTCACGCCTGCGGTGCGGAGCGTTGGCGAAGGAGCGGGGAGCGTGACGGTGACAGTGGAGCTGTCGTCACTGACGGGCCAGGACGTGATGGTTCCGTTCACAACGGGCGGGACGGCGGCCGCAGAGGCCGACTACCGGGTGCTGACTCCGGGCCCGCTGGTGATCAAGGCCGGACAGCGGAGCGCGGCCATCGAGATCGCGGTCATCGACGACCGGGTGAACGAGCCTGCCGAGACGATCGAGCTGGCGATGGGAGTTCCGGTCAACGCGGTGCAGGGAGCAGCGGCAGCAAGCACCGTGACGATCACGGACAACGATCCGGAGCCTAGCGTCGCATTCTCGCTGAAGGGCTCCCGGGGGGAAGAGAGCGCGACGCCGGCACGGGTGGAAGCGGTGCTGAGCAGCGCGAGCGGAAAGACGGTGACCGTCGACTACGGGGTGACGGGCGGGACGGCGTCGGCCAATGCGGACTTCGTCCTGCCGAACGGCACGCTCACCTTCGAGCCGGGCGAGACCGTGAAGACGATCGGGCTGGAGGTCGTGGACGACAGCCTGCACGAGGGCGACGAGACGGTGGAGGTCGCGCTCGGGAACGCGAAGAACGCGACCGCGGGCGGGACCATAACGCATGTCTATACGATCAAGGACAACGATCCGATGCCCGCGGTGGGGTTCCGGGAACCGACAAGACGCGGCGACGAAGCGATCGATCCTGCGCGGCTGGCCGTGGTGCTGAGCGGGGCATCCGCCCGGCCGGTGACGGTGGAGTACGCGGTGACGGGCGGAACGGCGTCGGGCCGCGGCGCGGATTATGCGCTGCGGGAGGGCTCGCTGACGTTCGGTCCGGGGGAGACCGCGAAGACGATCGAGTTGGAGGTCGTGGACGACGGCCTGCATGAAGAGGACGAGACGGTAGAGGTCTCGCTCCGGAACGCGAAGAATGCGGCCCTGGGAGAGATCGCGGCGCACACCTATGCGATCGCGGACAACGATCCGCTGCCGAGCGTGCGGTTCACGCCGTCGGCGCGGAGCGTGGGCGAGGGAGCGGGGAGCGTGACGGTGACAGTGGAGCTGTCGGCGGTAACGGGCCAGGACGTGGTGGTGCCGTTCACTACAGGGGGCACGGCAGTGCCGGAGGCCGACTACCGGATGCTGACGCCGGGGCCGCTGGTGATCAAGGCGGGCTCCCGGAGCGCCGCGATCACGATCGAGCTGCTTCGCAGACCGTCCCCGGAGCGGGAACGGACGATCGAGCTTGCCATGGGGGACGTCCAGAATGCACTGCCGGGCGCGCTTCATCTCCTGCGGCTGAATGTCCAGAACCAGCAGCGGAAGCCGGTCCTGGCCGTGCTTCCCTTTTTCAACGCGAGCTCCAGGGCAAACGCCGGCGAGATTGTGATGCTCCATTTCCTGCACGCGATGCAGGGTCTGAGCCGCTTTGCCGTGCTTGAACCCGGCGTCGTGCGCCGGCAGCTCCTCAACCTCCGGTTCGTGATGGACATCGGCATGTCGCTCTCCGATGCGGACCTGGTGTTCGACGCGCTCGATGCCGATCTCATCCTGTGCGGCAGGGTGCTGGAGTATCAGGACTACTCGTATTCCGCGGCTGCCCCCAAGGTCGAGTTCATGGTCGAGCTGATCGAACGGCGCAGCAGGAAGATCGTATGGTCTTCCCGCAGCTATCACCAGGGGGATGAGGACATTCTTCTGTTCGACTGGGGGCGGGTGAACACGGCATCGGAACTGGCGGGCGATATGGTCAGGACGGTAGTGAAAAGGATCGTGACGGAGTGAGCGGCGAAAGATAAAATCTCTGACACCTGATAAAGGCCGGCAACGGTGAAAGAGAATCATTGTAATCGTCTTTATTAGCCGTTGTCATGCCATTACCTGTGTCGCGTTAGTTAAGAAATTAAATCTCTGCGAAATAGAACTAAAATTTTTTTGACACTGATAAAAGCCGACAACTGCTATGAAGGAGAATCGTTTTAACCGTTTTTTTCATAGTCCTTGTCATGTCTTTATCTGTGCCAAAGGCGCTGTTCGTTCCGGCTTGTCCGGGGCAGGAAGGAGTTCTATGAAGAAGATCATCTGTTTTATGGCATCATTGCTGCTCATGACCGGCACGGCCCGGGCAGCCGAAGAGGTGCCGGCCGCTCCCGCTAGAGCAGCCGAAGCCTCTTTGCTCACTCTCAAGGTTCCTCTTTTTTCCCCACTTTTCGCCCGGGTGCCTGTTGCGAAAGTGAACGATGAGCAGATCACGGTTGAAGAGCTCGAGAAGGCGCTCGGCATGATGCATGCCGGCAGAACGACTGAATCGCCGGGGACGCGCAAGGATTATGCGAAGGTCCTGCAGCGGCTCGTGACGGCCAGACTCATTGTGCAGGAAGCCGAAGCCATGGGCATGGACGGGCTGGCGGAGGTGCGGGAACCGGTCTCGAAGTTCAGGGAAACGGCGCTTCGGGAACTGCTTCGCTATGAACTGGTCAGGGATGTCAAGGCAGATGAGGCCGAGGTGGAGCGGGTTTATCGCATGTCCAGTAAGGAGTACCGTATCCGTTCGCTCATGTTCCGGACCGAGGCGGATGCCCGCGCAATGGCGAAGGCAGTCGAGGCGGGGGGCGGCTTCGAGGAACTGGCCAGGCAGGCGCGCGCGAACAAGACTGCGCGGGGGCAGGGGGACGTGGAAACCGTCAGGGCGTCGGAGCTGAACTCGGCCATCGCGGCAGAACTGGCAAACATGAAAGCGGGCATGGTGAGCAGGCCCGTTCCGGTGCAGCCCGGTTTCGTCCTGTTCAAACTGGAGGAGGAGCGGACCGTCGAAAGCGCGGAAGCCAGGGAAGCGGCCCGGCAGCAGGTGCTGACCAAAAAGAAGCACGAAGCGCTGATCGAGCACAACAAGAAGCTGTCCGGGAAATATCTTACTTTCAATATGAAGCGGATCGAGAGCATCGATTTCGCCGCGCCGCAAACGAGCATGGAAAAATTGCTGCGGGACAAGCGCGTCTTGGTCCAGATCAAGGGAGAGCGGCCCGTGACCGTCGCGGACCTGGCGACCGTCCTGGACCAGCAGCTGTATCATGGATCGAAAAATGCCGCCAAGAAGAAGATGAACAACAGGAAGAGAGACGTGCTCGAGGAACTGGTCGCGAAGCGGCTGCTGCTGGCTGAGGCGCTCAGACGGGGGATTGACAGGACCGAGGAATTCAAGAACAAGATGAAGGACTACGAAGACAATCTGCTCTTCGGCCTGTTCGTCGAGCGCGTTATCAAGCCGGACGTGAAGCCGACCGAGGAGGAGCTCAAAACTTATTATGAAAAGCACCGCAACGACTATCTGCTTGCAGCTAAGGTCCGGTTCGAAAGCCTGGCATTTACAGGGGAAAAAGAGGCTGCGGATGCCCTGAACAAACTGAAGGCGGGAACGGAGCTGCGGTGGCTGAGGGAAAACGCGCCGGGTCGGGCGGCTGCCGAAGAAGGTACCCTGCTATACAGCGGTGACTTCGTTTCGATCGACGAGCTTCCTGCTTCCCTGAGGGAGGCGCTCGCTGATGCTCATCCGGGCGAGTTCAAATTGGCAGGCCTGCCTGACGGCACCGCCTATGTACTTGCGGTGCAGGAAACAAAGGCCCCTGAGCCGATTCCCTTCCAGCAGTTGGAAGAGCAGATCGGACAGAAGTTGTCGGAGGAGAACATCAGGAAGGTCCTTGACACCTGGACGGACAAGCTCAAAGAGGGAACGGAAGTGACCCTGTACCTGACGACCGCGCCCTGAAAGTCAACCCCGGAAAGAGGAAGGAGAACAATGCCGAATCTGCATAGCGTGAAAAAATATATGATGACCGGACCGCTGGTTGCGGCGGTAGTGCTCCTGGTGCTCAGTGCGGCCGGCCTCTCCGGTGCAGCGCCCAGAAAATTCACGAGCAAGGAGTGTCTCGACTGCCACGACAAGTTCAAGGACCGGTATTTCGGCATGAAGCAGGTGCATTCCGTGGTAAAGGAAAAGAAGTGCGAGGAGTGTCACCTCCGGCATGGACGCGTGCCGGTCCTGCTGCTCAAGAAGGACGGCAACGAGGTGTGCTATGGCTGCCACAGCAGGGAAAAGATGGCGCCGGCCAAGAGCAAGGTCCATACCGCCGTGAAACAGGGAAAGTGCACGCTCTGTCACAACCCTCATGGGAGCGAGAACGGCCATCTTCTCAAAACAGCGGGTAGCGACCTCTGCTATCAGTGCCACAAGAAAGAAGCATTCCGAAAAAAGGTGGTGCACCCCGTCCTCGAAGCTCAGGGCTGCGGGGCCTGTCACGCCTCGCATGCCTCCTTCGAACGGGCGCTGCTGATCAAGCCCGACACGCCGCTCTGCCTGTCGTGCCATGACAGCGGAGCTCCTCCTTTCAAGAAGGCCCATGCGTCCTATCCCGTCGAGACGCGCGCCTGCACGGTCTGCCACAATCCGCACTCCACGGAGCAGCCGAAACTGCTGAAGACCGCGGCGCACAGCCCGGTCGCGACCGCAGGTTGCGAAAGCTGCCACAACCCGGCGTTGTCGCCGAAGCCCTTCGGCCTGCTCCAGGAGGGCAGCAGCCTCTGCTATCAGTGCCACGATCAGGCCGGCCTGAGAAAAGGCAGCGCCGAGCACGCGCCGTTCCAGCAGGGCAGCTGCATGAGCTGTCACGATCCGCACGCCTCGGAGAACGGAAAACTTCTGCTCAAACCGGGCAATGAGCTCTGCGCGGGGTGCCATCCCGACAAGAACGAAAAGAAGGTCGCCTCGCACGCGCCGCTCGTGAACGACCCCGGCTGCCTCTCCTGCCATAGTCCCCATGCAGCCAAGGAGAAGGCGCTGCTTATGGAAAAGCCCGGCGATCTCTGCGTTTCCTGCCACCCCCTGGTCAGGGAGCGCCGCGTGAAAGGGCCCCACGAACCGGTCACCCGGGAGATGTGCAGCTCCTGCCACGATCCGCACGGATCTGACTTCGGGAACATGTTGAAGGCCCGCACGGACAAAGTCTGCTTCACGTGCCATCCCGAGGCGGAGGGGGCGTTCCTGAAGGCCTATGTGCACAAACCGGCGGCTGAAGCTCAGTGCGGCGCCTGTCACCGGGCCCACGGCTCGGACCACCGGAACCTGGTAAAAGAGGAGGAGGGGAAGCTTTGCGCCGGGTGCCACGCCGGATTGTTGAAAGGCCGGGCAGGAGAGGGACCGCGCCATAAACCGTTCAATGACGGCCGCTGCCTCACCTGCCATGATCCCCATGCCAGCAATATTGCCGGCATGATCGTCAAGGACCAGCGGACACTCTGTCTCTCCTGTCATCAACCGCTGGAACAGGCCATGAGAACGGAAACGAGCAATCATGCGCCCGTGTCGCAGGGCTTGTGCACCAAGTGCCACAGCCCGCATAAAGCGAACCTGAACAAACTCCTGCTGGCGCTCAGTCCGGACCTCTGTCTGGGCTGTCACAAGGACCTGAAGGAGAAGCTCGCACGCGAGAAGGTCCATGCGCCGGCGGCCGGGGACTGCCAGACCTGTCACAAGCCGCATACCTCCCGGGAGCGGGCGCTGGCAGCGCTTCCGGTGCAGGAACTCTGTGGACAATGCCATGAGGGGGGCGATGACCGGTTCCGAAAAGCGCACGTGGGCATCAGTGCCGCCGTGATGGATTGCAGAAAATGCCACAGTCCTCATACGTCGCGGGACTCGAAGTTCTTCAAGGAGACCATGCATGCGCCCTTCACGGCCGGCGCCTGCGACGATTGTCATACGGGGGTGAAGCCATGAAGGAGGGACAGAGGAAGAGAGGCGCGGGAATGCGGGTCTATCGGGTCGTCATGCTCCTGGTCCTGTTCTGTCTGGCCTCCGCTGCAGGATGGGCCGAAGACCGGTACAAGCTCAAGGAAGGGGCGAGGGGAAAGCTCTGCCTGAACTGTCATGTAACCTTCCAGGACAAGATGAAAGCCCCGTTCGTCCACACGCCTCTCAGGCGCGGCGAATGTTCGGGCTGCCATAATCCCCATACGTCGTCACGCGGGAAGCTCCTGGACAAGAACGCGGATGCGATCTGCTTTGGCTGCCATCCGTCGGTCATCGGCAAGAAGTCGGTAAGTATCCACAAGGTGGTTGCCGAGGGCAAGTGCGTGCAGTGTCACGATCCCCATTCCTCGCAGCAAAAGTACAACCTCCTTGCGTCGGGAAGCAGCCTCTGCTTCAACTGCCACAAGTCCATGGGCGAAACCGTTTCGCAGGTGAAGCACAGGCACTACCCGGTCGAGAAGGACTGCCTTACCTGTCACACGCCCCACGCGTCGGCCGGGAACAAGAGCCTGCTCAAGGACGCGGTGCCCGGCCTGTGCGCCAAATGCCACAAGACCGACCGGCCCGTGTTCGTCAAACAGCACATGAACTACCCGGTCGGGAAGTCCGCCTGCACGAGCTGCCATGCCCCGCACGGCTCCAACCAGCCGGGGATCCTGCATGACACCGTGCACAAGCCGGTCGCGAACCGCATGTGCAATCAGTGCCACGAGGAGGCATCCTCTCCGAATGCGCTGAAAACGAAGAAAGCGGGCCTTGATCTGTGCAAAGCCTGTCATACGCCGATGATCAAGGACGTGTTCGACAAAAAGCTCCTTCACTGGCCGGTCTCCGGCAAGAAGGCCTGCCAGAGCTGCCACACGCCTCATGCGTCCGGCAATAAAGGCCTGCTCAGGCAGAGCCAGTCCGCGTTGTGCGGGTCCTGCCATGCCGAAACCGTCGGGCAGACCACAAAGGCGAAGACGCCGCACAGTCCCGTGAAGGAAGGGGCGTGCACTGCCTGTCATTCGCCTCATGCCTCGGACAATTCCATGCTCTTTGTCCAGCCCGACATCCCCGGTCTCTGCGGCTCCTGCCATGACTGGAAGAAACATTCGACCCACCCGATCGGGGAGAAGTACCGGGACCCGCGCGACAAGAACCTTTCCGTGGATTGTCTCAGCTGCCATCATGGCCACGGAAGCGAACACAAGCGTCTGCTGCTCCTGGGCACGGTCACTGAAGTTTGCGTGCAGTGCCACGACAAATACCGGAGGTGATATCAGTGAAGGTGAGGATCCTGTTGTCCGCGCTGTTCCTGTTTTCGATAGCGATTCCAGCCGCAGGCGAAGAGCTCAGGCTCAGGCATGCGGTATCTCTCTATACCGACGACAAGGGCCTCGGCATGAAGCAGCCCGAGGGAGTCGCCTGTGAGGGGGCGTCCGGAGTGATCGTTGCTGATACAGGAAACGGCCGGCTGCTGCGATATACCGTGGAAGAGGCAAGGGTGAAGGCCGTCCAGGAGATCATAACCGGGGAGGCAGGTCTTCCCGCCCGCGTGCAGATCGGATCGCGGGGCGATTTGTTCGTCCTGGACTCCCGACGCCGCCGTATTATGAAGCTCGGCCCCGAGGGCAAGGTCAGGGGCGATCTGGAGCTCAAGGGCGTGCCCTCGGCGGAGGCAATGGTGATAAGAAGCTTCGTCGTCGGACCCAGCGATGACGTCTATCTGCTCGATACGGCCTCCGAACGGGTCCTGGTCCTGAGCGCCGAGGGGAATTACCTGCGCTCGACCCCCTTCCCGGACGGCAGCGGTTTCATCTCCGACCTTGCCGTGGACAAGCGCGGAACGGTCTACCTGGTGGACAGCGTGAACGGGACCGTATACGGAGCTGCAAAAGAGGGGTTTACGGTCGTGATGGGCGGTCTTCGCGAAAAACTGCAGATGGCATTTCCCTCTGCCATCGCCGTGGACGAGCGGGAGCGGATCTATCTCATGGACCGTAACAGCGGCAACCTCGTAGTGCTGGCGCGCGAAGGGTCATTCCTGTCGCGGCAGTTCGGACGGGGGTGGACCGAAGGGCTGTTCCGTTACCCGGCGCAGATCTGCCTCAATGAAAGCGGGCAGGCATTCGTGGCGGACTGGGGGAACAACAGGGTGCAGATGTTCGTGACGGGGAAGTAAAAAAACAAGATAGAAGAAGCAAGGAAAGAGACTTTTCTTGTGAAGGAGAAAAACAGTGGCAAACGATCATCATGTCAACTCCTCCGGGATCTGTAGAACGATCGATTGGAACAACCTTTCCCCTGTCGACATCAGCCATTTGAATACCTATGACTTCATGGCATACCTGGGCAAGCGGGTGATAAATCCGGGGGGCGTTCAAGGCAGGGACCAGGTGCTGGACAGGCTTAAACTCGCACCCGGAGACCGCGTGCTTGAAATAGGCGGCGGGAGCGGACTTGCGGCGTGCCAGATCGCGTAAAAATACCGATGCCATATAACGAGCATCGATATTTCCGAACGCTCGGTGGAAGAGGCAAACGAGCACATAGTACAGGAAGGGCTCGCAGGCAGGGTGAAGAGCGTGGTCGGCGATGTGCACAATTTAAAATTCAGCAACGCGACGTTCGATGCCGTTTTCTGCCAGGCCGTGATCATGTTCGTTGACCAGGACAGGGCCCTGGCCGAGATCAGCAGGGTGCTGAAACCCCGGGGGGTGTTCAGCGGTCTCGAGTTCTGCTGGAAAAAACGTCCGCCCGCGGAGGTGCGGGAAAAAACTTATGCCATCTGCGGCTGCAAGACCCTCAACTTCCATTCTCAGGGGGGATGGATCGGGAAGCTGCGCCAGGCCGGGTTCATCCGGGCGAAGGGAGAGGAGCACCCCTTCGGTCTGCTCAGCATCCGGGGTTTTCTCCGTGACGAAGGCCTGAGGAACTGCCTGAAGATCGCGGGGAAAGTGCTTGCGTGCAGGGCAAGCAGGACGAGGATGTCCGAAATATGGACGCACTTTTCCGGGAGCATGGATTATTTCAGCTATGTAGTGTTATCCGGTGAAAAAATGCAGGACCTGTAGTAAAGTGCCTGCTGACATCGAAAAAACTGCTCACCGTTGAGAACGAAAAAACAAAAGGAAGATTCCTTCCCCCTGCTTTTTCCGTCTTAGTAAGCTGAATAAAAAAATCAAGGCTGTGCCCCATACGCAGTCAGTTTGTGTATACTACGTATGTAGCCGCAACTTTTGGTCTCTGATTCGTATATTAATATTATTAATATGAGCATAAGCGCAGAATAATGCAATTTCCCCTGCGTCCCCGGGGATTTGTGGGCGGACATCTATTCTTTAAAAGGAGGCAGCTTTGAGGAAAGTATTTAAAGCGGTACAGGTTAGCTTCATGGTGTTGTTTGTTTCTGCAGTCGCGTACGGTTCGGATTATACGGGCGTGCTGAACGATGCCCCGTACAAGATCCGCGTGCCGGAGAACTGGAACGGGGAATTGCTCATATATGCGCACGGATATGGTTATCTTGAACGCTGGAACCCTGCTGTGCAGTTCGACTATTCCTATGCCGATGCAGCGCCGGCAGGAGCTCTCATGGAAAACTTCCTTCTGTCCCAGGGGTATGCTCTGGCAGGTACTACGTTCAGCGGCACGGGATGGCAGGTAAAAGAGGGCACCCCTGAGCTTGTCTCCCTGTCGGGGCTTTTCAAGAGGCTCGTGGGAAGACCCAAAAGGACCATTCTCATCGGCTACTCCCTGGGGAGCCTCCTGGCCCTCAAGAGCGCGGAGGAAGTCCCCTTATATGACG
>MHEA01000229.1:22020-22205 GCA_001805085.1 Nitrospirae bacterium GWC2_57_9
AGCCTGGGGAACCTGGCATAACGTAAAGGACGGTATCCTCTTCAACCGGGACGTCCTGCCGGTGCTCTACGCCCAGGTCGCGGACCCCGCTAATGCTCCGAAGTTCGAATTCATGCGTTTGCTTACTGCCGAACCCCTGGAGGGATTTTACAACGAGCCTCGCTGGCTTTTTTTGGGCATGTTCA
>MHEA01000229.1:22421-24275 GCA_001805085.1 Nitrospirae bacterium GWC2_57_9
GCGGCGACCTGCAGATACCCGTCATCTCACTACATGAAACCGGTGATGGCCTGGCTCCGGCCTATTTGGAATCGGTGCTCCGAAATACCGTGCAGGCGAAAGGCAAGGAGGAGCTGTTCGTTCAGGTCTTCACCGATGGCGCCTGGCATTGCGGGTTTACCGGGCCCCAGCTGTTGGCGGCGATCAAGGCCATGGATGCCTGGCTGGACACCGGGGCAAAGCCCGGCACGGAAGCCTTCCCCGCTGCATACGGATTCGTTCCGGGATATATGCCGCCACCCTGGCCGATCGGCACGAAATAGCGGGTGTATCAGCAGCAACGGTGCGGAAGTTTGTTTGGCGGTCCAGACAGTTTTGGAGGGATAAAGACGGCAAAAAGGGTCAGGTCCTGGAACGGCGACCGTTATTTATGAGTTGCGCTGCCATAGTGATTTGGGAAAGCTGCTGTCGTATACTCCGATGCCTTTAAAGGGTGAACTATAATCAGCTGTGAGAACGAAAAAACAAAAGCCGGAGAGAAGGCCTCTCCGGCTTCAAGTTTTTAAAAAAATGCTATCGACCGGTTTTGGTCACCGTGATAACTACCTGATCGGAAGCAAGTGCATTCCTGTTATCGGCCACCGTCAACTGGAAGGTCAGTGCGCCCTCGATGCCCGGCGCAACAAACGTCGCGAGCGGGGTGTTCTGTCCGGAAAGGGTAACCGGGCTCCCTGCTGTCTGTGTCCAGGTGTAGCTCGAAATCGTACCGTCGGGATCGGAGCTGGCAGCACTGCTCAGACTTACACTCGATTTAACTTTTGCGAGTTGGTCCGGTCCCGCGTTCGCGATCGGAGGCAGGTTGACTGTCACATTCACCAGATCTGACGACGTCGCTCCCTGGTTATCGGTCACGGTCAGTTGGAAGGTCAGGATTCCCGACACGTTCGGCGCAGTAAAGTTCGGGATTGCCATATCCGCGCCTGCAAGCGTTATCGCAGTCCCCGCCGTCTGTGTCCATGCGTAGGCCGAGATGGCGCCATCGATATCGGAGCTAGCGGTGCCGCTCAGCGTTACCGGGCTGTTTGCCAGGACCATTTGATCAGTTCCTGCATTGGCAGAGGGAGCCCTGTTCACCAGAAGGATGACGGAAGCAGTGGCCCTAGCCCCGTGGTTATCAGTGACGGTAAGTGCAAAGGTCAGGCTTCCCGATGCATTCGGCGCAGTAAAGTTCGGGGTTGCCGTATCGGCACCTGCAAGCGTTACCGTAGTTCCCGCCGTCTGTACCCAGGCGTAAGCCGCGATCGAACCGTCCGGATCGGAGCTTCCCGTGCCGTTCAAGATTACCTGGCTGTCGGTCAGCACCGTCTGTTCCGGCCCTGCATTCACCACTGGAGACGCATTCACGATAATGTTCACATCATCGCTCTTCGTTGCTCCCAGATCGTCCCGAACCGTGAGTTGAAGTGTTATGGTCCCCGAAATATCGGGCGCGGTAAAACCGGGATTCGCGGTATTTGCGCCGGTCAGCACAACCGGAGTTCCTGCGGTCTGCACCCAGGTATAGGCCGCAATAGCGCCGTCTGTATCGGAACTCCCCGAACCGCTCAAGTTGACCGCTGTTCCCTTTAACACGGTCTGGTCCGGCCCAGCAGCGGCAACAGGCGGGACATCGACAACGATATTCACGGTATCCGAGGAAGTCAGATCGCTGTTGTCGGTCACGGTCAACTGGAACGTGAGGATACCGGACATTGCGGGAGTCGAAAAAGAAGGTGTTGCTGTTTCGGATCCCGTAAGCGCAACAGCCGTGCCGGCGATCTGCTCCCAGTGATAGCCCGCGATGGTGCCGTCGTTGTCATGGCTTCCCGCTCCGCT
>MHEA01000229.1:24308-24451 GCA_001805085.1 Nitrospirae bacterium GWC2_57_9
ACAGATTCACCGTATCGGTCGATTGCCGGCCGCTGTCGTCCCTGACGACCAGGCGGAACGTGAGGGTCCCGGCCGTGGAGGGCGCAGTCAAGGTCGGCGTGGCAGTGTTTGCATTGGCAAGGGTAACCGCGGTTCCCGAGGTC
>MHEA01000229.1:24460-24760 GCA_001805085.1 Nitrospirae bacterium GWC2_57_9
GTGTAGCCCGTGATCGTGCCGTTGGGGGCAAGGCTGCCCGTGCCGTTCAGCGTCACTGTTGTTCCGGAAACGATGTTCCCGTCCGCTCCTGCGTTTGCAACGGGTGAGTCGCCGGTTTTCCACAAAAGGGCCATATTGTTCCGCAGGCTCGCCGTGTTGTAACTGTACTGCTGAGCGAGCTGGCTCTTGACCTGGAGGCCCACGGTTGCCGATTTCCCTGAATCCACAAGAGTGTTGCCGAACAGGACGTCGGCGTAATTGAAGAGGATGTCCGAGCTGTTTTCAAAGAAGACGGCCTGG
>MHEA01000229.1:24777-25056 GCA_001805085.1 Nitrospirae bacterium GWC2_57_9
GTAATTTTTATGCGGCACATCGCGCCATTCAATGATCAATTCACGGTTGGGCGCGGTTCCGGATATGCCCCATAGAACGCCGGCGTTTCCGGGATTAAGATCATCCCAGAACGGGGCGACAACGTTTTGAAAGTACGTTGTGGGTAATGCCGTATTGCCCCAGGCCGGATTGGCGCTGGAGAAATGAACGGTTCCGTTCGTTGAAATGATAATATTGGTATATCCGGCCGGGTTATTTGCAAAATAGACCGGGAAGGGCAAGGCAACCGTTGCCGTTGA
>MHEA01000229.1:25063-26555 GCA_001805085.1 Nitrospirae bacterium GWC2_57_9
GATTGCAGAATTTTGGTGCCGGTAAAGGTCCGGTAATTATAATCGGTCTCCACTGCCGGATTATACTGGACATCGACGGTTATGGGGGCAGTTGCAGTGGAGGTCAATCCATCGTTGTCCGTGACCGTCAGTTGAAACTGCAGCAGGCCCGGTACATAGGGCGCGGTAAAACCCGGGGTAGCGGTTTCTGCTCCGGTCAGAACAACCGGCGTTCCCTGCGTCTGTATCCAGGCATAGCTGACGATGGTGCCGTCACTGTCGGAACTGGCCGTGCCGCTCAGGGTTACCGTGGCTCCCCCGAGCACCGTCGACTGATTGCTTCCCGCAACTGCAACCGGCGGTGCGAGGATGCGTATATCCACGGTATCGGTTCCCGTCTGGCCATTGTTGTCGGTGACTGTCAGGCGGAATCTCCGGAGACCGCCCGAATATCCGGTAATCTGCGGAGTCGCGGTATTGGCGCCGACAAGGGTTACATAGTCGCCCGAGATCCTGGCCCAGAAGTAACTGACGATCGAGCCGTCGGGGTCTCTGCTGGCCGTTCCATTCAGTGTGAGGGTAGCTCCGGTAAGTATGGACTGATCAGTGCCTGCGTCGGCGATCGGCAATGCGTTCACGGTGATGGTCACCGTGTCAGCCGGAGAAGCCAGGCCTGAATTGTCCGTTACGACAAACCGGAAGGTCAGGGCGCCGGAGGTAAGCGGCGCGGTGAAGGATGGCCTGGTCGTGCTGCTTCCGACCAGTGAAACAGGAGTGCCTGAAACCTGCTCCCAGGCATAACCGGTTATGGTCCCGTCCGAATCGGTACCCGAGCCGTTCAGGGTGACGGTTGCTCCCGGCAGTGCAAATTGATCGGGCCCGGCATTGGCAACAGGCGGCACCATTGCGAGAACGCTTACCGTATCAACCGCTGCCCGGCCGCTGTTGTCCGTAACGGTCAGTCGGAACGTAAGGGTCCCGGCGGTGTTCGGCGCGGTAAAGGTTGGTGTGGCGGTATCCGCGCCGGTAAGCGCCACGTATGACCCTGCCGTCTGGGTCCATGCGTATCGTACGATGCTGCCGTCAGGATCATGGCTGCCGGTGCCGTCCAGCGCTGCCGTGCTTCCCACGATCACTGACTGGTCGGCACCCGCGTCGGCAACCAGGGTGTTCGCGGTCTTCCATAAAAGGGCCAGATTATCACTCAGGCTTGAAGTGTTATAACTGTATTGTCCGGCTACCTGGGGAGAAACCTGGACCCCGACAGCCGCAGCATGACCGTAGTCAACATTGCTGCAGCCGAAATAGGTATCAGCATAATTGAACAGAATATCCGAACTGTCTTCAAAGAATACGACCTGAAAAGTAGCCTGGGCATTGCAAACGACGTGCGCCACGTCCCGCCACTCAACGACCAGTTCCCTGGCCGGGGCGTTCCCGACGACCGCCCAGGATGCCTTTCCATAGGAGAATGACGACGGATTCAGATCGTCCCACCAGGGAGCTATCAGGG
>MHEA01000230.1:0-562 GCA_001805085.1 Nitrospirae bacterium GWC2_57_9
AAGTCCTTGTATGAAGCCAAGCGGGCAGGAAAAAACAGGAAGTCCTTGTATGAAGCCAAGCGGGCAGGAAAAAACAGGGTGGTTGAGAGCAGGATGGCAGGGGACCAGTAAAAATCAGGGACCCATTTTAGTGAAGAATCAAAAGTCTTAGACAAACCAAAGAAAAATCTTTGACACTGATAAAATCAGATAAAGGCTATGAAGGAGAACCTGTATTATCTTTTTATCATAGCTTTTCTCAGCCCTTATCTGTGTCAAAGAAGTTTATTAATTCCGGCTGTTGAATAGCTTTAATATATGAGAGGATTTCCATGCGAACTGCTAATCCCGCTTTGAACGACAAGACCTTTGCCGGGCTCGGCCGATCCCTGGCACGCGGAGAGGCCATGACCGTCGAGGGCACGGCGAACAAGACCGGATTCCTGCTGTTGCTTGTGCTCCTGGGCGCGGTCTGGACTTGGCGGATGTATTATTCAGGCGGTCAGCAGGCGCTGCCGATCTGGATCTTCGGCGGGGCGATCGGCGGCCTTCTCGTCGCCATCGTCACGGTCGTTAAGAAACA
>MHEA01000230.1:669-5604 GCA_001805085.1 Nitrospirae bacterium GWC2_57_9
TCGGGCTCACCTTCGGAACGCTCTTCGGGCTGCTCTTTGCCTACAAATCCGGCATGATCAGGGCAACGGAGAACTTCAAGCTGGGAGTGGTCGCGGCGACGGGCGGCATCTTCGTCGTATACCTGGTGACCATGGTGCTCGGCCTGTTCGGCATCCGCATGCCCTATATCCATGAGAGCGGCCTGATCGGCATCGGGTTCAGCCTCTTCGTGGTCGTTGTGGCCGCTCTGAACCTCGTGCTCGACTTCGATTTCATCGAGCACGGCGCGGCACACGGCGCTCCGAAATACATGGAATGGTATGCCGCCTTCGGCCTTATGGTGACCCTGATCTGGCTCTACCTCGAGATCCTGCGGCTGCTTGCCAAGACGCGGAGCAGGAGATAAGGCGATCATTTTTTGGTATTCCCGCTGTCTCCCCAGGTTCTGCAGTACTGCGGAACCTTTCGATCCGCCAGTATAAGCGGCTTTAATGCTTAATCTGCTTTTTTCTGTTTTTGCCGCGAATTCTCCCTCTATCCGCTGATATCCAACCCCTCGTCCTCCTTCGCGGGAATTCTAATTTTGATCATACTTTCGGCCCAAGAACTGCAATTTTGTGATAATCTTGAACTGTTGAGCCGGGTATCGGCCAGGAGAAAACCCATGGAATATATTAGCAAAATAAGTATTTATCCGTCATGGAGTAAACTTCTTGTTTTTGCGGCTGCCTTGCTCGCTTTCGGCGGCCAGGCCGTCCCGGGAAGCGCAAAGGAAGCCTATGTCATTGGCGTCGTGCCCCAGCAGCCGCCCGTGACCATGTATACAAACTGGATGCCCTTCATTGAGCGTCTCATGAAGGAGACCGGTGAAGACATCAAATTAAAAGTGTACGAAACAATGAGCGACTTCGAAAGCGATTATAACCGGGGAGTGCCGGATCTCATCTTTGCCAATCCCACCCAGACCGTCATAGCTCACCGGAGCCAGGGATATGTTCCCCTGGTCAGGAGCAGCAAGCGGATCGCGGGCATTGTTTTCGTCAGGAACGACTCGAACATCAAGTCCCTCACGGACCTGGAGAACAAGGACGTCGCCTTTGTCGGCTCCCGGAACGTCTGAAGCCTGATCGTTCGGCATGGCATGTCGAAAGAGAACGTGCATATCAGCTTGAAGCATCTTTACGAAGGAAGCACGAAGAACGTGATCAAGAGCGTGATACTCGGCAAGGCGGTGGCCGGCGCAACCCTGGACGTGGATTTTGAGAAAGAGGAGAATGACATGACCGGTCAATTGCGGATAATCATGAGAACAAGGGAAATCGCAGCCCACCCGCTCTCGGCCCATCCCCGGGTGCCGGCCGGGGTCCAGGAGGCGCTTTCCCGGGCCGTGCTGACCCTTGCAAAAAAGGCGGACGCGGAGCTGCTTCGCATGGTACGGCTTCCCGATCCGGTCAAAGCCGAATATCGCAGAGATTATGGAGAACTCGAGGAGATAGATGTCGAGAAGCTTGCCGCTGAAAAGTAAACCCCTGGCATTACTGCCCCGGCGCCTCTATGCTCAGATCGTGGTCACGGTCTCGGTCATCCTGGTCGCCGCCTTTCTTTCCTTCGGCTTCATGAATGCCGATAAACAAGCAGCCATCCTTGAACGGATCATCCGGAACGAATCCGAAGCTATCACCCGGAACATCGCGGACAGCTGCGCTCATTATCTCGTGGTCCGGGATTACGCAGGCCTCGAAGAATTACTCGTCCGTTTTTCGGAAATGCCGGACATGGTCAATCTGCAGGCGCTCGAGCCGGATGGAACCGTTCTTTCCGATGTAAACGGAAGGTTGCACAGGCCGGAGAATCCCCCGAAAAAGAAAATACCGGTTCCTCCCGGGGAAGCGCCCCAGACTGAACTGCAAGGCGAAAACCTCGTCATCTGGCACCCCATGCTGGCAAACCGTTCCCTGGGCTGGGTCAGGATTGCCTTCAGCCTGCATGAACTGACGGAATTCAAGTCCTCGGTCTGGCGGACCACCTTACTGCTGGCGGTACTGGGTATAGCCGCAAGCACGGGTCTGATCCTGCTGGTGATGCGCAGGCCTGCCCGGTCCATACAGCTTCTCTCGCGGTTTGCCGGTGAACTCAACCTGAAAAAGGGAACGGTCATGCAAGTGCCGGATTCCTCGTCGGAAGTCGAGGAACTGGGCGACTCCCTCAACCGCGCATCCCTGGAACTGCATGCTTCGGAACAGGCGCTCTTGGCCGAACGGGAGCGTCTGGCCGTGACCCTCGAGAGCATCGGCGACGGGGTCATTGCAACGGACACCTCGGGAAAGATCGTCCTGTTGAACAGGACCGCGGAGCAGCTTACCGGCTGGTCCATGAAAGAGGCCGCCGGGAAGCCGCTGGAGGATGTGTTCCGGATAATATCCGAGACGACCCGCCGGCCCGTCGAGAATCCGGTCCAACGGGTGATGTCGAGCAGACAGGTGGTGGGCCTCGCGAACCATACGGCCCTTATTGCGCGGGACGGAACGGAGCGGAGCATCGCCGACAGCGGGGCCCCTATCATCGACCGCGAAGGCACCGTCATCGGCGTGGTCCTTGCATTCCGGGACGTTACCGAGAAGAAGCGAACCGAGGAGTTCATCAGAAACATTTTCGAGAGCATCGGAGAGGGCTTGATCGTCATCGATCGCCAATACCGCATCATGACCGCGAACCGCGCCTATGCCGAACAGGTCCGGCGTCCACTGGATCTGATCATCGGAAGCACCTGCCATGAGATTTCCCACAATCGCGACAAACCGTGCCATGAGGAGAAAGATTCATGCTGTCCGGCGATACATACATTCGAGACCGGCGAACCGGCTGTTATGGTGCATGATCACAGCAAGGCCGGCAAGCATATGGCCTTCGTCGAGACCCGGACCTTTCCGATCCGTGACGGATCGGGAACAGTGGTCTCGGTGATCGAAACGACCACCGACATCACCGAGCGGCGGAAACTCGAAGACCAGCTCCGGCAGGCCCAGAAAATGGAGGCCATCGGTCAGCTGGCCGGCGGCGTGGCCCACGACTTCAACAACATCCTGACGGCCATTACCGGCTACGGAAACCTTTTGGTGAGAAAGACGAACGCCGGCGACACCCTCCGGCACTACGCCGAGCAGATCCTTACCTCGGCCGAACGGGCGGCTCGTCTGACCGGAAGCCTTCTTGCCTTCAGCAGGAAACAGGTGTTCGAGATGAAGCCCGTGGACCTCAACGACATCGTAAAGGGAGTCGACAAGCTCCTGCGGCGGCTGATCGGCGAGGATATCGAGCTTCGGACCATCGTGACCGGAGCCAATCTCATCATCATGGCGGACAGCGGCCAGATCGAACAGGTCCTCATGAACCTCGTCACGAACGCGCGGGATGCAATGCCCAACGGCGGCACGCTGACGATAGAGACCGGAGAGCTCGAAGTCGATGAATCGTGGCGCAGGGAACACGGCTTCGAGAGGGTCGGCGCTTATACGCTGCTCGCGGTCAGCGACACCGGGACCGGCATGGACGAGGATACGCGGTCGCGCATATTCGACCCTTTTTTCACGACCAAGGAAATAGGCAGGGGGACCGGGCTGGGGCTGGCGATCGCCTACGGCATCGTGAAGCAGCATGGCGGAGTCATCAACGTTTACAGCGAACCGGGCAAGGGGACGACGTTCCGGATCTATTTCCCGGCCAGTACCGGCTTCAAGGAGCTGCCGATGGCGGCCGAAGCCAGGCAGCCTGCGCCGGGCGGAACGGAAACGGTGCTGCTTGCCGAGGACGAGGAACTGGTCCGCAAACTGATCAGACTGGTGCTCGAAGGGGCCGGATACCGGGTGATCGAAGCAAAAGACGGGGAAGAGGCAATTGTTCTTTTCCGGGAAAACCGGGAAGCCGTAAAGCTCGTGATCACGGACGTGATCATGCCGCGCAGGAACGGCAAGGAAGTGTACGATGCGGTCCGTTCGCTGCAGCCGGAAGTAAAGGCGTTGTTCATGAGCGGCTACACGGCCGATATCATCCAGAACAGGGGTATCATCGAGCAGGGTATGAACTACCTTGCCAAGCCGATCCTGCCGGACACGCTGCTCCGCAAGGTCCGCAGCGTGCTGGACGGCTGACGACAGGGTCTTTGCCATTGATAGAAGCTCGCAAGCGCCCATGCAGCAAAAAATCAAAACCATTTACCGCCAAGACGCGAAGGTCGCGAGGAAAGATTAACACAAAGACTGCTTCTGGTTTTAACAGGGAAAAAGAGTTTGACTTATGGTTCCCCCTTGCGCCCTTCGCGCCCTCGCGGTTCCAAGGTGTTCGTCTTTCTGTCCGAGTGAAGCGATGCTTCGTTAATAGTTACTTCTCAGTCCAGAACTTTATGTGCTTCTCCAGGTCCTTGCCGAAATCGTGCAATCTGATCGCCTTATGAACAAAGCCGTTCGCGCCGGCTTCCTCTGCCGCCTCCCTGTCGGTCTCGAGCGTGGAAACGGTCGTCACCACGACGGGGATGTTTTTCAGGCGCTCGTCTGCGCGGATCCTTTTTAACGTTTCGATCCCGTTGATTCCCGGCATGGTGAGATCGAGCAGTACCAGCGCCGGCAGTTCGGCCGCCGTGTGCATGAATTCCAGGGCTGCTGTTCCGCTGGATACTTTCTTCGCCCTGATGCGCTTGTGAAGCATATTGAGCGCGAGTTCCGTCAGCAGTGTGCCGTCGGCGCTGTCATCGACGATGAGAACAATGGGACCCATGGGTACCTCGAAGAAATTCCGGGTTGCTGAATTTTTTATGAATTCGTAAGAAGTCACGATTTGCCACATAAGTCACAAAAAGCACACAGGTAACTCCTAATAAAAACAAAAGATTTCTCTGTGCCCTATGTGCATTTTGTGGCTTAAAAAGACTTTTTACCAATCTTCAATTTTTGATAAATTCG
>MHEA01000230.1:5616-10795 GCA_001805085.1 Nitrospirae bacterium GWC2_57_9
TCAGACAAAGCCACAATGCCGCAAAGAAAGGGGCTGAATATGTTCTGTTTTCCCTTCGAGCCTTGTGTGAGATAAGGACTTTACGACTCTATCAATTCTTTTATTTGTTTGTAAAAAATGCTCAACCTCACCCGTCACGATTTCACATAAAGCCTCACCTGCTGTTCCAGATCCCTGCTGAACTCTTCGTTCCTTATGGCCTTGCGCACAAAGCCGTTCGCGCCGGTTTCCCTCGCTGTTACCTCATCACTCTCCAGGGTAGAGAGGGTCACGATGACCACGGGTATGTGCTTCAGCCGGTCATCAGCGCGGATCCTCCGGAGCGTCTCTATGCCGCCTATCCCGGGCATCTTCAGATCGAGCAGGATCAGCGCGGGCAGGTCGGGCGCATCCGCGAGCAAACGCAGGGCGTTCTCGCCGCTGTCAGCGGTCTCGGTCCTTATGTCCAGTACGAGCTCGGACAGCGCGATCTGCGTCAGCAGGATCCCGTCGGGATTGTCATCGACTATGAGTACGGTCTTCATGGTGCAAGAGATCAGGTCAGGGTGAAATAAAAAGCAGCGCCTGCGTTCTTTTTGCCTTCCGCCCAGATGGCGCCGCCATGACGCCGGACGATGCGGTCGACGATGGCTAGGCCGATCCCGGTGCCTTCAAAATCCAGTTCCGGGTGGAGACGCTGGAAGGGAAGGAACAGCCTGCCGGCCAGTTCAGGGTCGAAACCCGCGCCGTTGTCCTTTACGTAATAAACGGTTTTTCCCGCCTGAGCGGCCGCTCCGAATTCGATCCGGGCGTTCTCCGTTCCCGCGGTAAATTTCCATGCATTGCGCAGCAGGTTCGACAGGGCCAACTCGATCAGCCCCGGGTCAGCTTCCGCCGAGACGGGCGCCTGGACGTCGGCTGCAACCTTGCGGTCAGGCTGGGCCTCCCGGAGTTCACCGATGATCCCCGCGGCGATGCCGCTCATATCCACGGTTTCACGCGCTATCCCGCGCCGGGAGACCCCGGATAGTTGAAGAAGGTCGTCAATTATGCGGTTCATTCTGGTCGCGCCCATGGTCACCCGGTTCAGGTAATCGCCTGCCCTTTTATCGAGCACGCCGTCGTACTGTTTTGCCAGGAGCTCTGAAAAGCCCGCGATCGACCGAAGGGGCTCGCGCAGGTCATGGGAAACGGAGTAAATAAAAGCCTCCTGCTCCCTGTTCAGTGCAGCCAGTTCCTCCAGATTTCCGCTCAACTCGGCGTTCAGGTTCTGCAAAGCCTCTTCCGACCGTTTGCGCTCGGTAATATCACGGATCACCGACAGTGCCATCAGGACGCCGCGATGTTCGAAAATCCGGGTGTTTATTTCGACGGGAATACGGGAGCCGTTCTTGGCGAGCAGTGTCTTCTGGTGCAGCAGCACCCGGTCCCGCAGCATTATCTCTCTTTCATGGCTCACGCTTTCGGCATCTTCCTGCAGAATGATATCGGAGACCGCGAGCCGCTTCATCTCCTCAGGAGAGTATCCGAGCATCCGGCAGATCGCATCGTTTGCATGGATGAACGTGCTCTGGATCGAGTCGGTCGTCAACGGATGCATCACGATGCCGTCATTGGTCGCCTGGAAAAGCCTCTCGAACTGTTCTTCGTTCTCCCGCAGGGACGCTTCGGCCTGCTTGCGTTCGGTGGTGTCGTTCAGGATCAGGAGCGTCGTAAACCCCGTATCGCTGACAAAAGATACGGGAGTGACCTCCACATCCCGTACCTCGCCGTTTAAGGTAATTATCTTTTCTTCAACGGTTCCCGTGAACATGCCTTTTCTTAAAAGGGCGACCCGCTTTTTGATGTCCTCATGATAGGATGCATGAAAAAGGTCCAAAAGGGACCTGCCGAGCAGGTCGGCCTCGCTCCGAGCGTTGAAGATCCGCACGGCTGCCGGGTTGGTCCATTGGATCCGGTAACCGCTGCTCAGGAACATCGGAAAGGGCGTTAACGTGACCAGGCTCCGGTAGCGTTCTTCGCTCACCCGCAGCGCCTGTTCCGCCCGTTTTCTCATCAGGGCCTGCACCATAGCTACTGAAAGGCTGGCCAGGGCATCGCTATCCTCGGTAGTATATCCATCCTTCCGATTGGCGAGCCCGATCATGCCGATTATTTTACCGTTAAATCTCAAAGGCACACCGAGAATCGCGGTCAGCGGAGGATGTCCCTGCGGCAGACCGATGCTGTGTTCATGAGAGGCAGGGTTGTTTGCAAGAAGCGGTTTTCCATCAACGAGGACGCGGCCGTACAGACCGTGCAATTTGAAACCGCCGGCAGGCCTGTGCTGTCCGGTCCTGTCATTCATGGTACACTGGTCCCATCCGGGGCTGCTCATGGCAATGATATAAAAAAGGTCGTCACGTCCGATGTCACCGATGAACCCGAATTTGCTCTGTGATACTTCTTCGGCAATTGCCAGACAGATGCTGCCCAGATCTTCTTCTGTCCGGGAGGTGAGTGCGGCGCCGAGTATGCGATTGATTCCGTCCAGCATACGGTTTTGCCGCAGGATCCTGGCATCACTGAGCCTGCGGTCAGTGATGTCGCTGATTACGCCAACCGTGCGAACGGGCTTGCCTGCCGCATCCCGGATAAGGTTTACCGTGACCAGACACCAGATGACGCCGCCATCTTTGCGGATCAGCCGTTTCTCGACCTCGTAAGACTGGATTTCACCCCGGACAAGACGGGAGAACCCTTCCCAGTCCGCCTGCCGGTCATCGGGGTGCGTCAGTTCCGAGAACGTCATGTCTTTTAACTCTGCCTCGGCATAGCCCATCATCCTGGTCCATCTCCGGTTCACGCGCAGCAAACGGCCGGTAGCCGGATCTGCCTGCGAGATCCCGACACCGCTTGAATCGAACATCGCGCGTAACTCTTCCTCGCTCCGGCGAAGCGACTTTTCAGCCTTCCCGCGTTCATGGAGTTCCGACTGCAACTGTTCAAAGAGCTTTGCGTTGGCGAGCGCCAACGAGAGGGCATTGCAGAGTTCACGGGCGAAATTCACGTGTCCGGTCTCAAAAACGCGCCGACCTGACTGATGATTGAAGAAGATCACGCCTACCGGTTCGCTTCCCTCCAGAATAGGCACTACCATGACCGCGCGGATGCCCCACTTCTTCAAATGCTCGCGGTTCACCCGGGGGTCGGCGGCCGCAGCGTTCACGACAACGGGTTCTTTCGTTTGGATGGCGAGGACCGCATGCGGCTCTTCCTCGTCGTTCATCATTGATCCGATGACGGAGGCAGGCAGGCCGGAGACGTAGCGGACGGTCCACCCGTTGGCCGTTCGAAGGGAAACGGCCGCGGTATCGCAGCCCAGCGCTTTCGACGCATCGGCTACGACCTGCTGCATGATGCTGTCGAAGCGGATCTTCGCATGGAGAATGGTATGTATCCTGCCCATTGCCTCATTCAGCTCGTCCGCCTGTTTTCGTTCAGTTATGTCGATGATTGCCATGCGAATGTGTCCGGGATCGCCTGTGCCTTTGTTTCCGCGGCTGGCGCATTCGAGGCGGGCGTAAAAAAAGCTTCCGTCCTTTCGGAGAAGCCTTATTTCGCATTCTCGCCGGCTGCCGGTTGCAAACACCGCTCGTTTCTGTTCAAAAATAGTCCGGTCCCCGGACTCTATGAACAGGAGGAACGGTTTGGAGAGGAGGAATTGTTTATCGTATCCCAGGAGGCCGGCGCCGGTCAGGTTCACTTCCGTGATGAGGCCTGCTGTATCCAGAGAAAAATAGCCGACCGGTGCCAGATCGTAGAGATCGGCGTATTTACGGCGGGAGGCTTCGAACAGCTGCTGGGAGGTCCGCAGTTCCTCGTTCTGGGTTTCCAACTCGATCTGGTGGATCCTGAGTTCCTCGGTGCGCTCACGGAACAGGCGTTCCATCTCGCTGCGGGAAACAGTTCCGGTCTTTTTAGCAGATTTTTCGGGGGAGAGACGAAGGGAGGGACGTTTCAGGGCAGCAGAACCGGTCTTCGCCGTTTTGGCGCAGGTCTTCTTTTTACCGGAACCTGATCTTTTCTGCATTTGAGATCCTCGATGCTTCGAGTACTGCTTCGTTCCAGGATGCCACGGGGAGGTACAGAAGAAGCTGAACCGGGCTTCAGATAACGATTTTAGAAAGCAGAAGTGATAGAGCCCCCCGACGCAACTGACGATGCCGGCGCATACCGGCGGCCGGTTTTTTCAGCATGGGCGGCTCAGGTTCAAATCGCCGGCTGCAGCGAAATATTAAAAAAGATTAGCATATAATTGCGGAAATGTAAAATATGAAAATGGGAAAAGGAGGAATGAGGCGTGTCTACAAGGGGAGCTTCTTCGTTTCTTCTACCAGCGCAGCTTCCGCTCCGCTGAGCGACTGCAGCCGGTCGCCGAACTTGATAAGCCGCTTGTCGGCCTCGTCGTATTTGGACCTGGCGCTGGACATATGCTTGCCGACCAGCTCGAAATCCGCCCGGAAGCGGTCGAAATCGCCGGACAGTCTTGAAAGCCCTTTCAGGATCTCCTGGGCCTGCTCTTCGATGTGGAGGCCTTTCAGCCCGAGCAGGATGGTCTGCAGATAGGCATAGAAGCTGTTGGGAGAAACGGGGATGACCCGTTTTGCGAAGGCATAGTTCAGGAGCGCTTTGTCCGTATCGATCACTTCGTCCTTGATGATCAGCTCGTAGTATACGTTCTCGGCGGGGATGTACATGAGCGCGAAATCGAAGGTGCCCTCGTCGGGCAGGATATATTTGGCGGCGATGGAGTCCACATGCTTCTTCACGTCCGCGAGGAACTTCCGTTTCGCGGCTTTTTGCTCGTCGTCGGCCGTGGTCTCCACGATGCGCCTGAAATTCTCGAGGGGGAACTTGGCGTCCACCGGCACGAGGCCGTTGCCCAGCTTGATGACCGCGTCCACGGCTTCGCCGCTCTTGAACCGGTGCTGCAGCCTGAAATAGGCGGGCGGGAAGATCTGGGCCAGGAGATCGCCGAGGAACAACTCTCCCAGGCCGCCGCGCAGCTTGGGGGAGCGGAGGATCTCCTGGAGGCTCGCGATGTCCTTGCCAACTTCGAAGACCTTCTTCGTGGCCTCGTTCAGGCCTCCCAGGCTTTTGCTCACTTCCTGGACCACTTTGGCCGCATTGTCCAGCCTCGTGTTCAGGTCGCCCGTGG
>MHEA01000231.1:0-2786 GCA_001805085.1 Nitrospirae bacterium GWC2_57_9
CACGCCGTACCAATCCCTCTGACTCCGACCTGCAACGCCTTCCGACGGTGCGCCGCCTAACGAGGGGATGCAGCAGTCGAGCAGGCGTTGCAGTTTGTAGGTCGGGTAGAACGTTTTTGTGAAACCCGACGCCTCTATGCCGGAAAATCGCAGAGGCAATGAATAGGAAAAAATGTCGGGTTTCGCTTTGCTCTACCCGACCTACCAGCTCCATACCACGGATTACATGGGAAGCGGATACGCGAAGGGCAAGAGGGTACAGGTGCAGGAGCGGTTAAAGGTCGTTGGTTAATGCCGATATACACCCGTTCTGCAGTGATAAACGATGAGGTTATCAATGGCCGAGATAATTTACCTTTTACAATTACATCTTTTTCTGATACGCTGTGTTGTACACTAATTGTTTCGCGACGCGCACAAAAAATTTTCTCGCAGAAAAGCTCCCGTCAACAGATGCTGCAATATTTTGGGACCTTTCCGATGGCGATCTAATAAACGTTCTTGGCAAGTATGGAGGAACACAGCAAGTCATTGCTTACAGGTGAATAACGACGCCTGACAAGCTATCCAGCGTACACGATAAAACCGCGCTATGATTTCGTCGTTGATAGACGGGAATCCATTCATGATCATGTAAATATTATTAACAGGTGATAGCAATGAATAATGTTCTCCATAGCCACTTTGCAGACATTCTCTGCGCTGCCGTACTAATCGTCATTGGCGTTCTCATGCTCATCTATCGCGATGAAATCGGTGCGCTCACCGGTTACTACGCCGGCCGGGGAGGACTTGTCGATAAACCCACGCCGGGTTGGATGCTCATCCCTTTTGCGCTGGCTTTAATAGTCGGGGGCGTAGTGGTATTTTCACGGAGCGTATGGGGCGGCGGGTAGAGCGCATAAACCGCTCACCCGCTCGTTCTTCCCTGCCGACTTCCAACCAGCCCTCTCTCGATCGCCTGCCTGTCCAGCCCCTCGCCGATGACCACAAGCCTGCTATCCTCGATCTCCCGTTCGAAGCACACGCTGTCCATCTTTCCGTACACACAATCCAGCCGATAGGGTCCATTATCTGTGGCTACTAATGCCTTGGCTCTTGCCACAGTTCCGAACTCCCCGCCTGCAAGCGCCACAAAGAAGATCGAGAATTGAGCAAAGCTTGTATCGCCGTTCAGCTTGAAGGAGAGGGTCTCGAAATGGAAGTGTGCCTGCGACTTGAAGATACTATTTTTGCCTTGTTCCCGAACTTCCCCCCTCACCTTAATCCTCTCGCCCGAAGGGAGAAGAAACGGTTGGGACAGGCTTGCCGTCAATTCTGCATTCTTCGTCCTGAATAAGATCGCCTGAGGATTGATGGATTCGACAAGCGTCACAGCATCCCTGATCCCGTTCTCATCGACCAGGTCAATCTTGTTCACCAGGATAACGTCCGACAGCACGATCTGGTCCCGAAAGAAGCTGCCGTACATGCCTGACTCATACAGCTCCGTGAATTCCGTCACGTCCACGATGCCTATGACATTATAGTTATGAATGCCCGCGCTCTCGAGCGCTTCAAGCACTCCAGCGGGAGAAGCAACGCCGCTCGGCTCTATCACGAGATGCTCGGGAGAGAATTCGGAAAGAATCTTCTTAATGGTCGTGATGAGATCGAACTTGAGGGTGCAGCAGACGCACCCGCTCGGAAGCCCCTGCCGACTTCCAACCAGCCCTCTCTCGATCGCCTGCCTGTCCAGCCCCTCGCCGATGACCACAAGCCTGCTATCCTCGATCTCCCGTTCGAAGCACACGCTGTCCATCTTTCCGTACACACAATCCAGCCGATAGGGTCCATTATCTGTGGCTACTAATGCCTTGGCTCTTGCCACAGTTCCGAACTCCCCGCCTGCAAGCGCCACAAAGAAGATCGAGAATTGAGCAAAGCTTGTATCGCCGTTCAGCTTGAAGGAGAGGGTCTCGAAATGGAAGTGTGCCTGCGACTTGAAGATACTATTTTTGCCTTGTTCCCGAACTTCCCCCCTCACCTTAATCCTCTCGCCCGAAGGGAGAAGAAACGGTTGGGACAGGCTTGCCGTCAATTCTGCATTCTTCGTCCTGAATAAGATCGCCTGAGGATTGATGGATTCGACAAGCGTCACAGCATCCCTGATCCCGTTCTCATCGACCAGGTCGATCTTGTTCACCAGGATAACGTCCGACAGCACGATCTGGTCCCGAAAGAAGCTGCCGTACATGCCTGACTCATACAGCTCCGTGAATTCCGTCACGTCCACGATGCCTATGACATTATAGTTATGAATGCCCGCGCTCTCGAGCGCTTCAAGCACTCCAGCGGGAGAAGCAACGCCGCTCGGCTCTATCACGAGATGCTCGGGAGAGAATTCGGAAAGAATCTTCTTAATGGTCGTGATGAGATCGAACTTGAGGGTGCAGCAGACGCACCCGCTCGGAAGCTCGATGGATTCGATGCCTCCGGCTGAAAAGATCTCGCCGTCGATCCCGGCTGCGCCGAAGTCGTTCACCAGCACCACGGTCTTTTCCTGCCTGCCCTGAAGACTGTTCTTGATGAACGTGGTCTTGCCCGAACCGAGCAGACCACAGACCACGGTAGTTTTCATGAAGCAACTCCTATAGTAACCACAAATGAACACGGATGGACACGGATAAAACGAAGAAAAAGCTCTCTGAGCGACCCGCACTCTCTTCTTCGTGTGCTTTGTGGTGAATTAAGTCAGTATTTATGCAATTCCCATGCACTTCCATAGTACCACTTATCCATCTCGC
>MHEA01000231.1:2800-3912 GCA_001805085.1 Nitrospirae bacterium GWC2_57_9
TAAAAATATGAAGCTCCGCGACATATTCAAGACCAGGTCTCAGGGCATATCCTTTGAAGTTTTTCCTCCGAAATCCGAGGACGGCAAGGATGCTCTCCTGAATACGGTGAAGGACCTCTCCGGATTCGATCCGCTCTACGTCTCCGTCAGCTATGGCGCGGGCGGAACTACGCAGGAACGCACGCTCATGACGCTCAGATGGCTGCGGCAGGAAACGAGCCTTTCGCTCATGTCCCATCTTACCTGTGTCGGCTCTTCGAGAGCATCCATGGATTCCCTTCTCCGCGAGTTTCAGTCGCTCGGTGTCGAGAATATCCTTGCCCTGCGCGGCGATCCGCCGAAGAGCATCCCTGACTTCGATCCGCTCAAGGGCGAGTTCAAGTATGCCCGGGACCTTGTCGAGTTCGTCAGGGATTATAAAGCCTTTTCCATAGCTGTAGCGGCCTATCCCGAAGGCCACCGCGAGTCGCCATCTATCGAGAAGGACCTGGAATATACAAAGCAGAAGATCGACGCAGGAGCCGACATCGCCATTACCCAGATGTTCTTCGACAACCGATATTATTATGAATTCAGGGAGCGGGCAAGCAGAGCGGGGATCTCGGTCCCCATTCTGCCCGGGATCATGCCGATCGTCGACTGTCGGAAGATGGTGACCTTTGCGGAAGCCTGCAGCACGACGATTCCCCAGGAGATCCTGGACAGGATGGAGCCTGTGCTGGATCTGCCGGAGGAGATGCGTAAACTCGGCGTGGAGTTCGCGATCAGGCAGTGCCAGGATCTCATCAGGAACGGCGTGCGCTATATCCATTTCTATAGCATGAACCGGGCAGAAACGATGCGGGATATTCTCTCCGTCGTACGCTACAACTAGAGAACCGGATACAATATAATGAGGAAAAATGCCACAGACTTTGGGGCATTATTCATCTATTTTAGAGTTTTACAAGACCTCAACTTCTAACTTTACCCAATATGCCGCTGTCATCCCCTGCCTTATCTTCGGAGCCATCCCGATACACGATACAATTAGCCCCGTATTTCGCTCTTTTTCCGGATTTTGTCCACTTCGCTAAATCATGAGTCTTAATGACGTGGCTGTGCGTCCCGCC
>MHEA01000231.1:4024-4709 GCA_001805085.1 Nitrospirae bacterium GWC2_57_9
AGGGCTTCGTTGTCGCGACCAGCGAGCACCCCGCCTTTGCGGTCCAGATGATCATGCAAGGCTCCTATGATTTTCTCATCATCGATTCAGAGCCTTTCGGCCTGTCCGCCGAAGACGCGGTCACGATTGCCAAGAAGTTGCGGCCCGAGCTGCAGGTCCTGTTCGTGGAAGAGTACAGGAAACAGAACAACGACTCCGCCCTTGACCTGGAAGAGTTCAAAAAAGCCATCCAGAGCATTGCCGTATGATCCGGCCCAGGCCTGAACCGTAAAGATGAAGGGTCGCGCCGGCAAGAACGATTCATTCCATTCCTAAGAAGGGAGCTGCTATGAAACCGAAGGAAGTAATTCTGAAGGCATTCGAGGGCGGCAAGCCCGGCCGGCTGCCGGTAACGCTGTTCGGCGCGGGCATGTGGAGCATCAAGGGGTTTGGTACATCCTTCCAGGCTCTTTCCAAAGACGCGGACAAGATGACCGCGATGCTCGTCGACATGAGCGCCAAACTGAACTGCGATGTGGTATATCCGGGCTCCGGATACAATAACTTCCATGCCTCGGCTCTTGGCGGCAGGATCAAGTGGCGCGAAGTGGGCGCGCCTGACCTGGAAAACCACTTCGTGTCTTCCGAAGAGGATATCGCGAAGCTGAAGTTAACGGACCTGGATGCCGACGAGGTCATCAACACG
>MHEA01000231.1:4791-17631 GCA_001805085.1 Nitrospirae bacterium GWC2_57_9
TCGCCGCCCGGCTGGTCGGCGAGGAAGCCATGATGAAGGCCACCTTCAAGAAGCCTGCATTCGTGGAAAAGGTTATCGACTTCGCGACGGACGTGCTGATCCACCTGTACGAGCCGATCGTCGCGGACAAGACGCTCGAAGCCATCAGCCTGGCCGACCCCACCGCCTCGGGAGATCTCATCTCCCGGAAGCAGTTCGAGAAGTTCGCAGTGCCCGCTCTCAAGAAGTTCACCGACTGGGCGCGCTCCAAAGGCGTGCATACGCTCGTCCACATCTGCGGAAATACCACGGACCGGCTGGACCTCTTCCCCATGACCGGGGCAAGCTGCATCAGCCTCGATCATAAAACGGACATTGCAAAGGCCAGGGAAGCGCTTCACGGCAAGATGTGCTTCGGCGGGAACGTGGATCCCGTGAAGATCATGCTGAACGGGACCGCGCAGGACGTGGAGGCGGCCTGTAAGGAGATCATCGAGAAAGCGGGAAGGGACGGCGGCTTCGTGCTCATGCCGGGCTGCGATATTCCGCCGACGGTCCCGTATGACAATATTAAAAAGTTCATCCAGGTGGCGCACGAGATGAAACTGTAACTGCACAATAACCACAGGTTTCGCTTCGCGAAACACACAGATGAACACAGGTGAAAAAATAAGAATTACATCAAAGCTCAGACCCTATCCTTAACCTGTGTGTGCGGCAAGGCCGCACCTGTGTTTATCTGTGGTTACTAAGAATTTAAAAAACCGTGTGCGTAGTCGCCCGTGGTTAAAAAATTTTCCGGTCGTAACCGGAGTAGGGGGGAGTAAACATCAAAAACAAGGAGGTGAATGTTCGGATTTAGCGAAAGGACGTTAATTTCGTGGGTGTTTTGGACGTGTTGAAGAAATTGTTTTTCGGACGCACAAAGCGTCCGCACAAGGGGAGGTAACAAAAATGGCAGACAAGAAAATGACCGTGGAAGAAGTAAATGAGTACATGAAGAAGCAGTGCGGGTTCGTACCGCGCATGTTCCAGATCATCAATACCGTGACGCCCGAACCGGGCAGGACGTTTGCAGACTTCTACGCAAGCATCTTCGCCGATGGCGCGCTCTCGCGCAAGGTGAAGGAACTCATGTTCATGTCCGGCGGCGTGGCCTACTGCTCGCCCCGCTGCATCATCCATGTGATCCCGGCGATCAACGCGGGCGCAACGACGGGCGAGATCTTCGAGGCAGCATCGGTCGGCATGATCCTGGGCGGTTTCGTTCCCGGCGGACCCGGCATTCCCTATGCTTTCGAGTACGCGCTCAAGTGCCTTGATATCGAGGCCAAATACCGCAAAGGCGAGAAGTGGGAGTACCTGCCGCAGCCGAAGTTCGATCACGGCGTGTTCTAAGTTTGTAAACCGACGGGGGAGGATCGGTCGGCTCCCCCGTTTTTTGGAATCATCTCTCCATAAAGGAAGTGGCATCTCGCGCAAAGTCGCCAAGCCGCAAAGAAAAAAGGTCTTAAACCATTAGGATTCGCCTCTCTTGGCGTCTTTGCGGCTTTGCGCGAGTCTAGTTTTGTCTTTATCTTAAGTACATAAGTGAGGCCCGAATGTTTCGATTTGAAAAAGAACAGAAAACCTTCACTCTGGCTGGCATGAAGGTCGGCGGACAGCCGGCCGAGAACCCGCCGCTCCTGATCGCGTCCATGTTCCACAACAAGGACAAAATCGTGACCGACCGGAAGGGGAACTTCGACCGCGCCAGGGCCGTGGAAATGATCAAAGCGCAGGAAGCTCTGTCCGCGTCGACCGGTATTCCGGCCATGGTCGCGATGGTCGCCAATTCGGCGGAAGAGGCGAAGATCTATATCGACTTCTATTGCTCGACCTCTAAAATGCCATTTGGCATCGACATGTGGGTCGCGGAAAAACGGGCCGAAGCAACGGAATATGTCGCGAAGCTGGGGCTGCAGGACCAGTTCCTGTACAACAGCATCACACCCTGGGACAAAGACATCAAGGGCCAGGTGCGGAAGCTGAAGGACCTCGGGATCAAGCATGTAGTAGTCCAGGCCTTTGACGACCAGGACCAGACGCCCGCCGGCCGGCTCAAGTCCCTGGAAAAACTGCTGGACCAGGGCGCCGGTGATTTCGATACTGTTATCGTGGATACCTCGGTCATGAACATGCCGGCCACGTCCTTCTCTCTCGTCGCGAACAGGCTGATCAAGGAAAAGTTGGGCCTTCCTTGCGGAGGCGCCTATTCCAACGGCACCCATATGTGGAAGGACGCGAAGACCATCTGGAGCCTTGACGGGTTCAAGGCCATGGACGCGGTCGTGCAGGGCATGGCCTCCGCCATCTGGAGCGACTTCAACTTCTACGGGCCGATCGTGACCGCTCCGCGCATCTTCCCGGCCGTGGCAGCTGCTCAGATCCTGCTGACCACGCTGGTCTATGATGAGACCGGAAAGATACCGGAGAATCCCAATATTCCGATCAAGAAATATTTTGGCGACTTCCTGGAGAAGCTCACTGCGGGAGCGGCGAGAAAATAGAAGCGGTCACCAACCACTGGTCCGCTACGCGGACACACGGTACGTCATCTTCATGATTCTGTCCTGGTGTACAGTGTGTCCCGGACTTATCGGGACCCGTGGTTACAAATAATAAGTGAGGAGGAATCATGAATTCAAGAGAACGTGTGCTGAAGCTGTTCGCCGGGGAGGAGGTCGACCGGCCGCCGTGTTTCAGCGGCATGGGCAATGTTACGACCGAGGGGCTCAAGTCGCTGAACCAGAAGTTCGCCGCGACGCACCTGGACGCCAAGATGATGGCGGCCGCGGCGGCCTCAACGTATAAGCTCTTCGGGTTCGAGTGCGCCGTGGCGCCCTTCGACCTCTGCATCGAGGCGGAGGCCATGGGCTGCGAGATCAACGTCTACGCCCATTCCGAGGACCTGCTCTATCCCACGATCAAGAAGAAGCTGATCCATAACGAGGCCGAGATGGAGATCCAGATCCCTTCGGACCTCACGAAACGCGGCCGCGTGCCACTCATGGCCGAGGTGATCGGACTGATCAAGAGGGACATCGGGAAAGAAGCGGCCGTCGGATCCTATGTGCTCGGTCCCTTCACCCTCGCCGGTCAGGTGATGGAGCTGAACGATCTTCTGAAGCTCTCCTTCAAGAAACCGGATAAGATCGGGAAACTCCTCGACCTGCTTTCGGACGTGATCATCCAGGTCGCGGGCGAATACCAGAAGGCGGGAGTGGACTATATCACTGTTCGCGAGATGGGCGCCACCTCGGACGTTCTCTCGCCCCGGGTCTTCAAGAGCCTGATCCTGCCGTACCTCAAGAAGATCTTCGAGAAGATCACCGTGCCCAACGTGCTCCACATCTGCGGCAAGACGAACGATATCGTTCCCTTCATGATGGAGAGCGGAACAAAGGCGATCAGCGTGGACCAGAAGAACGACGTCGCCGAGACGCGCAAAAAGGTCGGGCCCAAGACCCTCGTGTTCGGAAACTACGATCCCTACAACGTGCTCGTCGCCGGCACCCCTGACCTGATCCGGACCACGATCAAGAAGTGCATGGACGACGGCGTGAGCGCGGTCTGGCCCGGGTGTGACATCTGGCCCACGGTGCCGGCCGATAATTTCAAAGCGATGATGGATGAAGTGCGAAATTACAGGAGGTAATCCTAATGGCAACCGAAGAGAAGAAAAAAGAGCTGCTGGAAAAACTGCGCAACGCCGTGATCCAGTACGATGAGGACACCGCCAAGGAGGCGGCCAACGAAGCGCTGAGCACGGGCATGGAAGCGAACGATGCCATCTTTAACGGCCTCGTGAGCGGCATGGTCGAGGTGGGCCGCATGTTCGAGGCCCAGGAGTATTTTGTGCCCGAACTGCTGATGTGCGCCGATGCGCTCTACGCAGGCCTCGATATTCTGAAGCCCCATGTGAAGCAGCTCGACCTGGGAGTGAAGGGCTCCGTCGTGATCGGCACGGTCGAAGGCGACGTGCACGACATAGGCAAGAATATCGTGAAGATGATGTTCGACGTGGCAGGCTTCACGGTCTATGACCTGGGACGCGATGTGCCGCTCGACAAGTTCGTTGCCGAACAGCTTCGGACGGACTCCGACCTCGTCTGCCTCTCGGCCATGATGACCACGACCATGACGGGCATGAAAAAAGTGATTGACGACCTCCGGACCAAGAACCCGAACGTCAAGATCATGATCGGAGGCGCTCCGGTTTCGCAGGACGTTGCCGACAAGTACGGCGCCGACGGCTATGCCAAGGATGCGACGAACGCGCTCAAGGATGCGATCAACATGGTCGCCTCGCTCAAGAAAATGAAGGATGAGGTCGAAGCCAAAAAAGCTAAATGAAGACGTCGCTCAAGCGGGAGCTGCTGGACCACGGCGCCACGGTCGTGGGAATCGCCGGCCTCAACGGGTACTTGAGCGGCGAGATCTCCCATTTGGACCGGGCGGTGTCCATCGGTGTGGACCGGAGGCTGAACGAGGAAACGCTTGCCCTGCTGATGAAGCTCCAGAAGCGGGTGGTGCGGTTCCTGAAGGCCAGGGGACATAAGGCGCTCGCCATACCTCCGGATTCGGATCGCCGAAAAGACACGTTCATCTCGAAGCTGTACTCGCTCTTTAACCACAAAATGGCGGCCACATCGGCGGGCCTGGGCTGGATCGGAAAGAACGGGCTGCTCATCAGCCCCAGCCACGGACCGCGGCTCTCGCTGGTTACGGTGTTGACAGACGCAAGACTTCGGCCGGACGAGCCTATCGAGCATTGCTTGTGCGGCCAGTGCGTGCTCTGCATAGACCACTGCCCGTCACGCGCGATTACGGGAGCTACCTGGTCGCGTTCCGCGCCCTTCGTTGAACTGGTGAGACTGGCGGAGTGCAGGAGTCATAAAACCACCAAGCGGCAGACGACGGGGAAGCCGAATTGCGGATTGTGCATCAACGTCTGTCCCTATGGAAGAACAAAAGGATATCAGGATCAGGTACCTTGACACGGATAAAGGCGGACAATGGCCTACGAAAAACAGGGATCACAAAAACCTTTTCATGATTTTCATAGCCTCTTTCAGTGAAAATCAGTGTCAAAGATCTTTTAAGTCAATTTCACTGAAGATGTATTTGGAGGAATTGCATGTCGAAGAAACATAAGGTCATATTCCAGCCCTCTGGCCGCCGCGGCGAAGTGGAGGAGGGCCAGACCCTGCTCCAGGCAGCACAGTCCCTGGGCGTTGATATCGAAGCGCTCTGCGGCAATAAAAAGGTTTGCGGCAAGTGCAAGGTCCGCATCGAAGAGGGTTACTTCGAAAAGGACAACATCGAATCCGGCATGACTCATATCTTTCCGCCGGTGCCCTCGCCCGACGAGATGAAGCACATCAAACCGCAGGACGGACCCGGCATCAGGCTCGCCTGTCAGTGCGAGGTGCGCGGCGATGTGAAGGTCTTCGTGCCCGAGCGGTCGCGGGCGGGAAAGCAAGTCGTGCGCAAGGCAGCCAAGGAGCTGACGATCAAGCTCGACCCGGCCGTCAAGAAGTATAATGTCGAGCTGAAGCCGCCGACGCTGCATGAGATGACAACCGGAGACTGGGAGCGCGTGCTCAAGTTTCTCGAGGACGACTACGGCCTCAAGGGCTTGACGTTCGATTATCTGGTGCTGAGGGACCTCCAGGACATCCTTCGCAAAGAAAGCTGGAAAGCCACCGTCACGGTCTGGATGGACAAGGAGATCGTGAAGGTCGAACCTGGCTTCGTCGAAGCAAGCTACGGTCTCGCCGTGGACATCGGCACCACGACCTGCGTCGGCTATCTTACCGATCTGAACACGGGCAAGGTGGTGAACACCGAGTCCATGATGAACCCGCAGGTACCCTACGGCGAAGACGTCATGTCGCGCATTACCTATGCCATGAGCAACCCCGGCGTGGGCCTGGAAACCATGCAGAAGGCGATCATTCAGGGCTTGAACGAGATCATCGAGCGTGTGGTGAAGGATATTGCAAAGGACGGTCCGAACCCGGGCTACGTCATCGACGACCTTACCATAGTATTCAATACGGCGATGCACCACATCTTCCTCGGCTTGAACCCCGAATACATCGGTCGTTCACCCTTCATCCCCGCGGTCCAGAGTTCGCTCGATATCAAGGCGCGCGATCTCGGGCTCAGGATGAATCCCTCGGGCTATATCCACGTCCTGCCCATTGAAGCCGGCTTTGTGGGCGCGGACAATGTGGGCGTGTTGATTGCCGAGGAACCGTACAACCAGGACGAGAACGTACTGATCATCGACATCGGCACGAACGGTGAACTGCTCCTGGGCAACCGAAAGAAGGTATGCTCGACGTCCTGCGCAACCGGCCCCGCTTTTGAAGGTGCGCAGATCAAGTTCGGCATGCGTGCTGCTCCGGGAGCCATCGAGAAAGTCGAAATCGATCCGGAAACCAAAGAGGCGCGTTATAAAGTGATCGGCAGGACAGACTGGTCCGTGCCGCATCAGCAGATGCAAACGAAAGGTCTCTGCGGGTCCGGCATCATCCAGATCGTTGCCGAGATGTTCAAGGCAGGCATCATCGACAAGTCCGGCAGGTTCGTTATGGACCTCGGCACCCCGCGCGTCAGGAAGGACGCCGATGGCAAACCTGAATACGTGCTTGCCTGGGCTTCCGAGACTTCGATCCAGCAGGATGTTACCGTGACCCAGGGCGATGTGCGCGCGCTCCAGTTGGCTAAAGGCGCTCTCTATACCGGCGCAAAGCTGATGATGAAAAAGCTCGGCATGACGACCCTCGATCGGGTGATCCTGGCCGGCGCTTTCGGAAGCCATATCGATGTCGAGGCATCCCTTACGCTCGGCCTGTTCCCGGACTGCACCCTAGACAAGGTCTACGCAGTCGGCAATGCAGCGGGTGACGGCTCCCGCATGGCACTCCTCAATCGGGGCAAACGCAGGGAAGCGAACGAACGTGCGCGGTGGGTGGAGTTCGTCGAGATCGCAACGGACCCGGCCTTCGAGAAGGAGTTCATGATGGCCATGCACATCCCGCACATGAAGGACAGGTTCCCGAACCTCAAGGCGCTGCTGGAGAAGGCGAACAGCAAGGTGGAGATAAAAGCGTAGAGCCAATGCGGAATGTGGAGACTCGCACCCAGCGTTAACGAGCCTTGCACCCGCGACGATGGGGCGCTTGCCGCCGAATGCAGGGTGTGCGGAATTTGAGACGAAGAGGTATGCCTGATCTGCGCCGATCAGCGTTCATCTGCCTCGGAAAGAAATCAGGCTTTAAAATTATCACCGGACATCCCTCCTGGTGATAATAAGTTACGGGGGCGGGGAGGCCGGCACTTTCCCGGGGCCTCCCTGCTCCTTGTAACTTCTCATTGACGAAAGGGATGGATCATGACCACCGTTATGGTAGATGCAGGGGCTTGCGGATTCAGCACCACGATCACCGTCGAAAAGAGCAAGGACGGAAAGATGACGCTCGCCCTGGAAACGCGCTGCGAGATGGTCCAGAAGATGCTTGAGGATATTGCGATCCTGGACCGATTCGCGACTCTCTCGGGCTTTCAGAACAATCCGGTTTACCTTTCCGCAGCACGGCATCTGAAGCACGTTGCCTGCCCGGTTCCGTCGGGCATCCTGAAGGCTCTTGAGGTTGAGGCCGGACTGAACGTCGCGAAGGATGTAAGTACCGTTTTCAGCAAAAAGAAATGAGTCCGTCCTGATGATCAGCCGACGGAAGTGTTACAATGGTACAAATAACGAACAGTGATTTATGGGAAAAATCCTCATAGGGGCCGCTTATGCGGTTTACGCAGCTTTCTGGATCAGGTTCTTTATGCACGCACTGCTTTGGGCCCGTGCAATGCGAAGACTCGCGCCTGCCGCTTTCACTGCCCCGGAATTTAGAATCAAGACCTGGGCGTTGACGGTCCTGGATATCGTTTTTTTCGGACGGCTTCTTGCGGTGAACCCGTTGCTCTGGCTGGGAGAATGGATCTTTCACGCGTCCTTCCTCCTGGTCCTCTGCCGGCACTTAAGGTATTTCCTGAATCCCGTTCCGGCCTGGGTATGGTGGATGCAGACACCGGGGTTGATCGCCGGATATGTCCTTCCCCTGTCCCTCGCGTACATCCTCGTTGTCCGGCTGCTCACGAAGCATGAACGGTACGCCTCACCAGCGAACGTGGTCCTGCTCGGACTCGTGCTCGCGATCAGCTCGCTAGGCGTGCTGATGCATGCGGCATTCAAGCCGAACCTGGTGGAGGTGAAGCTTTTTCTTTTTGGGATCATGAGCTTCTCGCCGGCAGCTGCCCCGGACAGTCTGCTGTTCACGATCCACTTTGCTCTGTTCCTGGCTCTGGTCCAGCTGCTCCCTATGCACATTTTCACGGCGCCGCTGGTGATGTACGAAGCGCGAAAGAGGGACGAGGCGCTGCAGGGGTTGATGCATGATCCTGAAGGATAATCTCCCTCACCTTCAAGGAGAGGGTTGAGGACTTGCACCCGCGATTACGAGTGGAACCGCGAGTGCGGGGTGTGAGGACGGGTTGCTGCTATGAGACCCATTCCTCTCCTTTGTCCTCCCCTTGAAGGGGAGGCTATTTAAACTGACATGAAAAACAATTGCTCCTTCACACAAGAACTCTCGCCCAAGCAGGTTTTCGAGATCGATGCCTGCACCCAGTGCGGCGAGTGCCTGAAGCACTGCCCGGTCCAGGACGTGACCGGCAAGGTCACGGTCTCGCCGCCGGAAAAGATCCGCATGTTCCGGGAGTTCATTCGGTCGACTGAAGGGCTCAAGGCAACGCTTTTCGGGCCCAGAGAAGTGGACCGCAAAAAACTGGAGGACTTTACCAAGGCTGTTTACGAATGCACGACGTGCGGCGCCTGCGGCCAGAACTGCCCGGTCGGGATCTTCACGCAGCGTCTCTGGCCCATGCTCCGGAAGGAGATGGTGAGGCGCGGCCTCGGCCCGATCGGGGTGCAAAAGAACCTTCCCCTCGTGGTCAGGAATTCCGGCAATCCCTATGATAAGCCTGCACCCGAGCGTTATAAGCCCTGGTTCCCGGAAAACGTTACGACTGCCGATCGGTCCGAGATCGCCTACTACGCGGGTTGCACCGGGGCCTATGAGGCGCGGCCCATGGTGCGCGGCGACGTTCTTATGCTGCATGCCATCGGCGAACCCTTTACCATGCTGCCGCCCGAGGAGGAGGTCTGCTGCGGTTTTCCTCTCTTCATAACGGGCCAGCACGACCTGTTGCAACAGCTGGTAACCAGGCTTGTGGAGGGATACAAGGCACGCGGCGTCAGAACGCTCATCTGCTCCTGTCCCTGCTGCGTGAACATTATGTCCCGCGACTGGCCCCTGTTCTACGGCGCGCAACTGCCCTTCAAGATCAGGCATATTACGCAGTATGTGGCTGACGCGATTGCGAGCGGCAAACTCAAGTTGAAGAAAGAGCTTCGGGAAAGGGTCATCTACCACGATCCCTGCTATCTGACCCGCGGGGTTGGAGTGATCGAAGAGCCGCGGACCGTCCTCAATGGCATCCCGGGAGTAACGGTCCTAGAGTTCGAGCGGAACCGGCTCAAGTCCCGTTGCTGCGGGTCCGGCGGCGCAGCGAGAAAAGTGTTCCACGAAAACGCCATAGCCATGGGCAGGTTGACGATCGACGAGGCGGTTGCGAAAAAGGCGGACCGCCTGATTCTCGCCTGCCCGGCCTGTTATGCCAAAGTGAACGAGGCCATGCAGGGACACAAGAACCAGATCCGGATAACGGACATTATGGAGCTGGTAAGCGGGTTGATATGAAAGGGCCCTACGGACACGGCTTTACGGAAAGATCGGATTAAGTATCGAGCAAAATCGCAAAATCTTAATCCCCAATTTTTAGATTTGATCCGTACGATGTTTGGTTTTTGAGGTGATTTCATGAGTCATTTCTCGATCAAATGCAGCGCCTGCGGCAAGGTCCTCGAAAACTCTTACTGCGCCTTCTGCGAGCACTGCAAAGAGGCACTCCTCGTTACCGATTATCACGAATCGAGGTTCAAGACCAATCGTGGCGAGGGCATCTGGCGCTATAACTGGCTTCCCGTACATAAGCCGCAAGCCCAGCAGCCCGGTCCCCTGGTCTACCGTTCAGCAGGCCTGGCTGCCCACTTCGGGCTTCAAAACCTGTTCATTGCCTTCAACGGGTACTGGCCGGAAAAAGGATCGCTCCTCGAGACCTGCACGTTCAAGGAGTTCGAGGCCGCGGTGGTGCTCGAGAACGCGAGAGAGAACGGCGTGGAGGGTCTGATCGTGGCCTCTGCAGGGAACACGGCACGAGCCTTTGCGCATCTTTCCGCGGTAACCGGTTTTCCCGTCGTCATCGTTGTGCCCCGCATGTGCCTGATGGAGATGTGGTATCTCGAGCCAAGGTCCGTGGTCCAGACCTTTGCCGTGGGGGACGGTGATTACGCGGATTCTATCGATGTTGCGAAACGGATCGCCATGACCCTCGGCTTCCCCTACGAGGGTGGCGTCAAGAACATCGCGAAACGCGATGGCCTCGGCATCGTGATGCTTGAAGCGGTTTCGAAGGTCGGGAAATTGCCCGATCATTATGTACAGGCGGTCGGGAGCGGCACCGGAGCGCTCGGAGCCTGGGAAATGGCGGAGCGGTTTGCCAGAGATGGCCGCTACGGCAAACGGGTTCCCATGCTCCACCTCGGGCAAAACCTGCCTTTTGCGCCCATGCTGCATGCCTGGGAGAAGAAGAGCAGGACCCTGTTCGCGGACGACCTCAGGCCCGAATTGATCGGGCAGATCACGACCCGCGTGCTCTCGACCCGGTATCCCGCCTACTCGGTACGAGGCGGGATCTACGACGCCTTGACTGCGACGAAAGGCAGGATGTACGGCGTTGAAAATGACAACGTGTATGCAGCGTTGGATGCTTTCCAGAAGACCGAAGGCATCGATATCGTACCCGCTTCGGGTGTGGCTGTGGCTGCTCTGGACCAGGTAGTGAAAAGCGGGGTGATCGGCAAGGACGAAACGGTGCTTTTGAACATAACCGGAGGCGGTGAGGCTCGCCTGCGCAAGGAGAAAAAGACCTACTCGGTTGTGCCGCAGTATATTTCGAAGGCAGTCACTGAAAAACAGATCGAGGAGATATTGTGCAACGTCCTGAAGAAGAGCTGATCTTGATGCTCCAGAAGAACGGCGTCGACTTTACCGCCTCCCTCCCCTGCGAGAAGATCAAAACGCTCCTGGAAATGGTGGGGGAACGGTTCCACCATGTTCCGCTCACCCGTGAAGAGGAGGGAGTGGGCATCTGCGCTGGCGCGGCCTTAACCGGCAGACGACCGGCCATGTTCGTCCAAAGCTCGGGAATCGGCAACATGATCAACGCGCTGCTCTCGCTCACCGCATTTTATGAGCTTCCGCTTGCGCTGTTCGTGAGCAGAAGGGGCGTATATAAGGAAAAGATCGAGGCGCAATCCCCGATGGGGCGGAAACTGCCCGGCATTCTTACAGGGGCGGGTATCGCATGGACCGAGATCGATTCCTTCGAGGACCTTATGAAGGTGGAGCAGGAGTTGCCAGAGGTGTATTCGAGGAACCGAATACATGCATTCCTGATGAGCCCCGAGGTGTGGGAAGGCTCTGAGTGTGGAATGCGCAGTGCGGAATGCGGAGTGAAAGGCCTACAGACTCGAACACGTGATCGTTGGTTTATTCCGCATACGGCATCATCACCCATCCTCACCCGTTACGACATCATCAACTCGATCGCTCCTTTTCTCGAAGGCAAGATAGTTGTAAGCAATCTCGGCTGGCCATCAAAAGAACTGTATGCGATCAAGCATCAATCCTCCAATTTTTATATGCTCGGCAGCATGGGTATGGCAACTCCCATCGGGGTAGGTATTGCACTGACGTCAAAGAAAGAGGTGATCGTGATCGATGGCGACGGAAGCCTGCTGATGAATCCCGGAACGCTTGCTACCGCGGCATACCTTGCACCGAAAAACCTGAAGATCCTTTGCATCGACAACGGCGCCTACGGCTCAACAGGCAATCAGCCGACCCTTGCGGGGACCTGCGTAGATCTGGAAGCAGTAGCCCGGGGCTTCGGGCTGTCGAATACGGTAAAGACCGTGAAGGTGGAAGACATCGTGAATACGATGCGCTTGCGACAGGAAGAACTGACCTTCGTGCATGCACTGGCAGTTCCGGGAAATAAGGATGTTCCGAATATTCCCTTGCATCATCTGGAGATCAAGCGGTTTGTGCAGGAAGCTTTGAGAAGATGACGACCTGCACGGATCAGCGAGTCGCTATAATTTGCTTTTCCGAGTGACGATCGCACATGCAACGTGTGCAGCCGGACTTGAGAGGAAGTAAGAATGGTTTCACCTACAACTTCCCTGTCTTTTGATACTCCTGCACGTAAACCTTGATAGCGCGCAGAATTATCCAGTCCAGGGTAACGCTATTTTCGGCAGCAATACGCACAAGAGCATCGATTATCTCTTTATCGATGGACGGCTGACCTGGCGATGATGTGTTCTGACCAGGTGATGGTGATGCTTGCTCCCCTTCCTTCTGAACCGAGGCACCGGGATTCCTCTTCTGATGCTCTCTTCGCAGCAGGCCCATCAAGCTTTCGAGATCGCCACCCAGGATCGCCTGTCGTACGTCGTCAGGTACCTCTGTCGGCTCTTCCGCTCTTTTCTCCTCTTCAGATGGCTGTTGCTGCTCTCCGGTCTCTGCTTCGGGAGGATTGATTCCCGATCCAACACCAGGCATCACCCCC
>MHEA01000231.1:17644-20044 GCA_001805085.1 Nitrospirae bacterium GWC2_57_9
TCATGCTGGCCAGGTTCCGGGCGTATTCATTGTCAGGCATCTCTTTTTTCAGGAACTCGTCCAGCTTGCCTTCTGCAGCGGCCTGTGCCATCCGGTCTGCCAAAAGGGCGGCTTGATCTTCCTGCTGCTCGAAATTGTTTTTTCTTCCGAAGGCCTTTGTCGGGGGCTTCGGTAATGGTTTTTCTTTGTTTGACATGCTTTATTCCTTAATGCCTGCTTCCTCCGAAACCAGGACTGCAGCGTCCCATCACTTGATCGACTGACCGGCACTGGGATCTAGCTCAATCCCGGATGAAGAATTTTTAACTGCCGTTATTCTCACTGCAAATACGCCCCGAAATACTGTTTCAGGTTCTTGAGCGTTTCCTCCGCGGCAAAGGGCATCATAGCCGCGAAGCAGTCCAGGTTCACGAGCGCGTTGATATTCGCGTCCTTCTTTGCCGCGTCCCTGAGACGGTTCGCGAAATCGCGGTTCACGATGCTCACTTTTGCGTAGGCCTCCATCAGGCCGTCCAGGTTCCATCCGGCGGGCTTGCCGTCCTTGCTCCGGTAATACTGGACGAGAAGGTACATGGAAACCATGCGAAAGATGGTCTCGTCCAGGGAAGCGAAGGGAAGATGGAAACGCACCATGGGTTTGAGATGCTCCATGATGGGGCAGCCGCTGGTGGTCATGATGATGCCGACGAGCGGGCTCAATCCGTGCTGGATCATGGTCTCTTTCGAAAAGGTCCTCTCCTCGGTCATGACGGCGACCATTACCTTCTCGTGGGAGAGCATGTCCTTGAAGGGTTCTGCGATATCGGCGAAGTTGAGGGCGACCGGGCAGTGAAGATACAGCTTCTCATCAAGCGGGCAGTTCTCGCACCGCTTGTGGTTCAGAAGGGTCCAGAGCGGCGGGGCGAGTTTTTTTTCGAGCATCAGACCAAGGGTGTCCCGGTCCAGCTTCAAATTGAAAACAACGGGTGAACCCGTTTTGAATTGATAGGAATAAACGATCTTGATCGGATCGGCCATCATGTCGCCCCCTTCGCGTACAATATACCACGAACATGGCCTTGTCAAGGCTTCGAAATCACGGGCACTTCATAAAAAGGCACAAAAATGGCAGGAATACCGCAAAATTCATTGCACTAATCAGAAAGAACAGGTAAACTAAGAAAAATAACATGAGGAATTATCAAGCGTACGAGTATCGTTGCGCGTCCATCGTGTCCTCGAAATCGTACTAATAAAGGAGACATCATGATACAGGCAAAACAGGGAGACACCGTAAAGGTCCACTACACGGGAAAGCTTGAGGATGGAACCGTGTTCGATACCTCGCGCAGCCGGCACCCGCTTCAATTCAAGCTCGGCAAGGGTCAGGTCATCGAGGGTTTCGAGCAGGCCGTGGCCAGCATGAACGTGGGTGAGTCCAAGACGACGACGATCCCCGTGGAAAAAGCATACGGAGCCCGGCGCGACGATATGATAGTAACGGTCAAACGGAGCCAGCTTCCGGGAGATGTTCAGCCGAACGTCGGTCAGCGACTCGAGATCACCCAGGAGGACAACCAGGTGATGCTGGTCACTGTCACTGATATTACGGATTCGACGATCACGCTCGATGCCAATCACCCTCTCGCAGGGAAAGCGCTCACTTTTGAACTCGAACTCGTGGCCATCCTGTAAGAGGACTGCTTGTTACTGACGATCACCGTACTTTCGATCCTGTTCCAGCTGGCCGCCGCCGGTTTTGCCTTGAAGCTCATAGCTATAACAAGACGGACGACGGCATGGGTCCTGCTTGCCGTCGCGATGGCGCTGATGGCGGTCCGGCGCATCGATTCGCTTATCCATATTCTAACGACATCGCCCGCCGGCTTCGACGTCCTGTTCGAAGGAATGGGCCTTGTGCTCTCCGTGCTCATGTTCGCGGGCGTTTACTCGATCAGGCCCCTGTTCACCGAGATCGTGCGCATGGGGGATGCGAACAGGGCCATCAGCGAACGCCTGAGAACCATTTCCGAGGAGCAGCAGCTCCTTCTCGAGCATTCGCTCGACTTCATCTACCGGCATGACACCCGGGGCGTCATTTCCTATATATCGCCGTCGGTGGAGCACATCACCGGATATTCTCCTCAGGAATGGCAAGGCCATTATTCGCAGCATTATACCGATAATCCGGAGAACCAGGCAGGCATCGACACGACCAACGACATGCTGAGAACGGCTAAGGCAGGGTCCTCTTACAAGGTCGAAGTGAAGCATAAGAACGGTGGGGTTGTCTGGCTCGAGATCAACAAGCAACCCTACGTGATCGACGGGTACGTGGCGGGGTTCATCGGAGTTGCCCGCGATGTGTCCCGGCGTGTGGCGCTCGAGGCAGAGCAGGAAAAACTGATCTCCGAGCTCCAG
>MHEA01000232.1:0-2470 GCA_001805085.1 Nitrospirae bacterium GWC2_57_9
TCCCCTTCGGACCGGAACCCGTAGGCCGCGGCGCAGGTAATACATCCGGCCGCTTTGCCGGCCCGGATGTCGGTGGTCCCGTCGCCGACCATGACGGTCCGGTCGCCGGGCGCGTTGAACGCTGCCATGACCCGAAGCAGGGCATCAGGCGCAGGCTTCAGCAGCAGGCCCGAATCCGCGCCGACGATCTCTTTGAAATAGGGAAGGATGCCGAAGTGCCCGAGCAGGGGTCCGATGAACTCGCTGCTCTTGTTGCTGATTACGGCCATGGGCAGGCCTTTGAAATGCTCCAGCGTCTCGCGCACCCCGGGATACAGCCGGGACCGCCGGGAGAGGTTCCTGCTGTAGTGCACCGTGTAGACGGCCTGTGCCTGATCGAGGAACTCCCGGCGTTCGCCGAGCGCCCGCTGCAGCAGTGCGGTCAGCCCGTCGCCGACATACCGGCGTACCCTGTCCATCGGCAGTGGCTGCCTGCCGAACTTCGAAAGGGTATAATTCAGCGAGGCAGTAATGTCCTCAAGGGTATTGACGAGGGTTCCGTCGAGGTCGAAGATAAGAAGGTTGACAGGATGCATGACTAAAGAAGAAACCCAAGTACAACGATTCATGACATGGGGATGAGGCTTGTGCGAGAGAAGTCAACTGAGACGGACTGAAAACCAGAGCTTAAGAATTTGACACAGTAACGTCGGATTAAATATCTCGAATTAAATATCTCTATGATTGGGCTCTCTGCAGCAAATGAAGGTTCGTATAGGCTATGCAGGGAATCTCGATTCTTAAGGTTTGGAACCTTATCGTATTCGCTCACATTTCCCTCAGCAAGCTGCGGGGAATACGCTCACTCCTGAATTCACACGGATCAATCCTGTCAGTGAAAATCATATTTTTATCGGCTTTTATCCGTGTCAAAGTTCTATTTTGGTTTTCCCCGTTTTCTTCTTACGATTATCGCGATCAGAACCTGACGTTGTCCAGGTATTTCCGGGGATTGTCCGATGCGAACTGGAGCGCCCGGTCCGGGTGAACACCAAGGGCAATAAGGTTCTTCATAGCGTCTGCCAGGGCTATGCCGCTGCCCATGAGCGTTCCCCCGGGCCCGCGTATGGCGCCGCTTCCCCACCCGGGCCCCTTGACGGAATCGGATATGAGGATTATCTTGTCCGATGATTTCATATCCAGGAGCATCTTGAGGCTCTGGGGATGGAGGTGGGCCATATCGGCGATGACCTCCACATAGATATCCTCGTCCATCAGCCCGAAGCCGGCGAGTCCGGGCTCCCGGTGATGGAAGCCCCGCATCGCGTTGAAGATGTGGGTGATGCCCGTGGCGCCTGCCCGTTTCCCCTCTTCGGCCTGCTCGAAGGAGGCGTCGCTGTGGCCCATCTGCACCAGAAAACCCCTGGTCCGGCATTCCTCGATCACCTTGAGAGCCCCGGGCAGCTCCGGTGCGATCGTGATGAGCTTGATGATGTCCTCGAAATCCTCGGCCAGCTGTGCCAGCATTTCGACGGAAGGATCGGCAAAATTCTTCCTGTCCAGGGACCCTGCCCGGTCGGGATTCAGGAACGGGCCTTCGAGATGGACACCCAGGATCCGGGCGCCCTGCCGCTGGGATTCCATGGCCCGGCGCACTGCATCCATGTTCTCCCGCATGGCCGGCAGCGGCCCGGGATAGACCGTGGGAAGGATCGCCCCCGTGCCCCGTTCCGCGTGCTTGAACGCGATCCGGTGGATATCGTCCTGCCGCCTGGTGCGCGTATCGATATCATCCGCTCCATGCACATGGATATCGATCAGGTAGGGCTTGTTTCCGGTCTTCACATAGGCCATGAAAAGCCTCCGCAAGAAATTAAGGAAGCCCCGAGGATGCGCTTCCGAACCCTATCGGGACCCCGGAAACGGCTGTTCCTGGGCCCCGAGCCGACCCTGTGTCGGGCGACTGCCGTTTACGTGATCTTGCCCCTGCGGGAGAAGAACTCGCTCAGGGCCAGACGCACCACCGCTCCCCGGTCCCAGTTCTGTTTCAGGTCCCGCGTCAGCTCGGCGGCAACTTCGTCGAGCGCGGGAATATGCTCGTCCTCGAGCTCGATGGTAACTTGCACCAGCCCGTGCTCATGCTCGCCGTGACCGTGATCAGCCTGGCCGTGGCCGCAGTGTTCGTCGTGCTGATGGGAATGTCCGTGTTTGTCGTTCATGAAACACCTCGCAGGAAGAACCAGATCTCAAGCCCCCAAATCTCCAATAAGCTCCAAACACGAATCCGTCGAGCATGAGTTTAGGAGAGCTTTGGATTTCTCCGGAAAAGCTAAAACAATAACTGCATCATCACCGGCATCGTAACGAATAGCAGCACGGTTGAAGCGGCAATGCAGGCTGCGGCAAGCGGCACGTCGAGCTCGAATTCGTCGGCGATCACGAGCGAAAGCACCATGACCGGCATCGCCCCTTCGATCGTAACCGCTTTGAG
>MHEA01000232.1:2507-2865 GCA_001805085.1 Nitrospirae bacterium GWC2_57_9
CAGGCCAGGACCGGCGATGCGACAAGCTTGATCGCGAGCGCCGGCATCACCGACGGCAGCCGCCGGATATCTCGAAAATCGAGGGCAAGACCCACGGTGAATATCATGACGGGAATGACCGCCTTCCCCATCATCCCGGCCGTATCCAGCACGAGCTGCGGGACCGGGGTACCTGCCACATTCACGGCGAGCCCCGCGGCCACGCCCCAGATCGGCGGCAGTTTGAGCACGCGGGCGAAGGAGGAGGCGAATGAAACAGACTTGCCGCTCCCGTAGCGCGCTGCCAGGAACACCCCCACCGTCAGCAGGATGGGCGTTGCGGCGAGCAGGTCGTACACGATCGCCACATACCCGAACT